>JAYUSD010000019.1:0-2351 GCA_043755865.1 Variovorax sp. | reverse complement strand
AATTGACCGACCTTTTTCGCATTGGCCTGATCATCGGCTTAGTCATTACCATGCAGCGCACAGCAGCTGTCACAGGGCGCTTGATCCCCTTGGTGTTGGGCATCGTGTTTGTAGCCGTGATGCTCCCGACGACGATGCCAATCGCCTCGGTCAGTCTCCAAGATGCGATCGTTGCCGGGCTGGTCTCCAACGCGATCTTGCTGGTCGCCGTACTTGCCATGGCATGGTTGATTGTGCGGCTGCGCCGCTGATGCGCCAATACGGCGGCAAGGGCGAGCCACCGAGGCAAGCCAAAGTAGGCTAACAAAATAAAAAACGGGGTGCTACCAAAAAAGTAGCACCCCGCGCTTTATTGATGCCGGCTACCGGCTTAAATCGTTATAAAAAGCAAAGATCAATCAATCTCCGCGCACCACGCCCTCGCGCCGTGGATCTGCGCCGCCAAACCAGCCTGAGCCGCCGCCAGAAGCGGGGTTGAGGTTGGCGCGGCCAATCGCTTGCAGGCCGCTGGTCATATTTTGCTCGCGCGTGTCGTGGCCACGACCTTTGAGGCTGTCCACGGTGGATGCGGGGAAGCGCTTTTCTTCAAGCAAAGTTGGTGCGCCGGCTGCGCCGAAGTTGGGGAGGTTGATGGCTTGCTGCGCATTCATGCCCCAGTTGAGCATGCCGTAGATCGTCTTGGCGGTGTAGTGAATGATCAAAGCGCCGCCGGGGCTGCCGCCAGTCATCACGACTTTTCCGTCGGCTTTGTCGAATACGATGGTCGGGCTCATGGAGCTGCGTGGACGCTTGCCTGGCTGCACGCGATTGGCAGTGGGTTTGCCGGCTGCGTCGTTGGGTGCGTAGTTGAAATCAGTCAATTCATTGTTGAGCATGAAGCCGCCGCCCATCTCTGGATTGTTGGGGTTGACCATTTGGCGCGCGCCAAATGCATCTTCAATTGTTGTCGTCATGGATAAAGCGTTGCCGTAGGCATCAATGATGCTAATGTGGCTGGTGCCGTATTCGGGCTGGTCAGCGGCTTTGCCGAAGGCCGATTTCACAGCAGTTGGCTCGCCGGGCTTGGCATCGCCTTTCATGCTGGTGGATTTGATCAGGCTGGCGCGTTGGGCAAGATAGGCGGGGGCGAGCATGGAATTCCAGTTGCCGCCGATTTTGCCGTCTGGCGCAGGCACGAAATCAGGGTCGCCCAAGAATTGAGCACGGTCTGCAAACGTGAGGCGCGATGCTTCGGTGTACAGATGCAGCCAGCCGGGGCCAGGCAGGCCATCTGATTCGAGTTGGATGTTGCCAGCATTCGTCTGCGCGAGCGTGCCCAAAATTTGGCCGACTGCAATCATGCCCGATGAGGGCGGCGGCATGCCGCAGATGACGTAATCTTTGCCAGTGCTTGCCTTGTAATCGGCGCAAATCGGATCGCGTTTCTTCGGCTGATAGCCCGCCATATCTACCATGGTGAGCTTGCCGGGGTTTTCCTTGTGGCCTTGCACTTTGTTGACGATGGCTTGAGCAATCGCGCCTTCATGCATCGCTTTGCTGCCCTCCGTCGCGATACGCTTGAGCACGTCTGCATAGGCTTGATTGCGCACATTGAAGCCGACATCGCGTGCGTCGCCATCGGGTTTGTAGAAGTAGGCCGCAGCCACGGGGTCTTTCTTCAAATGCGCATCGGCTTTCACCAGCGTATTCAGGCGCGGGCTGACCTTGAAGCCGCCTTCGGCCAGCGCGATGGCAGGCTCAAACAGTTTTGCCCAAGGCAGCTTGCCATGCTGCTTGTGCGCCATCTCCAGCATGCGCATCGTGCCCGGCACGCCGACTGATCTGCCGCCCACCACGCCTTCATAGAAAGCCATCGGCTTGCCATCTTTCATGAAGAGGTTTTCATCCACGCCTGCGGGTGCTGTCTCGCGGCCATCAAAGGCTTCCGTCTTTTTGCCATCGTGGTGTAGCAAGAATGCGCCGCCTGCGATGCCGCTGGATTGCGGCTCAACCAAGCCCAAGACGAGTTGCACGGCAATGGCAGCATCTACCGCGCTGCCGCCGGCCTTTAGCACTTGGTAGCCCGCATCAGTGGCCAATGGATTGGCGGCTGCTACGGCAAATTTACTCGTTGCCCAACCCGGCTTTTCTGTGATGCCAGAAGCGCCTTCGGGCTGCTGGAACGGTTGGTAGCTGAAATTGGTGGGCGCTGTCACGCAGGCGGCGAGCAGGGCGGCGCTGGCAAGCGTTGAGAGGGTGAAGCTGCGGCGGATCATGGGCATGAAAAATCTCCTGATGCAAAAGGGACAAGTAACTATTGCACAGTCTAAACAAAAAAGCCCATCAGAGCGAATTTGATGGGCTGGTAAGGC
>JAYUSD010000018.1:0-5491 GCA_043755865.1 Variovorax sp. | reverse complement strand
TCAATGACGGCTTTTTCAAACACCATTTGGATCGCTACAAATACCCAGAGAAATTTCAAGCCAGCGACGGTGATTTCAATCGCAATGCGCACCGGGATCGCGCGATGCAGAGTTTCGCACTTGCGCTCGAGCAGCGCTTGGCTGCGCAACCGTATTTGGGAGGCACGCAACCCTGCGCTGCCGATGTGGCCATCTTCCCTTTCATCCGGCAGTTTCGCGCTGTGGATGAAGGTTGGTTTGACGCGCAGGATGTGCCGGCGACGCAACTGTGGTTGCAAGGTTGGCTCAGTTCCAAGCTGTTTGCTGATTGCATGAAAAAACTGCCTCCGAACGGACCCGTGGCTTTCTAAATAACGCCGCGCTGCATTTCAGGATAAGACAATAAAAAAACCGCCTGAGCAAACATTGCCGAGGCGGTCTTTTTTTGGCTTCAATCTTCAGGTCGAAAACGATGATCCACAGCCGCAAGTGGTCGTCGCGTTTGGATTCTTGATCACAAACTGCGCGCCTTGCAAATCTTCTTTGTAATCAATTTCAGCGCCCACGAGGTACTGATAGCTCATCGCGTCCACCAAGAGTTGCACGCCATTTTTATGCAACACCGTGTCGTCTTCATTGGTGATTTCGTCAAACGTGAATCCATATTGGAAGCCAGAGCAGCCGCCGCCTTGCACGAAGACGCGCAATTTGAGATCTGGGTTACCTTCCTCGGCAATCAGGTCGGCCACTTTCACAGCGGCGCTGTCGGTGAAGATGATGGGCGAGGGCATCTCGGTTTGAATGTTTTCGGCTAGAGCGCTCATGGCAAATCCTTGAAATGGCTGGAAAATAGCAATACTTGACTTAAAT
Source organism: Variovorax sp. (assembly GCA_043755865.1). Classification (GTDB taxonomy): domain Bacteria; phylum Pseudomonadota; class Gammaproteobacteria; order Burkholderiales; family Burkholderiaceae_C; genus JANMDU01. The sequence goes on along the minus strand of JAYUSD010000018.1, from coordinate 4,642 downwards.
ACTAACCTATTGATAAAGAACGTGCTTAAACGAGTGCTTCAGCCAAGCTTAGCCATTGTTGGCGGCCAGTTTCAAAGCCGGCTTCTCGCCAGCGATCATTGGCTTCAATTGACCAGAAATGACCGCACCTTGGTGCATTTCAAGCGCTTTGTAGCTCACATCGCCCTCAATTTGCGCTTTCGGTTGTAATTCAAGCAACTCGAACGCATGCACGTGACCCACAATTTTGCCGTTGATGATGACGTGATCCGAATACACATCACCTTCGATCACAGCGCTCTCTCCAATCACAATTAAGCTCGGGCCGTCTTCATTGGCTCGAATATTGCCCATCACACTGCCATCTACGCGCATGCCATCGGTGAATTTAAGATCGCCACGGATCTGCGTGCCTTTGTCGATCAAGCTGCGCACCGGGGGCTGTTTTTTCTTGCCAAACATTGTGTACTCCAAACAATTCAACGCGGATTTTAAATCTTCAAGGTCTGCACGGCACGCGTTGCTGTGCCCTCGGTGACTTTTGCGGAAACTTGTTTTACCACGACTTGAGGGGGCAAGTCGATCACGTTTTCCAGACGCCGGTATTGCGTGAATTGCAACGCTAGGGCAGCGCCGCCGACCACTTGCGTCCATGGCCTGCCGCCTGCGCCTGTGCCGGGCGCGCCGCCTTGCAGGCCTGACAAAGTAATCTCAATTTTCCCATTGAAAGCGGGTGAGTTTTTTGTGGGCTGGATCACGAGCACTTGCCATTTAAGCTGCGCGCCTGCGTTGATCGTTTCGGCTTGCAGGCCGCGGATGGCCAATCCTTCGTTGCCGCCTGTGGGAATCAGCTTTTCAAAAAAGCCGAGATCATCGCGCAGAGCGCGGTTCTCTGATTCAAGCCGTTTAACTTGTTCAATGATTTTTTCTTGCGCAGCTTTTTCTGCGGTGAGCAAGCTGCCAGACGTGTTGAGCACAGACTGCGTTTGCTCTTTGTCTTTGCGTAGTTGCGCCACTTCAACGCGCAGCTTCGCAAGATCTTCTTTGGCGTTGTCATCAATGCCTGCCAGATCTTTGCCCAGCTCAAAAGCCCACAAACCAATCGCAGCACAAAAGCCCAACATGACAGCCACCATCGCCCAGCGCAACGGCCAAGGCATAGCTGAGCGAATCGCCATGCTGGGGGCGCTGATCGTGAGGCGGCGGCGGAGGAGTCTAAAACGCATAAGGAGAAAGAGCTTACTGCAAAAATAAAACCGCCTTGTTCGTGTGAACAGGCGGTTTCATTTGAAGCGTTCGAAATGTTGATAGCCGCGTAGCGAGAGGCTGTCAGGCTAGGCGCAAACCGGAGCAAGGCTGGACGCCTTGCGAGGATTTGCAACGACGCATGACAGACTCGCAGTAGCGGAGATCAGCGTTTCGAGAATTGCTTACGCTTACGTGCACCCACCAAGCCAACTTTCTTACGCTCAACTTCGCGCGCATCACGCGTCACGAAGCCAGCTTGAGAAAGCGCGGGCTTGAGCATTGCATCGTAGTCAATCAAGGCACGTGTGATGCCATGACGCGCTGCGCCTGCTTGGCCAGATTCGCCGCCGCCGTGTACGTTGATTTGAATATCAAACGTCTCAGCGTGGTTCGTCAACATCAGGGGTTGCTTAGCGATCATGATCGAGGTTTGACGGCCGAAATATTCAGCGATGTCTTTGCCATTGATCAAAATCTTGCCAGAGCCTTTTTTCATAAACACGCGGGCGACGCTGCTTTTGCGACGGCCGGTGCCATTGTTCCATTCACCAATCATTGTGAGTGCTCCTTAGATGTCTAAGACTTTAGGCTGCTGGGCGCTGTGCGGGTGTTCGCCACCGGCATAGACCTTGAGCTTTTTGATCATGGCGTAACCGAGTGGGCCTTTAGGCAGCATGCCTTTGACGGCTTTCTCGAGTGCGCGGCCAGGATGCTTGGCTTGCATGTCTTTGAACTTGGTGGCATAGATGCCGCCAGGATGACCGCTGTGGCGGTAGTAAATTTTTTGTTCGGCTTTGTTGCCGGTGACGCGGATTTTGTCTGCGTTCACAACGACGATGAAATCGCCGGTATCGACGTGAGGCGTATAAATGGCCTTGTGTTTGCCGCGTAAACGGAGAGCTGCTTCGCTGGCAATTCTTCCGAGCACCTTGTTGGTGGCGTCAATCACAAACCACTCGTGTACGACCTCAGCGGGTTTTGCGCTGAAAGTGCTCATGAGTTTTTCTCTTAAAAGGAAAGGGTTTGTCCGGCTCTTTTCCACGGTCGGTGTTCTTCTGATGAGAATCTCTTAGGTGGGGGATAGATTTACCGAGGACTGCTCGCACCGCAGGGGCGGGCAAATAGGCGCTCGGCTCGTCACGCTGTGTCGCGGAGCTAGGGATGCGCTGCACAGCCTTAAATTATATGCCGGATCAAGGACTTAAAGCAAACTTAGTGTCCCTACCGTGTATGGAGGCGTGTGCGCTAAACTTCTGGGATGGATCGCCAAACCGCACTTTCATTGCTCACTTTGCACAAACCAGCTCTCGTAAGCCAGTTTGGAGTGCGAGGTTTGGCGCTTTTCGGCTCAACGGCAAGAGACACAGCAAAAGAGGGCAGCGATGTGGACGTATGGGTCTCATTTGCCGCGCCTGCGACTTCTAAACAGTACTTCGGTGCACGGTTTTACTTAGAAGACGCCCTCAAATGCCCGGTCGATTTGGTGACTGACAAAGCACTGCGCAAAGAGCTGCGCCCATTTATTGAGCGAGAAGCCGTGCATGTCTGATCCGGCTACTGATCGACAGTGGCGGTTTTATATTGCGGACATGATTGGCTTTTGTGAGCGAATTCAAAGTTTCACACAGGGCATCAGCAGAGAAGACTTTGTGACCGAGCCAATGCGCTATGACGCCACGGTGCGTAATATAGAACTGATTGGCGAGGCTGCGACCCACGTGCCAACGAGCATTCGGCAAGCTGCAGAAAACATACCGTGGCGCATGGTGATCGCTACGCGAAACCAATTGATTCACGGCTACGCGGGCATCGATGACGATATCCTCTGGAGCATCATCGAAACGGACATTCCGGCCTTACTTCGCGAATTGCTGGTATTGCAAAAATCATTGCCTCTGTGAAGTAAGCTTAAGCCCATGTTCTCTTACCGCCACGCCTTCCATGCCGGCAACCATGCTGATGTGCTCAAACACCTCACTTTGGTAGCCTTGCTTAAATATTTGACTGACAAAGATTCCGGCTTGACGGTGATTGATACGCATGCCGGGGCGGGTTTGTATCGGCTCGACGGTGATATGGCGCGCACAAGTGCGGAGGCGACGCAGGGGGTGCAGAAGCTGCTTTTAGGCGCTGACTTGAAGCAAAAGGGGCAGTTGGCCGGCACAAAACCTACGCAGAGCGCTCCTGAAATCGTAGCGCCTGCTTTGCAGGATTATCTCGATGCGCTGGCTAGTTTCAACACGAATGCCACGGCTTCGCGCGTCTACCCAGGCTCGCCGCTGATCATGCATCGCTTGCTGCGCCCCGAGGCTGACAAGCTCAAGCTTTTTGAGCTGCACCCGACTGATTACCGCTCACTGGCTGGCCATGTAAAGCAGCTAGATGCAGGCCGGATGGTGACGGTGGATTGCGCCAATGGCTTTGAAAAGCTCAAAACTTTGCTGCCGCCACCGAACAAGCGCGCTTTGGTGTTGATGGATCCAAGCTACGAGTTGAAGAGCGATTACGGCCAAGTGAGCGCCTGCATACAAGAAGCAATTTTGAAGTTTCCTACCGGTACATATGCGATTTGGTATCCGATCATTCCGCGCCCGGAAGCGCACAGTTTGCCGAAAAAGCTCAAGACGATGGCTGTGGCGGCTAAGCGGCCTTGGCTGCAAGCGACGCTCAATATTGGCCTGGAGCCGCCTAAGCATGCGATTGGCGAGAAGCCTAGCAAACTGGTTGGGTTGAGAGCCAGCGGCATTTTCATCATCAATCCGCCGCATACTTTGAAAGCGATTTTGAATGAGGCACTGCCGCAGGTGGTGGTGCAGCTGGGGCGTGGGCGGGGTAAGGGATTTACTTTGGCCAATTAGGCTTTTTTGTTTGCGCTTCGGTTAAGCGCCCGGCAGAACACCCGGGGCGGATCGCTCCATGTCCTCCGGCGGGGATTGGGATGGTTTTTCTCCGGTTGCACTTTTACCCCGCCTCCCCCTTTACTTACGCCATCCGCCCCGGGTGCTGTGCCTGGCTTGCGGTGATCTGAAACTTGTGGCTTTCCGAACGCCTATGCCCATTATTCCGTTTCCAGATCATTTCTAGACTAGGCGCAGCGACGACGACAGTGCTTTAGCACGGCTAGGAGCAGCAACGACGTATAGGAATGATCTGGAAACGGAATCAGATATGGCTACCCGCTTGGCGTGAGTAAAGGGGGAGGCGGCGAAACCAACTCGCCGGAGAAAAACAAACCCCAACGCGGCCGGAGGACATGGAGCCAAGCGGGTAGCCATGTCTGATGGGCTGCCCGCAAAATCGCACAAAACCCCGTTAACCAACCACGCGGTTGGCTAATTGATATACTACCGATAATTATCAAGGAGTTGCCCATGTACACCCAAGCGCTCGATCTTCCGAACACTGACACCAAGCC
>JAYUSD010000017.1:0-13598 GCA_043755865.1 Variovorax sp. | reverse complement strand
GCCCGTGCCCGTGCCCGTGCCCGTGCCCGTGCCCGTGCCGCCGCCACCTGCCCCGCCAGCTCCGCCGCCGCCCGCACCATTGCCGCCGCCAGTTACACCGCCACCACCTGCACCTGTTCCTCCAACTCCTGCACCGCAGCCGCCCGCGCCAACGTTACCGCCAACGCCAACGCCGACAACCGTTGTGCCACCGCCCCCTGCACCCGCACCCGCACCCGCACCCGCACCCGCACCGCGCCCACCAGCGCCGCCGGCTGTTGCAGCCCAGCCTGCACCAGCTACGCCCTCTGTTGCATCCCCCGCGGCATCTCCCATCGCACCCCCCGTAGCATCCATACCCGCGGCGGCTCCCGTCTCCCCAAGCGCCAGCCCTGCACCTGCAGCGCCAGCGCCACGTGTCACGCCAAGCAACACGAATACTGCATCAACTACCGCACCAGCTGCACCCAGCGCGCCACAAACTCCAAGCACAGCCAGCGCGTCAAGCGCACCCACCACACCAGCCGCGCCAACATCCGCCACCAGCGCAGGCGCAGCCAATCCGGCCACCAGCGCGTCTTCTAACAGCGGCGCACAAATCGGCGCACCCACCGGTGCCAGCGCCACCACCGGCGCAGCTGCAGGCTCTCGCACAGGCTCGCCCAGCGGCTCACCCGCTGGATCAGCCACAGGATCAGCCACCGGCGGGAACACGGGTGCAGCATCTGGCGCAAGCGCCGGCACAAATTCGGGCGCAGGTGGCATCGTCTCCAATCCGCCGCTAGCCGTCATCGCGCCAGCCGCTGCCAGCTCCGCGCCGCGCCCGCAACTCAATTTGAATTTGCCGCGCACCTATCCCTACACCCCGCCCAACGCGCAGCCGCGCCGCAGCATCTCGGAGATGGCCAACGAACAATTGCGCCGCGATCGCCCCGGTAAACTCGAAGAGAGCATTGACAGCGCTAAAAATCTTGACTGCCTCAAAGACGTCAACGAACAGGGCGGCGAGAACAAAATAAACGACACCAACACCGCTGGCTTGATGAACATCTTCTCGCTGGCAAAACGTACTCTTGAAGGGAAATGTGCAAAATGATTTTCATCTCATCTGCCCAAGCGCAAACGATCTCAACCCAGTTGAGCACAGCAACACAAAGCGTCACAGCAGCGGCCAGCCAAGCCGCACAACAAGCGGCCAACCCGTATGGCCTCGGCGCCGTCTGGGCGCAGGGCGATTGGGTCGCCAAGCTCTGCCTGTTGTTGCTCGTCATCATGAGCATCGCCAGTTGGGCAGTGATCGTGCGCAAATATTTAGAGCTGCGAAAAACGCAAGCCCACACCAAACAAGCCCACGATGCGTTTGACAACATCACCACCGTGGGCGACAACCTCGCCAAGCTCGGCACAGACAACCCGCTCAAATTTGTGAACGATTCCGGCTCAGATGCTGTGCGCCAATACGCGGCATTGAAGCCGCGTGTGGATTACGACACGTGGCTCATCCGCGCCATCGAGAGCGCATTAAGCCGCGTGCAAACGCGCATGCAAGACGGCTTGGCTTTGCTCGCCACGATTGGCTCTACCGCTCCGTTCGTTGGGCTGTTTGGCACTGTGTGGGCAATCTACTCTGCGCTGATTAAAATCGGCGCCAGCGGCCAAGCCAGCATTGATCGCGTCGCCGGCCCGGTGGGCGAGGCGCTCATCATGACGGCCATTGGCTTGGCAGTTGCCGTACCCGCCGTGTTTGGCTACAACTGGCTGCTGCGCAAAAACAAGATCGCCATGGAGAGCATGCGCAGCTTCGGCAGCAAGCTGCATATCGTGTTGCTCGCTACCGAAAAAATCGCCACAGAAAAATCTCCAGCAGAAGACAAGTAAATCATGTCGCTTTCATTGCAAAACCCAGACGCTGATAACGACGAAGGCTGGCTCGCTGAGATCAACACCACGCCTTTGGTGGATGTGATGCTGGTGCTGCTGATCATCTTCCTGCTTACGGTACCCGTGGTGAGCGCGAGTATCAAGCTGCGCCTACCCGTGCAATCTGCACAAAAGCAAGACACCAGTGGTGATTACGTGATCATCAGCATCAATGCCGCTGGTCAATTGTTTTTAAACGACAGCTTCATGCCTGATGCCCAAGCGCTATCCGAACAAATTGCCCCGCTCGCCACGCGCCAGCCGCGCGTGCAGCTGCATATCCGCGCCGATGGCGATGCGCCGTACAGCGCCGTTGCGCCCGTGATTGATATGGCGCAAGGCTTTGGTTTCGCGCAGGTCAGCTTGCTCGCCGAGCCGAGCGCTTCTCAAACGCTTTTATCTGCGCCAAAGCGATAAATTATGAAGCTCTATCCGCCCCTACTTCACGCCAGCAACGCGCAAAGCAATGAAGCCCAGCCCATGGTGGAGATGAACACCACGCCGCTGATCGACGTGCTGCTTGTGCTGATCGTCATGCTGATCATCACGATCCCAATGCAATTGCAATCTGTGCCGTTAGACATGCCATCAGAGAGCAGCAATGCGCAGCCTGAGCTGATTCGCGTGCAGATTGATGCAGGTGGTTTTGTGCGCTGGAATGGCGAGCTAATCACCTCAGAGACCACGCTAGATGAGCGCATGCTGGCCGCCGCAGAGCAATCACGCCAACCCGAAATTCACATCAGCCCTGAGCCCAATACGCCCTACGCGTTGGTGGTGACGATGACTGCAATGGCGCAGAAGGCGGGGTTGCGGCAAGTCGGCGTGGTGAATTGATTGCTACAGTATTAATAGCAAACTATGCAGATAATATGCCGGCTGTTTGGCTATTTGGATGCTATTTTCTCTCCGTAGCCTGAGCTGGGCCGGTTGCGCTTGGGCTATCCCCCTGCGCTCATGTCCCCGGCCTGGCCCGCGGCGGGGCCTCCGCCTTGACTTCGCTGCGGGAGACAACCCAACCATAGCCGGCCAGCTCAGGCAGTGTGGGCGAGGGGAAGATCAATCGCCGCGCACTATGCGAGATCAAAGCAGCGAACGTTTCGCTGAAAGATTTTCACGAAAACCAACAGGCCGCGAGTTTGAGGCATTTCGCTCAACTGATGTTGCGTACCCGCGTCTGAAGGCGAGCGGAATGCCTCAATCTCGCAGCCGCCCCATCCGGCAAAAAATTTTCAGAACACAAACCTTGCTAGGGCGACGAAACCTCAAAGAACAGCTGCACTAACCCGAAGACAAACCTTCGGACTCAAACAAACCAAGCCGCAAGCATTACGTCTTCTTCACCGGCCGCTGCCAATTGGCTATCGACAGTTGCCGTCCGCGCGCCACGGTGAGCGCGCCGGGCTCGGTGTCTTTCGTGATGGTTGAGCCCCCGCCAATCGTGCCGCCTGCGCCTAGCCTGACAGGCGCGATCAATACACAATTGCTGCCCACATGCACATCCGCCTCAATCACCGTGCGGTGCTTATTGGCGCCATCGTAATTCGCCGTGATTGCGCCCGCGCCATAGTTCACGCGCTCGCCCACTGCGGCATCGCCCAAGTAAGCGAGATGGTTGGCTTTCGAGCCCTTGGCCATCGTGGAATTCTTCACCTCCACGAAATTGCCGATATGCACCTCTTCGCCCAGCACAGCGCCAGGGCGCAAACGGGCAAACGGCCCAATGGAGGCGCCCGCACCCACCGATGCGCTTTCCTTGCCACCATCAATATGGCTAAACGGATGAATCACCGCGCCACGGCCAATCGAGCAATTGGCAACTACGCAATGCGCCCCGATGCGCACATCATCAGCAAGGCTAACGTTGCCTTCAAACACACAGCCCACATCAATGCTCACATCTTGGCCGCAAACCAGATCGCCGCGCACATCAAAGCGCGCCGCATCGGCAATGCGCACGCCCTGTGTCATGAAACGATAAGCGGCGCGTTTTTGGTATTCGCGTTCGAGCTCCTGCAATTGCGCCGGGCTGTTGATGCCCGCCACCTGCGGCTCATCGCTGATTTTGAGGGCGCTCACGCGCGTGCCAGCTGCTACAGCGTGCTTGACCACATCGGTGAGGTAAAACTCTTTTTGCGCATTGTTATCGTCGAGCAGCGCAAGATACTTTTTCAACAATGCAGTGGGCGCAGCCATGATGCCGCTGTAGATTTCGCGGATGTTTTTTTGTGCATCGCTGGCGTCTTTTTGCTCCACGATAGCCTGAACTGAATCACCGTGCGCAGCGTTGCCACGCACGATGCGGCCATATCCCGTCGGATCTGCGGGCTCAATGGTCAGCAGCGCCAACTCTGTGCCTGCACACTGCGCGATCAGCCTTTGCAGCGTATCGACTTGCGTGAGCGGCACATCGCCCGAGAGGATCAGCGTGATGCCATCATCACCGAGCTCGGGCACGGCTTGCTGCACGGCGTGGCCAGTGCCCAGTTGCGGCTCTTGCAGCACTGTTTTTAAAGAAAAAGCACTGTTTGCCGGCATGGATGCTGCGCTAAATGCTATTATTTCAGGAGCGCCATGGCCCGTGATGAGAATCACGCGGCGAGGCTGTAGCTCAGCTGCCGTTGCCAGCACATGCCCCAGCAATGCACGGCCAGCGAGTTTGTGCAACACTTTAGGCAGTTTACTTTTCATGCGGGTGCCTTTGCCCGCAGCCATGATCACGATGTCTAAATTCATTTCCATTTTTCGCCTCACTTTGCTGATTATCGCGGCAACGCTGCTCACTGCATGCAGCGCTGTCAAGCTGGCCTATAACCAAGCGCCTGATTTGAGCTACTGGTGGCTTGATGGTTATTTTGATTTCAATGAACAGCAAACGCCAAAAGTGCGCGACGAGCTCTCTAAACTTTTCGCTTGGCATCGCGCTAATGAGCTTCCCAAAACTGCTGATTTGCTGGCGCAAGCGGGTCAGCTCATGGGCGGCGAAATCAGTGCGCAACAGGCCTGCCGCATCTACGATCAAGGCCGCAACTTGATTGATAACGTGACCAACCAAGCTTTACCCGGCTTCGCTGAGCTCGCGCCCAGCATCACACCCGATCAAATCGAGCATCTAAGGCGCAAATACGCGAAGAATGCCGACGTGTTCAAACGCGATTACATTTCTGGCACACCCGTCAGCCGAGATGCCAAACGCTTAAAGCAGGCCGTTGACCGCAGCGAAACACTCTACGGCAAGTTGGAAGACGCGCAAATAAATGCTATCAAGCAGGCGCTTGCCACCTCAAGCTTTGATGCCGTGTATGCTCTCAAAGAGCGTCAGCGGCGGCAGCAAGAGCTGGTTGATCTGCTCACTCAGTTAGCCGCCAGCAAAGCCTCGCCAGCCCCCAGCCAGCATGCCCTGCGAGGCTATATTCAGCGCGTTTGGGATTCGCCCGATCCAATTTACCGCGCTTATGTGCAGCGCCTCACGCAGCAAGCCTGCAACAGTTTCGCAAGTGTTCACGCCAGCACCACGCCGGCGCAGCGCGCCAATGCGATCAGAGTCCTCAAAGGTTACGAGGCTGATTTGCGCATCTTGGCCGCTTCACGTTAGGCCAGCCTCTGCGCAAGTCTGAGGCTCCCTAGTAGCCGCAACGGATGATTTGCACTACAGGCACTAAGCGGGTGGCGTATCTGTATTCGTTGCAGCTGCGGCCTGATTGCTTGCGGCTTCATTCTGCGCCGCTTCCCAAATGCGTTTGGGCACATGCGTGGTGAGCCGCTCAATCACTAAATTGGCGATCTCTGGCGTGATCTCATGGCCTGCAAACGGAATCACATCGGCTGTGATGTCTGCACCCAATTGCACCAAGCGCTCGGCGGCATGGATGGTGTGCGAATAAGCAATGACATTGTCTTGCTTGCCGTGAATCAGGTGTAGCGTGCAGTTGTCTGGGGCTGTTGTGGGCAAGGTACTAAAGCGCCCCGAGAGCGCCACAATGCGGGCTGCCAGCGCGGTGCCAAGCTGCGTGCTCTCCAGCGCCAAACCAGCGCCCTGCGAGAAGCCCACGAGCGCTGTGGCTTCCGCACCGATGCCGAATGCTTGCTGCCAATGCTGCACAGCTTGCTGAAAAAGCGGCAGCGCCTGCGCAGTGCGCCCAGCGCGCTGCTGCTCGGTAATGCCGTCCACCGAAAACCACTGAAAGCCATCGCTATACGGGCAGTCATGCGGCGCTTGCACGCTGACCACCGCGCTTTGCGGAAACTGCCGCGCAATGATTTGCCCCAGTGGCACCAGATCATCGGGTGCTGCGCCCACGCCATGAAACAGCAAAAACAATTGCTTTGCGACGCCGCCTTCTGGCGGATGCACGATCAGACTCATTCGCTCATCTCCTCATTTTCACCAAATACAAAACTATCCATCGACAAAATGCCGTAGGCCACGCCGCCGTCGATCAGTCTCGCACTCTTGGCTTGGCCATTTTGCATCGACGCGCCAAGAGCTACCATGAGCGGCTGGTAGTGCTCGTCGGTGGGGTGCGCGCGACGCGCATGCGGCGCGTCTTCAAACGTGTGCAGCAGCTTTTGTGCATCACCCGCGGCCACCGCTGCGCGCACCCAGCGCACAAACTCCAGCACATAAGCAGCAACCGGCGCATCGATGCCGCGCCCGCTTCGAAACTCACTGAGGTTGTGCGTCAGGCTGCCCGTGCCAATGATCAGCACGCCTTGGCTTCGCAAGCCGCTCAATGCTTGCCCATAGGCCAATGCCTGCCCCAGCGACATGCCAGCAGGCAGCGAAATTTGAAACACTGGCAAGTCTGCTTGCGGATACAGGTACCTCAGTGGTACCCAAGCGCCATGATCCAAACCCCAGCGTTCGGTGGACAGTGGCTCGTAGCCCGCGTCTGCTAATAATTTGATAGCATGCTGCGCATATTCTATGCCGCCTAGTGCCGGATATTGCATCAAAGACAAGCGTGGATCAAAGCCACCAAAATCATGAATCGTCTCGGGCTTTTCGGCCACGCAAACTGCCGCGCCTTGCGTCATCCAGTGCGGCGAGACGACGGCAATCGCTTTTGGGCGCGGCAAATCTTGCCCAAGCTGCGTGAGCAAGGGGCCCGCTCGGCCGGGTTCCAAGGCAAACATGGGCGAGCCGTGGGAAATGAAGAGTGTGGGCAGGAGTGAATTTGCGGATGACATGGCTTGGACTTGGCTGCACAATCATAAAACTCAAGGTGCATTTCATGAAATATTTACTGCTTGTATTGTGGCTCTTCGGTTTGGTAGGCGCTGCTCAGAGTGCAGACTATGCGGGCCCCTTGTTTGATGCACATTTGCATTACAACGATGAAGCGCAGTCACCCCATCCGATTGCGGACGTGCTCACTCGCATGCAGAGAAATGGTGTGCGAGCGATTGTGGCCAATTCAAGGCCCAACGATGGCACGAAGCATCTTGCAGCCGCCAAAGAGCAGGCGATCCAAGCGGGCGTGACGGTGATCCCGTTCATTCGCCTTTACCGCAATCGCGCCGACTACGACAATTGGTTTCGCGACGAGACGATTTACCACATGGTGCTTGATGAGTTGGCTAAGAGCACAGCATCAGGCGCGTACAAGGGCATTGGCGAATTCCATTTGGGAGACAGTGCGAATGCCAATGGCGCAGTGGCCTCCAAGCTGATGAAGTTGGCCGAGGAAAAACAACTGGCCGTGCTGGCGCATGTGGATGATGCGGCCATTGATATGCTGATGGCGCATACGCCCAGCAAAGGGCAAAAGATGAAGCTCATCTGGGCGCACACGGGTATTGGCGGGGCATCGGCAGAGCGCGTGCGCAGTTTGTTGCGCAAATATCCCGGCCTGATGGGCGAGCTGTCGTACCGCCCCGGCCTCACCGACAGCAACGGCCAGCTCAGCCCAGAGTGGCGTGCACTGATCATGGAATTCCCAGGCCGCTTCATGATCGGTTCAGACACTTGGATCAATCAGCGCTGGCTTTACTACGATGATTTGATGAAGGGCTACCGCACTTGGCTGGGCGGCTTACCGCAAGATGTGGCGCGCAAAGTGGCTTGGGAAAATGGGGCGGCGCTGTTTGGCTTGAAATAGCGCACGCGATGCAATGCTCGGCAATGCTTGGCCTTTTGCCGCATGAATCTAGGCTGAATAAGCGCGCGCTGCCAGAGATGCTGCCAACACTTGGGCAGGGTCAATCAAGTTCAAATATTGCGCGGGCGCATGCGCCTGCAAGCCCAGCGGAATTTCTGTGCAGCCCATGATGATCGGCGCATCCGCGTGCCGCTGGGCTAGAGCCAAAGCCACATCGCCAAAGCATTGCGCCGCAAGTGGAAACTGACCAGCCTTGACGCCTTGAAAAATGCCTTGCGCAATCAGTGCGCGTTGCGCTGTGCTGGGCAGATGGCAGGCGATGCCGCGTGAGCGCAATGCTGCGTCATAGAGCCTCGTGCGATACGTGCCCTCGGTGGCCATCAGGCTGACTTCGCGCACGCCTTGGCCATGCAAGAGCACCGCCACTTCATCGGCTACGTGAAGCAACTCTAGCTGCGGAAAGCGTGCTTGCAGACTCGCATGCCAAGCATGCGCCGTGTTGCAAGCAATGGCAACGCTGCGTGCACCCAAGGCCGCCAAGCGCCCGAGCGCTTGCAGCATCGGATCGAGTGGCTGGTGTGCGCCAAGCTGTGTGTCTTGCAGCGCATGCGTGCGATCAGGCACGGGCACTTGCGCGAGCCAATGCTCGGGGAAGCCTTGATCGCTCACGCGTTGGCCTGTGCTGCGTAGATGCGCAGCGCAAGCCAACACGAATAAGCGCACGAAATCTGCCCCGGCGGCTGGGCCCATGCCGCCCAAAATACCGACCGTGTTCATGCAACTGCTTTTGGCGCCTTAAAGCGCAGGCTTATCAGACAAAGCCTTTAAGTTGTCGCGCAACTCTTTGTTCATGGGCAAACCGATGGCTGCATTGCGCGGCGCAATGGGCTGCATAAACCATTTTGTGTAGAGCTTTTCAAACTCGCCAGACTTCATCAGGCCGCCAATCGTGCCATTGACCATCTCGGCAAATTTAGGATCGTCTTTGCGCATCATGCAGGAGTAGGGCTCGACTTGAAGTGCATCACCCACCACTTCCCATTCTTGTGGGGCTTTTGCGGTGCCAATCAGGCCAAAAAGCAAGATGTCGTCCATTGCAAACGCAACCGCACGACCCGCTTCGACCATCAGCATCGAATCCGCATGGTCTTTGCCGAGCAACACTTCAGTTTCGATTTTGTTGTCCGACACAAATTTACGCATGACCAGCGCATTGGTGGTGCCTGAAGTGGTGGCATAGGTTTTCTTAGCCAGGTCGGCATAGTTTTTGATGCCTGAGCCTTTTTTCACCATCAAGCGTGTGCCGGTGTAGAAATGGTTGATCGCAAATTGCACTTGCTTGGCGCGCTCGCTGTTGTTGGTGGTGGAGCCGCATTCCAAATCAATCGTGCCATTGGCCACCAGCGGAATGCGGTTGGCCGATGTGACGGATTGCCATTCAACCTTCAAATTGGGTAGGTTAAGGCGCTTTTTTACTGCCTCTGTTACAGCCAAGCTCAGATCGACGGACAAGCCAACAGGTTGTGTGCTGCCAGCCAAATAACTAAACGGTACAGACGACTCGCGGTAGGCGAGCGTGATCTTGCCGCTGTCGGCTATTTTCTTCAAGGTGTCAGTGGTTTGTGCGGTTGCGGCGACTGCGGCGCACAAGAGACAAGCAAGAGATATCGTTTTAAGCAACATGATGAATCCTCATAGGTGGATGATGAAATAAGGCTTGCAGTGTAATGGGTCTTGGGCAGGTCAACAATGCACAGTATTGCTATCTTGCATGCCGCAAAGTTATGGGTGATGCGGACTAACCCGTATGCCGAATGCGGTGACCGAATCAAGCCCTTGCGATAGCCAAGCAAAGCATAAGTTTGCGGCATGGCTGAGGGGCAATTTGGCATCCAAGAGTGCTGCGCGTCTGTCTACAGTCGTGGCTGTGTTGATCTCAAAAATGGTTCAGTCATGTTAAATTTTTTCTCCGACGCTCAGATCAGAGCGCATTTGGATTACGCCGGTGTGATCCAAACTTTGGATGCTGCTTACGCTGATCTGGCTCGCGGCCAAGCGGCCATTCTCCCGCGCCAGCGCTGCGCTGCGGGTGGGGCCAAATTCAGCAGCATGGGCGCGCTGTGGGCCTCAAAAAATGCAGCGGCCACCAAGTCGTATCCGACGGTGAATGGGCAGTTTAGCTTTCTGCTCAACCTGTTTGATACAGCCAATAACATGCCTTTGGCCGTTATGGCGGCGCAAGAAATCACGCGCTTTCGCACGGCGGCGCAAACCGCTATGGTGGCCGCGCGTATTTGCGAAAAACATGTGGGTAAGGTGGCTTTGTTTGGCGCGGGCTTGCAGGGCCGGGCGCAGGTGGAGGCGCTCAGCCATCGGATCACCTTTGATGAGCTGGCCATCGTTGATCCGCTTTTGCAAGACGCGCCTACACTGCATTTGCAGTGCCCTGCCAAAGTGACGATTCAAAAAGCCGAGCAAGCAGTGCGCGATGCGGATGTGGTGATCACGGCTACGCGCTCGCAGCAAAGCGTGTTGGATGGCGCTTGGCTCAAAGCCAGTGCTTTTGTGGCGGCGATTGGCATCAGCTCGGCTGGCGGGCAAGAGCTGGGCAGCTGCACTTTTGATCGGGCAAACCGAGTCATCGTGGAATGGCTGCCGCAGAGCATGCAAGAGGCGGGCGATGTGATCGCGTGGTTGAAAGATGCCTCGCCCGAGCAAGGCAGCAAGCAAGCCAAGATCATTGATTTACCGCAGCTCTACGCGCAAAGCTGGCCACGTTTGGAGGGCATTCAAGTGTTTAAATCGGTCGGCACGGGGTTGGCTGATACCGCCTGCGCGTGGCTCGCATGGCAGCGCCTGAGCAAAGCGGAGATCTGAGGCATGCACATCTTAGTGATCGGTGCGGGCATCGTGGGCTGCGCTACGGCTTATCAACTGTTGCGTGATGGCCATACGGTGGAGCTGGTGGATGCACAACCGCAAGCCGGGCGCGTGAGCAGCTTCGCGAATGGGGCGCAACTGAGTTACAGCTATGTTGAGCCGCTGGCATCTCCGGCCACGCTGCGCGCTCTACCTAAGCTCTTGCTGGAAAAAGATTCGGCACTGCGCTTTACGCCGCGCTGGGATTGGCGGCAGTGGGCGTGGGGTATGCGCTTTTTGGCCTCGTGCAGTGGGGCACAATCGCAGCGCGGTACGCTGGCCTTGCTTGAGTTGGCCGCGCTCAGCAGGCAAACGCTTGAGGCTTGGATGCAAGAGCATGCTTGGCAGATTGATTTTGCGCGCAACGGCAAGTTGGTACTTTGCCGCGATGCCAAGAGCTTGGCCCAGCAGGCCAGGCAGGTTCAGCTTCAAAAGAGCATGGGCTGCGAGCAAGAGGTGCTTGGGCGCGAGCAATGCATCGAGCGCGAGAGCACTTTGGCCGCATCTGGCAGCCCATTTGTAGGCGGCGTGTGGACGGCCAGCGAATGCATGGCCGATCCGTACAAACTGTGTCAGAGTTTGGCCGCAAGCATTGCTGCGCGCGGCGGCGTGTTGCGGTTTGGCCATCAAGTGACATCGCTGGAGCGACGTGATGGCCGCTTTCGTGCGGTGCACACCGCACAAGGCCGCTTCTCAGCCGATGCTTGCGTCATTACCGCTGGTGCGGCGACGCCGGCGCTTTGTTCACCGCTGGGCATCCATTTGCCGATTTACCCGATTAAGGGTTACAGCTTGACTGTGCCCATCATGCATCCGAGCCAAGTGGCCCGCTGCAGCATCACAGATTTGGGACTTAAGACTGTCTTTGCGCCGCTTGGCCATACTTTGCGCGTGGCCGCGGCTGCCGAGATCGTGGGGCATGATTCGCAAGTGCAACCCAAGCGTGTTGAGCAAATGTTGCGTGCGGTAGATCGCTTGTTTCCGGGTGCGTGTGATTTAAGCCGGCCGAGCACGTGGGCTGGGCTGCGCCCGGCTACACCCACTTCGCTGCCGATCATTGGCGCGAGCCACATTCCCAATCTCTACATCAATGCCGGGCAAGGCGCTCTGGGCTTAACGCTCGCCGCAGGCAGCGCGGCGCGCTTATCCAGTCTGATCAACGCGCGATGACAACAGCCTGCGCACCGCACTTAAGCAAGCCGCTACTGCGCAGCTTTTGTGTGCGCCAGTGCGTGTTGCACGCAGCGCGACATGGCCATAGCCAGCAAGCTGCTGGGGCGCTGCAATGGTCGCAAAGCGCGAATCGGCACCACGATGCTGGGCTCAAGCGCCACCACAGCGACTTTGGAAGGATCTGCAGACACAGCCGTGCAACTGTCTACCAGTGCAATGCCAATGCCGTGATGCGCCAAGGCCAGTGCGGCGTGATACGTTTGCACCGTCACGGCGGTTTGCAAGCCCACACCCGCTTCACGGCACGCGTGATTCAAATGCGTTCCCACGGGATCTCGCACATCCAAACTGATCACGGGTTTGTCGATCAATTCCTGCAGCCCAATGCTGCCGCGCTTGACCACTGCGCTGCTCAGCCAGCCCTTCGGTGCAATGCACATCATGCGCCCCTGTGCCAAATGCTGTTGCTCCAGCGATGGATGCGCTACCGAGCTAAACACAAAGCCCACATCGGCCTCTTGCAGCACCAGCGCCGAGATGATTTGTGGCGAGTGCAGGGCATCAAAGGTGACGCGCACATCAGGGTGCTGCACCCGAAATGCTTTGAGCGCAAGCGGAATGATTTCATAGCTCAATGCCAGCACGGTGAGCAAATGCAGCTCATCGGCGCGTTGCCCACTTTTCAAGCTGTTGGCCAAGCGCTGTACTTCATCAAGTTGCTGAAACAAACGCTCAATGTGCGGATACAGCGTCTGCGCCTCTGTGGTGGGCACCAGCCGCCCCTTGGTGCGCTGAAACAACGAAAAACCCAACTGCAACTCAGCATGCGCGAGGATGCGACTCACCGCAGGCTGCGTCACGTTGATCAAACGCGCAGCCGCGCTCACGCTGCCCGTGAGCATCACTGCGTTGAACACTTCAATATGCCGAAGACGCATAGCCGCTCGCTTACTTATTTTAAAAACAACCGGGAGTTGTTATTCATTGGAGATTGTGCATGAAAGCCATCGCTTACCCCGCCCTCGTTTTTTCACTGTTCGTGAGCAGCCTGCCAATTTACGCGCAAGACATGCTCGATCAAATTCGCCGCAGTCAAGCCATCACGATTGCGCACCGAGACACGTCTATTCCATTTTCTTATCTCGATGCCGAGCAAAAGCCCATTGGCTATGCGATGGATTTGTGCCTCAAAGTGGTGGACGCTGTTCGGCGCGAGCTCAAAATGCCTGCGCTAAAAATCAATTACCTGAGCGTGACTTCGGCCACGCGTATTCCCAGCATCGCGCAAGGCAAGGCCGCCATGGAGTGCGGCTCGACGACCAATACCGCTGAGCGGCGAAAATCGGTGGATTACACGATTGCACATTTCATCTCATCGGCTCGTTTTCTGGTGCGCAAAGATTCTGGTCTGCTCAAACTGGAAGATTTAGAAAGCCGCAGCGTGGTATCCACCAAAGGCTCGACCAATATCAAAACGTTGGAGCGCATCAATGCTGAGCGCAGCCT
>JAYUSD010000016.1:0-13630 GCA_043755865.1 Variovorax sp. | reverse complement strand
TTGGTTCTTGCTCCACCGGGCTGATCTGTGCTGACTGCTTTTCCAATAGCTGGAAAGTCGTCACCATCAACTGTTATGTCGAAATAGTCAATCATGGTCAATTTATGCCTGTATTCAATATGAGAGTAATAGTCATAGCTCTACTTCGTACACGGCACAGTGCATGACCGACAGCGTGCGTAGGGCTGCGAGTGCGCGCATCGGCGCGGGGGCTAGTCTTTATACTGCCGCAACCGACAGCTTTTAGCCAGCGGCCTACAGTCATACGGTCTACTTGGGGGTCTTTGATGGTCTCAAAGATGCTTGTAACAGTGGCTTTGACCTCTTTCTGGGCACAGTAAGTGCTGCTTTTTTTGGCAGGCTTTCGATTGATTTTCATTGAAATTCCTTGAAGGGCGTGGCATCCGAAAACACCACGCTTTGATGGCTGATAGACGTCTTATTTACAAATTTCGGTCACGACTATTGACCAACAGATTCAGGCACTACCACGAGCTTTTGGGGGCGACATGTGATGTGAACCTGGCGTGTTTTCTTCCCATCCAGTACAACGCACTTTCCAGCCACCACAATTTCTATGCCATCGTCGGTTGCATGTGCATATTCATTGGCATCGGAGTTGATGTACTTCATGCCCTTGAGTTTTCCACTGGTAGCTACCGCAACGATGTTTTTCTTGTAGTGACTGCCAAACTTGTCAATCAAAAATGCAGGCATCAAGTAACTGCGGGATAGAGCCGCAGCGGCCTCATCTGACATGTAAACATAATCGAGGTCGATGACCGTGATGTGTGCCATGATGTTGTCATGGGTGACGTGTGTCTTCAGTAGCTTGTGAAGCGCGCGTGAGTTGTCCGCTTTTATGGCACTGAGGTCGAGGCGTTTCAAACCTTGCGGTGATGAAACGGTGGGCGAATTTGACGCATCAATGCTTTGGTCAAGAGGTGTGGCTACCGACTGCGCGGCTGAATTCAAAAGATTTGACATGAGTTCTCCTATGCCACTGCCCAAAATGGCGTGGCGCTGAAATTACGAAGTTGTTTGTTTTGAGCTTTTGGGGCTCGGAGGGGTTATGGAGTAGCTATCACATCAGCGATCCTCCATTCCGAGTAACGACCGCGTTTGAGCGGTTTTGGGAAATTGCCCTCTGCGATCCTTCGATATAGCGTTGCGCGAGACCAGCCCTTGACTGCACAAACCACCGGCTTTCTCACCATGCTGTCTAAGCCTGCCTTGTGTAGAGTGATTGCAGTCTCAAGCTCAATGGCAATCCGGGCTTGGTAATCACTTCGGCGTGCGTGTTTTTTGCCGTCACATGAGGGCTCGGGCGAAACACTGTGCGGTTCACGGTTCACCACATTGCCTTCAGGCAGTCCTGTACGTCCGGCTGAATTCAGCACTTTTGCCAAAATGGTTTCGGATTTCTGACGTGGGGCACCGCTCGACACTGGTGAGGCCGTCGTTGCACCTGACTTATGGGAAGCCGAAGACACAAACGCAAGGATTGCTTGGTGACGCACCGAAGCCTGTTTTCGCGGTAAACTGATAACCTGAATTGGTTGCACTAAATTCTCCTGAAGGCAGTTGTTTGCTTTGCCTCGATTTTGGAGAATGGTCTCAATTTGGGCTACCCACACAGTGAGCGAACGAAGTGTGTAGGCAAGGTTCACATTCAGTTTGTGATGCTCGATTTCTTACAGTGGTCTGCCGTCAAGCGCGGACTCTAGCCGTCTGCGTCTTTGATACAAGATTGCGGCGATAATTGGGGTATGCACCAGTACCCTCTAATCCATCCATGTGTCTCAAGAAAGCTCACCGATTTTTCGGTGATTTTGACGGTATTTTTTGGGTGCTCTGAAAAATTCTCTTATGTGTCAAGCACTTACAAGAAGGCAGACACAGTTGCCAGATATGTCGAGCGCATGCTCAGCTTGGAAAATATGAGCAAAAACCGCGTATTGCCGGCATAGAATCTACGTAGTTTGCTATTAAATGTATAGTAAGTGAAAAACACCATGACCACCCAACTTGCCGCCTCACAATCCGCAAACGCCCAAGCCGTCGCAAACAGTGGCGTCGGCAGCCCTTCCCCCATTTCGCCCATTGAAGACATCATCGCCCAGCTTCGCGCAGGCCGCATGGTGATCGTGAGCGATGACGAGGATCGTGAGAATGAAGGCGATTTGTTGATTGCCGCCGAGCACATCACGCCCGAGGCGATCAATTTCATGGCCAAATATGGCAGAGGCTTGATTTGCCTCACGCTCACGAAAGCGCGCTGCGAATTCTTGGGTCTGCCCCCGATGGCCGTGAAAAACGGCACGAAGATGAGCACGGCATTTACCGTCTCCATCGAAGCCGCTGAGGGCGTAACGACCGGCATTTCCGCCGCTGATCGCGCTCGCACCGTGCAAGCTGCAGTAGGCAAAGGCGCAAAAGCCAGCGATCTTGTGCAGCCCGGTCACATTTTTCCGCTGCAAGCGCAAGATGGCGGCACGCTCATGCGCGCCGGCCACACCGAGGCGGGCTGTGATTTAGCAGCACTTGCCGGTTGCATGCCAAGCGCCGTGATCTGCGAAATCATGAAAGACGACGGCACCATGGCGCGCATGCCAGATCTGCAAAGCTTTGCCGCCGAGCATGGCCTGAAAATTGGCACAATTGCCGATCTCATTGAATACCGCAGCCGCACAGAAAGCTTGGTGGAGCGCGTAGGCGAGCGCATGATGCAAACCGCGTTTGGCGAATTCAAAGCGATTGCTTTTCGCGACAAACCGAGCGAAGGCGTGCATTTGGCGCTCGTCAAAGGCAGCTGGGAAGAAGGCGAAGCCGTGCCCGCTCGCGTGCATGAGCCGCTCTCGGTGCTTGATGCACTGCAAACCAAGAGCCACATTCACAGTTGGAGCTTGCATGAGAGTTTGAAATATCTTCAGCAGCAAGGCCGAGGCGTGGCGGTATTGCTCAACGCTGGCGAAAGCGCCAGCCAACTGCTCGCGCAATTCGAGGGCCAAGCCCGCCCCGCGCAGGCGCCCGAGCGTGGCCGCATGGATCTGCGCACCTACGGCATCGGCGTACAAATCCTGCGCGATTGTGGCGTTCGCCGCATGATGCTGATGGGCAAGCCCCGCCGCATGCCGAGCATGGCTGGGTATGGCGTAGAGATTGCTGGGTATATTGCGAATACTTGACCTCCCAATACAAAATACGAATTGGCGGACGCAGAGGACGCAAAGGTTTCGCAGAAAAAATAACAAAAGAAGACAGAAGAAAAAAATACCAATGCATTGAGAGTTTTAAATTTCAGCTTCTTTGGCATTTTCTTCTTTCTTCTTTCTTTTTTGCGTCTTCTGCGTAACCTTTGCGTCTTCTGCGTCCGGTATTTCGGTATTTCGGTATTTCTGTATTAATTCTTAAATCTTAGAAAGCAAAACATGTTCGGTGCAGAAATTGGCAAAGCCAAAGACAACCTCCTCGATGGCCGCAAGCTTTACATTGGCATCGTGCAAGCACGCTTCAACGACAGCATCACGAATGCCTTGTATGCGGCTTGTCGCGGTGAGCTCATCAAGCTAGGCGTGCTAGAAAAGCACATTGACCACATCACCGTGCCCGGTGCATTGGAAATACCTGTGGCACTACAAGCCTTGGCTGCAAAGAGCCAATATGATGCGTTGATCGCAATCGGCTGCATCATTCGCGGCGAGACGTATCACTTTGAGCTCGTAGCCAACGAATCTGGCGCAGCCGTCACTCGTGTGAGCTTGGATGACAAGCTGCCCATTGCAAACGCGATTCTCACTGTCGAGAATATGGCGCAAGCCGTGGCTCGCCAAGACGAAAAGGGCAGAGACGCGGCACGAGTGGCTGTGGAAATGGCCAATTTGCTCAACGAATTAGCCTGAACAACACACATCGTTGCCTAAAAATCATCCCTCTTATTATTTCTAGAAACAAAGATTTTTTTATGCAAAATGAGCCTCTAGCCGGCAAGAAACCTACGCAGTCAGCTACTAAATTGATAGCAAAACGCAAGGAATTCATTACCAAAACCGCCATGCGCGCAGCGCGCACACGGGCGCGGGAATTCGCGGTGCAAGCGCTGTATCAACACATCGTGGGCCGCCAAGCCACCGATGAAATTGATGCGTTTACACGCGACCTACAAGGCTTCTCCAAAGCTGATTCCGTGCATTTCGATGCCCTCTTTCGCGGCTGCATTGAAGAGAGCGCCGTATTTGATGCATTGATCGAGCCGCACCTTGATCGCCCTTGGCTAGAAATCTCTCCCATCGAGCATGTGATCATGTGGATGGGCGTGTATGAATTCAAGCATTGCCTCGATGTGCCTTGGCGCGTGATCATCAATGAATACATCGAGCAGGAAAAAGCGTTTGGCGGCACGGATGGCTTCAAATACATCAATGCTGTGTTGAATAAACTTGCACCGCAATTGCGTGCGGCTGAGGTGGCCGCTGATCTGAAAGATTAAACAACCGTTACGCGAAAGACGCGAAAATTAAGCGAAAGAAATACCAAAAGAATCAAAAGACAATATGAAATTGTTTAGATCACTGACAGCGCTCAAACATAACAGCTCCTCACTTTGGTTTTCTTTTTCGCGTCTTTCGCGTAACTTTCGCGCCTTTCGCGCTCCTTTCTCCGGCTTTCAATAGCAGCCAAGCACTCATTCATGAAAATCTCCAGCAGAGCAGCAAGAGCCGAGCCTTTCTATGTGATGGAAGTGTTCAAACAAGCATCTGAGCTGGCGAAAAAGGTCGCGCATACCGATAAGCCGATGATTTTTTTGAGTGTGGGCGAGCCGGATTTCACTGCGCCGCCTGCAGTCGTTGAAGCTGCAAAACAAGCGATCAGCCATGGCAAGACGCAATACACCAACGCCAACGGCATCAGCCCGTTACGCGAAAAGATCAGCGCTTGGTATTTGCAGCGTTTCAACGTTAACGTGCCGCCAAGCCGCATCATCATTACCGCCGGCGCATCGGCGGCGTTGCATCTAGCTTGCCTCGCGTTGATTGATGCAGGCGATGAGATCTTGATGCCTGATCCAAGCTATCCGTGCAACAAGCAATTTGTGCAAGCCGCTGATGGCGTAGCAAAGATGATCGCCACGACACCAGAGGAACGCTTTCAATTAAGCGTTGCAAAAGTGCAAGCCAATTGGGGCGAGAAGACACGCGGCGTGTTGCTCGCCTCGCCATCCAACCCGACTGGCACTTCGATTCACCCCGATGAGCTTCGCAAGATTCAAGACTTCGTGCGCAGCAAAAATGGCATCACGATGATTGACGAAATTTATCTAGGCCTTTCGCACAACACCACCTTCGGTAAATCCGCACTCGAGCTGGGCGAAGACATCATCAGCATCAACAGTTTCTCCAAATATTTCAGCATGACCGGCTGGCGGCTGGGCTGGCTCGTCGTGCCGGAGGCTTTGATCAAGCCTATTGAGCAGCTGGCGCAGCACCTCTTCATTTGTGCCAGCAGTATTTCCCAGCAAGCGGCGCTCGCGTGTTTTGAGCCGGAAAGCTTAGCCGTTTACGAGCAGCGCCGCTCTGAGTTCAAAGCGCGGCGCGATTACTTTTTGCCCGCCCTGCGCGAGCTGGGTTTCAAGATTCCCGTAGAGCCCGATGGTGCTTTCTACGTGTATGCCGATGCCTCGCCGCTGTTTGCCAAACTTGGCGTGAGCAGCAGCTGGGATTTTGCCTTTGAGATCCTGCGCCGCGCTCACGTGGCGATCGCGCCGGGGCGTGATTTTGGCACCGACAGCACCGCAAACTTCGTGCGCTTTTCCACGGCCAGCGCGATGCAAGATTTGCAAACCGCGATTGCGCGCTTGCGTGAGGCGTTGAATTGAGCTTTACATTTCCCATCCGCATTTATTGGGAAGACACCGATGCCGGCGGCATCGTGTTTTATGCCAACTATTTGAAATTCATGGAGCGCGCCCGCACTGAATGGCTGCGCTCCTTGGGTATTTCGCAGCAGGCTTTGAAGGAGCAAACTGGCGGCATGTTTGTGGTCACTGATACGCAACTCAAATACGTCAAGCCTGCGCGGTTGGATGACGTGCTCAGCGTCAGCGCCACCATCATCGAAAAAAGCCGTGTCAGCATCACAATTGAGCAACAAATCAGCCTCTTGCCGGCAGAAAATAAGCGCGGAGTGCTATCAAATAATGAGCATCCGGCATCACCAGAAGTTGCCCTTGCTCATGTGCCCAGCATACCAACGCCGATCTGCCAAGGCACAATTTGTATCGCTTGGGTCAATGCACTCACTTTGAAACCGGGCAGAATTCCACTATCTGTAACGGAGGCTTTGAATTGAACGCTGCGAACCCTGATCTTTCCATCCTTGCTTTGGTTTTAAACGCCAGCTTCGTGGTGCAAGCCGTGATGGTGCTGCTGGTGGTCATATCAATATCAAGCTGGGCGGCGATTTTCCGCAAGCTCGCAGCGCTTAAAAAGGTCAATGCACTCAATGAGAATTTTGAGAAAGAGTTTTGGAGCGGCTCCTCGCTCAACGAGCTGTATGCCAGCGCGGCGCAAAACGCCAAGCTCTCGGGCCCAATGGAGCGCATTTTTGCCAGTGGCATGCGCGAATTCCAAAAGTTGCGCGAGCGCCGCATTTCAGATCCCTCGGCGCTGATGGATGGCGCGCGCCGCGCCATGCGGGCCAGCTACCAACGCGAGATGGATACGGTCGAGAGCAACCTCTCCTTCTTGGCCTCGGTGGGCTCGGTGTCTCCCTATGTGGGCTTGTTTGGCACGGTGTGGGGCATCATGCATGCGTTTACGGGCTTGGCTAGCTTGCAGCAAGTCACGCTGGCCACGGTCGCGCCCGGCATTGCAGAAGCACTTGTAGCGACAGCGATTGGCCTGTTTGCCGCGATTCCCGCTGTGGTGGCCTACAACCGCTTTGCGCGCGACATTGACCGCGTGGCGATTCGCCTAGAGACGTTTATTGAAGAGTTCTCCAACATCTTGCAGCGCAATGTGAGCAGTCAAAGTGCTGGCCCAGCAGCGGGTCAAGCCGCCTCGCACAGCCACTGATCGGAGCGCGCCATGCCCACCATGATCTCAAACAGCCAAGGTGGTCGCCGAGGCCGCCGCACCATCAGCGAAATCAACATGGTGCCCTTCATTGACGTGATGCTGGTGCTGCTGATCATCTTCATGGTCACAGCGCCGCTGATCACGCCCAGCATGATTGATTTGCCCAGCGTGGGCAAAGCAGCTAAGCAGCCTGATAGCGTGATCCAAATCATCATCGGTAAAGACGAATCTTTAGAGCTAAAACAGCTTCCAGCCGGCAAAGAATCTACGCGGATCGCTATCAATACAGTAGCAGAGCAAATCAAGAAGATGCAAGGCGGCCAAGCCAATCTGGCGGTGGTGATCAGCGCGGATAAAAGCGTGAAATACGAAACGGTGGTGCAGGTGATGGACAAGCTCAAGCGCGCAGGCATTGAGCGCGTGGGGTTGTCGGTGCAATTGGCAAAGTAATCATGGCCGCAGCAACAGCTTGCCCGCAGCAACGCAGCGATTTTTTTCCACCGCGGCCCCAAGGCACGGGCCGAGCGATGTCGTGGGCGCTGCTGGCGCATTTGCTGCTGCTGGGCGCGCTGACTTGGGGCGTGAGCTGGAAGCGGGAAGCAACAATCACGACGGTTGAAGCCGAGCTGTGGAGCGCCCTGCCCCAACAGGCTGCACCAAGACAAGTGGAAGTGCCTCAGCCACCTGTGCCCAAACCCGTGGTCAAAAGCGCCGAAGCTCCAGAGCCACCGTCTGTGAAAGCGCCCGTCATTGCGATGGAAAAAGAAAAACCCAAGCCGCCACCGAAAATCGAACCGAAGCCTGAACCCAAGTCTGAACCCAAACCAGAACCCAAGCCACTGCCTAAGCCAGAGCCCAAGCCAAACAATGCGCTTGAAGAAAAAAAACGCGCTGAGCAAAAAGAAGCTGAGCGCTTGAAAAACATTGAGCGCATGGCGGGTTTGGCCGGCGCGAGCGGTGCGCCAACAGCCCAAGGCACGGCGATGCAATCAAGCGGCCCCAGTGGGGGCTACGCAGGCCTCATCAAAGGCCGCGTGCGCCCCAACCTTGTGTTTACGGGCACAGCATCAGGCAATCCGATGGTCAGCATTGAAGTTCGGCTGGCGCCCGATGGCACTGTGCTTGGCCGCCCGCGCGTGCTCAAAAGCAGCGGCAGCAAAGAATGGGACGAAGCAGTGGTGCGTGCTTTTGAGAAAACAGAAGTATTGCCGCGCGATGGCGGCAAAGTCTGGTCGCCACTGGTGATTGACTGGCGGGTGAATGACTGAGCAAACTACTTTCTTGTACTGAATCGTTAAAAATCAGGGTTTTTGCTAGTGAATGCATAGCGAGCGCGTCAACCCCCGCCCCCAAGCCCCGTTATAGTCTCGTAGCTTGGCTTTGCCAAACTCAAAAAACCCATCCCTTCACTCTTCGAGGAGTTGTCTCATGTTGAAAAAACTGTTTGTTTTGTTTGCTTTGTTTTACGCCGCGCTGTCCTTTGCAGCCACCGATGTCAACAAAGCCACCGCCGCCGAACTCGATGCCATCAAAGGCATTGGCCCCGGCATCTCCGGCAAAATTTTGGATGAGCGCAAAAAAGGCAATTTCAAAGACTGGAACGATCTGGTCACCCGCGTCAACGGCGTGGGAGAAGCCAATGCTGCCAAATTCTCCGCTGAAGGCATGACCGTCAACGGCGCTGGTTTCAAAGGCGCAGCCGCTGCCCCAGCTAAGAAAGACGACAAGCCAATGGCCAAAGACGCAGCTGGCAAGCCAGCTGCTGCTGCCGCCGCTGCGCCTGCCAAGGATGCAAAAGCTGCTGATGCGAAACCAGCCGCTGCAGCACCTGCTGCCGCTAAAGCTGCTGATGCCAAGCCGGCCGCCGCTGCTGCGCCC
This sequence comes from Variovorax sp., assembly GCA_043755865.1. Lineage (GTDB taxonomy): Bacteria > Pseudomonadota > Gammaproteobacteria > Burkholderiales > Burkholderiaceae_C > JANMDU01. Next base: position 4,676 of record JAYUSD010000016.1, on the reverse strand, counting down.
GCCGCCAAGCCTGAGATGAAAGCTGATCCAAAAGCTGAAGCGAAAGCAAAAGCCGATGCGGAGAAGAAAGCCAAAGCAGATGCCAAGGCCAAAGTAGCTGAGGAGAAAAAAGCAAAAGCTGACGCTGAGAAAAAATCTAAGGCTGATGCAAAAGCCAAGGCAGAAGCCGACAAGAAAGCCGCCGTTGCGAAAAAGGATGAGAAGCCCGCCGCAGCCAAGGACGCAAAAGACGCTAAGAAAGAAGAGCCAAAGAAGTAATTCTTCTGCTCTCCACCAAAAGCTCGGTTCGCCGGGCTTTTTTTATGTGTTTTAGGCTTGTAGCCGGCATATTTGCTGCGTAACACGCTATAAAATTCGTAGCATTTATCAGGCGCAAAAAAGCTGCGTGAATTTGCAAAATCGGTCAGCTTGTGTTTTTTCTGCTCGCACCTTGGTAATTTCTCACAAATGAGTAACCAATAAGTGCTATAACCCGCGCTGAGTTACAAATTCGCGACGACACTTGCATGGGTGAGGTCAATCGACAACTCAAATCTCAACATTTCATCCATTGGGGACTTTTATGCACAACAACACCCTCTCATCCACATCAAAAAACCGTCGCTTCAAAGCTGCGGGTATCTGCGCCATCTTGGGCAGCTCCGTTTTCATGATGAGCGCCGCCTTGGCTGCCAAGCATGGCGATGGCCATGGCAACGAAGGCTACGATTCAGCCGCTGAATGTGATGCCGCTGTGGCTTCCGGCTCAGCTAAGTTTTACAAGCCCCACACCACGCATGAGCCTTTGAAGCGCGCTGGAGAAGCCGATGTGAAAGTGCAAAAGCTCTCTGATTTGACAGCGGCCAAAGATGCCGCCAGCGTGCAAGGCTATGACGCCACCGGCTACAGCCGTGGCGCATGCGACATCGGCGTAGGCCGCAGCCAAGGCCGCGATGGTGTAAGCGCTCAACTCATCGGCAAATACATTCCTTACGGCCCCGAAATGGCTGTGAACGTGTATTTCGATGCATCTGGTAAGGCCGTGCGCGCCAGCATGAAGCAGTGCGACAACAATTTCAGCGGCAATATGCCCCGTCCTGTGGGCGCAGTCGTCAAGGCAGAAGCCAGCGAGTGTTTTGCCAATGTGCAGATTCCCGCCAAGTTTGAAACGAAAGCCGAGCAAGTCGTTAAAGTGGCGGCCACCAAGCGCTATGAGCCTATCGGAGCCACTTTTAAAACAGTCTCCGAGCAAGTGTTGGTAACGCCAGAGATCAAGCGGCAAATCCCTGTGCCAGCGACTTACAAAACCGTGAGCGAAGAAGTGGTGATTCAGCCAGCCTCCACACGCGATGAGCCGGTTGCACCAACCTACAAAATGGTCTCCGAGCGCGTGCTCGCCAAGGCTGAGAGCAAGCGCATTGAAGTCACACCTCCTACTTTTAAGACAGTTTCTGAGCAAGTGCTGGTCACGCCAGCGAGCAAAACGCTCAAAGCCATCCCAGCCGAATACACGATGCAAGAGCAGGAGGTGGTAGACCGCCCTGCATCGACGCGTGTAGAGACTGTGCCTGCAACGTTTAAAACCGTCACCGAGCAAATCATCGCTCGCCCTGAAAGCGTTCGATACGAACCCATCACTTTGCCGCTGCGCACGATGACAGAGCAAGTTGAGCGCACAGCCGCCAGCTCGCGATTGGCTGTGACTCAGCCAACGTTTAAAACCGTTTCTGAGCGCGTACTCGTAAAAGAAGCCGGCAAGCGTTTGGTGGAAGTGCCGGCCACGTATGAGACGGTGACGGAGCGCATCAAAATCGCCGATGCAACAAAAGAATGGAAACGTGGCCGCGCCTACATCGGACAAGCTGTGGAAGTGCGCCCATTGCGCGGCTTCGTGGTGGGCGCCGATGGCACGGTCGCAGGCAGCAGAGTGAATCTGCCCGCAGCGGCCAATCCAGCGGGTGGCCGTGGCGTGGTTGATACGCAAATCGTCTCCGGCAACAACAGCAATCTGGACGATGATGTGATGTGTTTGGTGGCGATTCCTGAGCAATACCAGATGATTTCGCGCCAAGTGGTGAAGACCGCAGCCTCCGTGCGCCAGATTGAGATCCCGGCTGAATACGCCACTGTAACGCGCCAAGAGCTCGTCTCGCAAGGCACGACAACCGAAGTGGCCATCCCGGCCACGATGCAAACGGTAACCCGCCAAGAAATCGACATCGACAAACTCAAAGCTGCTGGCTACAAGTTTGACGAGAAAGGCAACATCATCGCTATGCCCAATGGTGATCGCGTGTTGCGTGCGGCCAGCTTGAAAACCGGTGCAGCCGGCGTGACCGCTGCCAACGCGGTTGGCAAAGGTGCTGATTCTGGCGAAGAAGGCTATGTACGCGAGATCAAAACGGCTGCGGTGATGCAGACGGTGACCCGCCAAGTGCTCGATCAGCCAGCGACTGCGCGCACGATTGAAGTGCCCGGCACCATGAAAGTCGTCAAGAGCCAAATTGAAGCCTCGCCTGCTCGCACGGAAGAAACTGTGGTGCCAGCGGTGTATCGCACGCAAACCCGTCAGGTGGTAGATATTGCCGCTACTCAGCGCGAGATCGTGATTCCTGCGGAATTCCGCAGCGTGGAGCGTCGCGTGGTGGACACGCCTGCTACGACCCGCAAGATCCCCGTAGCTGCTGTCTCGCAAACCATTACCCGTCAAGTGGTGGACAAGCCCGCAAGCTTCCGCGAAGAAAGCACGCCAGCGGTATATCGCACCGTAACGCGTCAGGTGATTGATCAAGCGGCCAGCTCGCGCGAGATTGATGTGCCAGCGCAGTACGACACGATTCGCTACCAGGTCAAAACGGCTGATGCTCGCACTGAGAATCGCGCCATCCTGTGTGAGACGAATGCCACGCCAAGCAAGATCATGGAAATCCAGCGTGCCTTGTCTGCCGCCGGCTACAACCCGGGCCCCATCAACGGCTCGTTGCGCGAAAGCACCATGCGTGCTGTGAATGGCTACCAGACTTCCAAAGGTTTGCCAGTCGATGGTTTCTTGAATCTTGAGACTGTGAAATCATTGGGCGTATCGCCACAGTAATTTCTTGCTAAGTCTTACGAGAAGCCCGGTTCGCCGGGCTTTTTTTGTTTTTTTCAAGCATTATTGGCATGTAGCCGGCGTGTTTACTGCGTGGATTGCTCATAAATCAATAGCGATCGTATTTTCAACACACCACGCACGTATTTTTTCTTCGGCCTTCAAACGCAGCGGCGAAGGAAGAAATGAAGCCCGCGCTGCACGAATCTGGCCGTGCATGATCTGCGACAAACTGAGGCCGCACACCTCATGCACCACTTGAAATTCACTGCCCTGCGAAAGCCTTGAGACCAAGCGGTTATCGGCTTGCACAGAGCAATTTAGCCCCTGAGCCTCCATCGCTATCAAAGGATGCATGGCCAAATCTTTCCACGCGCCGGTATGCACATTGCTAGTCGGGCAAACCTCGAAATGCACACCCGCATCGCGTGCTCGAGCCATTCGGCTCAATGCGCCCTCGCCCGCTGAATCATCAACGGTGATCTGCACGCCATGACCAATCCGCGTTGCACCTAAATCAATCGCTTCGATCACACGTTCGCCCACATCCGCCTCGCCGGCATGCAGCGTGATGCCCAAGCCAGCCTCGCGTGCGAGCGCTACGGCTTTGGCGTGCAGCGTGGCCGGGAAGCCGCGCTCCGCGCCTGCTAAGTCATACCCAATCACGCCCTTGCCTGCAAACCGCAGAGCAAGCTCGGCGCTTCGCATCACATCAACACTTGAGTCCGTGCGCATACCGCATACGATCAAGCCGGCTGGCACACCGGTGGCCGCGCTGCCGCGTGACAGGCCTGCCAACATCGCTTGCACGGCTTCATCACCGCCCAGCCCATGCGCTTCAAGAAGCAACGGCGCCATGCGCAACTCAATCAGCTGCGCCCCGTCCGCGGCGCAATCTTGCACCGCTTCAAATGCGACTTGCTCACAGGCCTCCGTAGTAGCCATCGCCGCCACGGTCAGCCCAAAAGCGGCCACATAGCGCTCCAGCGAGCCAGAATTTGCTTGCGTGTGAATCCAATGTTGCAACGCTTGCGGCGTGTTGGCTGGCAATTCAACGCCGCGTTCAAGGCACAAAGCCATCAGCGTCTCGGGGCGCAAATTGCCATCCAAGTGCTCGTGCAGCACCACTTTGGGAATGCTAGGCCAAAAAGTAGACAGAGGTTTCATAAAAATAGAGATTTACCCCTTTGTCAACCAAAGGCGTTTTCAGGCATTATCATGGCCTGCGCGTGCACACTGCACAACTATTTATCCACTTTTAGGAACCCTGCCATGAAATTCAATTTGCGCTCTACCCTTATCGCCGCCGCCGCACTCACCGCCACAGCCGCCTTCGCGCAGCCCGCTGTCATTTTTGACATGGGCGGCAAGTTTGACAAATCTTTCAACCAAGCCGCCTACGAAGGCGCTGAGCGCTTCAAGAAAGAAACCGGCACGCAATACCTCGAATTCGAAGTGACCAACCCGACCCAGCGCGAGCAAGCGATCCGCCGCATGGCTGAGCGTGGTGCCAATCCGATCATTGGCATCGGTTTTAGCCAAGGCGGCGCGATTGAGAAAATCGCCAAAGAATTTCCTAAGCTCAATTTCGCCATCATTGATTACG
>JAYUSD010000015.1:0-32682 GCA_043755865.1 Variovorax sp. | reverse complement strand
CCGCCTTGACCACTAAAAACATGACCCAACAACTCCAAACCATCATCGACACCGCTTGGGACAACCGCGCCAATCTCTCGCCCACGTCGGCTCCCGCTGAAATTAAAGAAGCCGTGGAGCATGTCATCAGCCAGATGAACAGTGGCCAGCTGCGCGTAGCCACCCGCGAATCCGTGGGTAAATGGACTGTGCATCAGTGGGTTAAGAAAGCGGTGCTGCTTTCCTTCCGCTTGAACGACAACGAAATCATCAAAGCCGGTGATTTGGGCTTTTATGACAAAGTGAAAACAAAATTCGCACACCTCACGCCCGAAGAAATGAAAGCCACGGGTGTGCGCGTGGTGCCGCCTGCTGTGGCGCGCCGAGGCAGTTTTATTGCCAAGGGCGCAATCCTGATGCCGTCTTACGTCAACATCGGCGCATACGTCGATGAAAACACGATGGTCGATACTTGGGCCACCGTCGGCTCTTGCGCGCAGATCGGTAAAAACGTCCACCTCTCAGGCGGCGTAGGCATTGGCGGTGTATTGGAGCCGCTGCAAGCTGGCCCCACCATCATTGAAGACAACTGCTTCATCGGCGCGCGTTCGGAGGTCGTGGAAGGTGTGATTGTGGAAGAAAACTCCGTGATCTCCATGGGCGTGTACATCGGCCAAAGCACCAAGATTTACGACCGCGCTACAGGCGAGGTGCATTACGGCCGCGTGCCTGCGGGCTCGGTGGTGGTGGCAGGTAATTTGCCATCTGCTGATGGCAAATATTCGCTGTACTGCGCTGTGATTGTGAAAAAAGTAGATGCGCAAACCCGAGCCAAGACATCGCTGAATGATTTGCTCCGCGACTAAAACAACTCACTGCGTGATACACGACTCGCTGCGCGATGTTCAAATGCCGTGCCATGCACAACTTGCTACACAAGGCATTTGAAGGCAGAATGCACCCATACATCTGTTTTAAGTGTCTTTTAGGCACTTAGCCGGCATAAAATATAGATAGTTTGCTATTAATATAATAGCGATTCGTTACTGACTGAGGAGTCTTGTATGGGCATGATGGAGCGGATTTTGAAACTGATGGCCGAGAAAAAGGCCTCGGATGTGTACTTGTCTGCGTTCGCACCCGCCACCATCAAGATCAATGGTCAGTCTGTGCCGATCAACAGCCAGCCCTTGCCAGCAGACGCCATCAAGGGCCTGCTGGCCGAAATATTGCCACCCACGCGCATCGAAGAGCTGGAAGAAACCAATGAGCTCAACATGGCTCATGAGCTGCCTGGTGTGGGCAATTTCCGAATCTCTGCTATGCGCCAGAGGGGCACCTATGCCTGCGTGATCCGTTATATCGCCACCGATATTCCGCAGCTGGAAAGCCTGAATGTGCCCTCGGGCCTGGCTGACATGATCATGGAAAAGCGCGGCCTGATTTTGATGGTGGGTGCTACCGGTGCTGGCAAATCCACCACGCTGGCTTCCATGCTGGATTACCGCAACCAACGCATCCCCGGCCACATTCTCACCGTAGAAGACCCGGTCGAATTCATCTTTACCAACAAGAAATCTATCGTCAATCAGCGCGAGGTGGGATCGGACACGATGGCCATGCAAACCGCGCTGAAAAACGCGCTGCGCCAAGCGCCTGATGTGATTTTGATCGGCGAGATTCGTGATCGCGAAACCATGAGCGCCGCCATCGCCTACGCGCAATCCGGTCACTTGTGCTTAGCCACCATGCACGCCAACAACAGCTACCAAGCACTCAATCGGGTCTTGAGCTTTTACCCGGTGGAGGTGCGGCCTACGATGTTGGGCGATCTTTCCAGTGCGCTCAAAGCCATCGTCTCCCAGCGCCTCTTGCGCACGGTTCAAGGCACGCGCACGCCCGCAGTGGAGATCATGTACAACACAAAGCTCGTGCAAGATTTGATCGAAAAAGGCGATTTTTCCGGCGTGAAAGATGCCATGGAAAAATCCATGACCGATGGCTCACAAACCTTTGAACAAGACATTGCCCGCCTGATCGTAGAAGGCACTGTGGAGCGCAAAGAAGGTATCAACCATTCCGACAGCCCGACTAACCTGATGTGGCGCTTGGCCAATGATTTTGCCAATGCGAAAAAGGCCGCAGAGCAAACCGACGATGAAGAAGATATGGGGCCTTCGTTTACCGAGATTCAGCTGGATGTGAAATCCACCGTTTAGACCAAGCTATTCATCAGGCCTTAGACTCTGAGCATGTCTGATGCACTTGCCACACTCCGTCTCGCTGAACAACTGATTTCCCTAGACAGCACCACGCCGCATGATGCGGGCTGCATGGATATCATGGCCGCTCGCTTGAAGCCGCTTGGCTTTGAATTCACCTTTATTGACAGTGGCCCCGAGACGTTTCGGGTGCGTAATTTGTGGGCAAAGAGAAGCGCTATTTTTAAGCAGAAAGTGCCGATTGCCGGCACAGAATATGCGCAAAGTGCTACTGAAACTATAGCGAGTAGCGATTCTTTTCAAACGCTGGCAAAAACTCTTGTATTCGCCGGCCACACCGATGTCGTACCCACCGGCCCACACGATCAATGGAGCAGCCCACCCTTTGTGCCGACGCATCGAAATGGCAAACTCTACGGCCGTGGTGCAAGCGATATGAAAACCTCTCTGGCCGCCATGGTGGTGGCCTGCGAGGAGTTCGTCGCATCGCACCCGAATGCACCACTCAACATCGCCTTTTTGCTCACCAGCGATGAAGAAGGCCCTGCGCTGGATGGCACTACAGTAGTCTGTGAATGGCTCACCGCACGGGGCGAGAAAATCGATATGTGCATCGTCGGTGAGCCCACCAGCGTGGAGCGCACGGGCGACATGATCAAAAATGGCCGGCGCGGCACCATGAGCGGCAAGCTCACCGCCAAAGGCATTCAAGGCCACATCGCCTATCCGCATTTGGCTCGCAACCCAATCCACATGGCAGCACCCGCGCTGGCCGCGCTCACCACCATCGAGTGGGACAAAGGTAACGCCTACTTTCCGCCGACCACGTGGCAGATCAGCAATATTGCAGGCGGCACAGGCGCCAGCAATGTCATTCCAAGCACATGCGTTATTGATTTCAATTTCCGCTTTTGCACCGAATCAACACCGCAAAATTTGCAAAAGCGATTGATTGACACACTGCATGCAAGTCGCTTGCAAGCAACCGACTATGACCTGACTTGGACCATCGGCGGCCTGCCCTTCCTCACGCCGGTCATTGAGGGCCAAGGCAGCTTAATCAGCGCAGTGCGAGATGCTATCAAAGCAGAAACTGGCATCACGACCGAGCTATCAACCACGGGCGGCACCAGCGATGGCCGCTTCATCGCGCAAATCTGCGATCAAGTCATCGAGCTCGGCCCCCCGAACGCCACCATTCATAAAATCAATGAGCATGTTGCAGTGGCAGATATTGAGCCGCTGAAGAACATCTATCGCAAAATATTAGAAAATCTGAGTTCTTAAAAGTTACAGCATGAACACTCTCAAAATTTTCGTCGCCACGATGACGGGGACAGCCGAATATGTGGCGCAGGCCATCCAGATGGATTGCGCTGATCTGGTCAGCAGCATCGAAGTCACCATGATGGATGGCTTAAAGAGCGATGCATTTGAGGATCAAGATTGTTTGTATTTGATATGTTCGAGCACCTATGGTGCAGGCGATGTGCCCGACAACGGGCAGCAGCTTTACGCTTCGCTCGACGATGAGCCACGTGATCTCTCGCATGTGCGCTATGGCGTGATTGCGCTGGGCGATTTTGGCAGCTATCCCAATACTTTTGCTGGCGGTGGCAAGCGTTTTGACGAGCGGCTGGAAGGCTTGGGCGCCAAGCGCGTCGGCGAAGTCTTCACGCATGATGCCTCGGGCGGCACGATGCCAGAGACGGATGGGGCGGCTTGGGCGCGGGAGTGGTTGACCTTAGCTTTAACGCCTGCTTAACGCCTGCTTAATGGCGCTGCAGTAAAGGGTTGAACTCCTTCAAGATATGCGCTGCTTGGGGCAGCCCATCCGATGTGGCTTTGCGTCTGGCTCCATGTCCTCCGGCGGGTATTGCCGTTGTCTTCTCCGGTTACTCCCCTTACCCGCCTCCCCCTTTACTTACGCCAAACGCAAAGCCACAGCGGATGGGCATTGGCACGGTTGGAGCGCAAAAAACTCCTGATTCATGCCAAGCCTGTCAGAGCAGCCGGGGCGGATGGCGTAAGTAAAGGGGGAGGCGGCGTGATCGACTTACCGAAAAGAACTAAGTTTTGATGCCGCCGGAGGACATGGAGCCATCCGCCCCGGCTGCTCTGACACGCGTTGGACCGAAGCGAAGACCAAGCCCAAAAGTTTGATCCACCCTCTATTGCCGCACCAATAGGTTACTTCGCAAAAAATTCCACGATCAGCGCACGCAGCCATTGATTCGCTGGATCGGTATGCACACGCCGATGCCAAAACATTTTGAGCTCGAAAGCGGGCATGTTCACAGGATGAGGCAGCACGTGCAGGTTGAAAGCTGCGGCGCATTGCTCAGCCAGCTTCTCCGGTACGGTGGCGATCAAATCCGTAGTGCTCACGATTTGCGGCACGCTCAAAAAGCTGGGTACGCGCAGGCGGACTTTGCGTTGGCTATTGGGAAGACCGCCCGCTTTAGAGATGCCTTGCAGCGTTTCGTCTGCCTTGGTGTGTCCTGTGCCTTCAGCGCGGATGGCGATGTGTTCTGCGCTCAAGAATTTTTCCAAAGTGAGCTTAGACTTTTTTCCGCTGAGCAACGGATGCCCTTGCCGCGCAATGCACACATAGCGCTGCGTAAAAAGTTTGCGCTGATACAGGCCTTCCGTTACATCAGGAAGCCAGCCCATGGCTAGATCTACTTTGCCTTCGGCCATCGCGGTGGTGATGCTTCCTACTGCTGCATTAGGCTTAGCTTGTGCATCGCGAAGCGTCTCAAGCGTGAGCCCAGGCGCGGCGGTTGCTATTGTGGTGAGCAAAGCTGGAAGAAAAACAATTTCGCCAATATCCGTCATCGCGATGCGCGCTTGCCATATGCTTTTGGCTGGGTCAAATGTCGCTTTGGCAGCCAAGGACTGGCTGATCGCTGCAAACGCAGGCTGCAAACTTGCATGCAAGCTTTTCGCAAATTCTGTGGGCTCCATACCATTGGGCGCACGGGTGAGCAGCTCATCGCCGAGCGCTTTGCGCAGTCGCCCGAGCGCATTGCTCACTGCAGGCTGCGAGAGCTGAAGGCGCTGCGCAGCGGTGGCTACGCGGCGCTCTTGCATTAACACGTCAAGCACGCGCAGGAGATTCAGATCAAGGTCGTCAATGCCAGAGGTTGTCGATTTCATGGCGTGAATGATGCCTTGGACGGTTGTTTTTGTCCATTCATGCGGTGAATATTGCTTTTTATTGCGCAGCGCTAGGCAAATGGCGTTGCTTGCACCACACTACTGGCATGAACGCCCCAATTTCAACCGAAACCCTCGCGCCGGTAAGCGCGCAAACTATATTTTGGGCAAATGTGTGGGGACAAGCGCCCACCAGCCGCGCGCCTGGCCGCATCTATACCGATGCGCAAATCTATCAACGCGAGCTAGAAGCTCTTTTCTATAAAAAGCATTGGTGCTATGTGGGTTTGGAATGTGAGATTCCCAAACCCGGCGATTTCAAGCGCACGAAAATTGGCGAACGTAGCGTGGTGATGGTGCGCGAGCGCGGGCGGCCCGGGCAGCCTGACGTGATTCACGTTTTAGAGAATCGCTGCGCACATCGCGGCGTGCAATTTGTGCGCGAGCGCAGCGGCAATGCGCGAAGCTTTGTTTGTCCTTATCACCAGTGGACTTATAAGCTCAACGGCGATTTGGTGGGCCTCACGTTTCGTCAAGGTGTAGATGCGATTGATTCAGATGGCGAGAAGATCAAACAAGGCGGCATGCCGGAGGATTTTCAGCTCTGCGATCATGGTTTAACGAAGCTCAAAGTCGCGCGGCGCGGCGGTGTGGTGTTTGCTTCGTTTGATCACGACGTAGAGTCGTTTGAAGAGTATTTAGGCGCTGATGTGCTCGCCTATTTCGACCGGATTTTTCATAAACCCTTGAAGCTCTTGGGCATCAATCGCCAGCGCATTCCTGCCAACTGGAAGCTGATGCAGGAAAACATCAAAGATCCATATCATCCCGGCTTGCTGCACACATGGTTTGTCACCTTCGGCCTCTGGCGCGCGGATCAAAAAAGCCAAATGATCATGGATGCGCATCATCGCCATGCCGTGATGGTGAGCCGCAGAAACGATGCGGTCACGGCCAATATTGCAGCAAACGTGACGAGCTTTCGAGAAAATATGAAGCTGCATGATGATCGCGTGCTGGATGTCGTACCTGAAGGCTGGTGGAAACTCAGTTGCCCGGTACAAAAAGCGGAAATCACGCCGACGGTAACGATGATGACTTTGTTTCCCTCGCTCATCATTCAGCAGCAGGTGAACAGTTTATCGACGCGGCATATTCAGCCCGTGAGCGAAGGCGTGTTTGATTTTGTGTGGACGCATTTTGGTTTTGAAGACGACACAGAAGAGATGACGCGCCGCCGCCTGCGTCAATCCAATCTCTTCGGCCCCGCAGGCTTTGTGAGCGCCGATGATGGCGAGGTGATTGAGTTTGTGCAGCAAGCTTATAAAGCCAATGGCGAGGCGCGAACGGTAAGCGAGATGGATGGCACAGAGGTGAAAAACACGGATCACAACGTGACCGAGACGCTGATTCGCGGGATGTATGAATATTGGCGGAAAACGCTTTCTCTCTAGGTTTTACAAGCTTTTTTAGCATATAGCCGGCATGGAATATGCGCAGAGCGCTACTAAATTAATAGCGATATGAATTTCAACAATTACCTGAATTTAAACGCCCTGCTCCAGCAAAGCGCGCATTTGCTCGACAGCAACGATCTCTCCGCATGGCCAGATTTGTTCATCGCGGATGGCCGCTATAAACTGCAATCCAGAGAAAATTTCGATGCAGGCTTACCACTGTGCATCATGGATTACGAGAGCCAAGGCATGCTGCGAGATCGCATCTACGGCGTGCAAAACACGATCTATCACGATCCGTATTCGCAGCGGCATGTGTGCAGTGCGCCTTTGATTGCTTCATTCACGAATGAAGAGATTCACTGCGAAAGCAGCTACATCGTCACCCGCACGCAGCGAGACAGCATGCCGCAGATCATCAGCACGGGGCGGTATATGGATGTGATTGTTCGTGATGGCGATGCTTTGAAGTTCAAGGCACGGATTGCTGTTTATGACAACGATCTTTTGCCTAATTCTGTGATTAAGCCGATTTGAGTTCTGCCTCGTGCATGCCGGAGAGGGGAAGTCACGCGCTCACACGTATGTACCTGCGCCAGAGCATGCTGCGTATCCGTGCGCCCCGAACTGCGGCCCCTTGCATTCATGCACCTTCGATGCAGCGCGGTGAGCATCTGCAGTGCTCGCTTTCAAAGGCCGCAAAAACAACTCGCTTCGCTCAAACACGTTTTTGCTAAGGCGAGTACGCCTTACCTTTGCAAGCTGCGCGCTTCGAGCCCGCAGTCCTGATTGGGGCGTACAGACACGCAGCATGCTCTGGTGCGAGAGGTTCTGTGTAGGCTTGCAAAGCGTAACGCTACGCGATACAATAAACCATGATTAAGTCGTTCCAGCATAAAGGCTTGCAGCTCTTTTTTGAGAAGGGCAGCAAAGCGGGTATTCAAGCCGTGCATGCTCCGCGCCTTGCCCGCATGCTGGCGCGACTCAATGAATCCACCAATCCACTCGACATGAATTTACCCGGCTGGGGATGGCATCCTCTCAAAGGGCGCGAGCTCAAAGGCCATTTTTCGGTTTGGGTGAACGGCAATTGGCGCATGACCTTTGCCTTTGATGGTGTGGACGCCAAATTAGTGGACTATCAGGACTATCACTGAGAAATTGGAGTATTGAGATGAGCAAAATGTTTAATCCCCCTCACCCCGGCCTCTCGCTACGCGATGATGTGTTGCCTGCGCTTGGGCTAACCGTCACAGATGCCGCTACGCAGCTTGATGTCTCCCGTGTGGCGCTCAGCCGCGTACTCAACGGTCGCGCAGCGATTTCGCCTGATATGGCACTGCGCATTGAAGCTTGGCTTGGCAAAGAGCGCGGTGGGGATGCGCGTGTGTGGCTCGCGTTGCAAAGCGCATATGACGTCTGGCAAGCGAAGTTACGCTTCAAAGCCACGCCCATGCGCGTGAAGGCTGCGCCAGCGATGCTTACCGCATGAAGACAGCTGCGCTTAAACCCTTGCGCGGCACACGCATCCTCAGCCTCGCCCTCAATCTCCCCGGCCCCGCTGCCTTGATGCGCCTCAAAGCGCTAGGCGCTTGCTGCACCAAGCTGGAATCCCCCGCTGGCGATCCAATGAACGCTTATTCAAGCGAAGCCTACGAGCAAATGCACAAAGGCGTGAAACTTGTCACCGCCGATCTCAAAACCGAGCGCGGCATGGCGCGGCTACACAAGCTCTTAGCCAAAACAGATATCCTCCTCACCTCCTTCCGCCCCAGCGCCCTCGCCCGCCTCGGCCTTGCTTGGAAGCAATTGCACAAAGCCCATCCGCACTTAAGCATGGTCAGCATCGTCGGCGACACCGCCGCCTCCGAAGTGCCCGGCCACGACCTCACCTACATGGCCAAACACGGCCTCATCACCGGCCTAGAGCTCCCGCCCACCCTCTTCGCAGACATGGGCGGCAGCCTCCTCGCAGTAGAAGCTGTGCTAGCCGCCGTCATCCAACAACGCAGCACAGGCCGCAGCTGCCAGCAATCCGTCGGCCTCAGCCAAGCCGCGCAGTACCTAGCCTTGCCCAGACATTGGAAACTCACCACACCAGACGGAATCATCGGCGGTGCGCATGCCTTTTACCAAGTCATGCCTTGCAAAGATGGAAGAGTCGCGATTGCTGCGTTAGAACTGCACTTTGCAAATCGACTAGCCAAACTAGTAGGATATTCAATATCGAATCCGCGAGATTTTTTAGACACCAAGTTAATTAAGAGGGCTCTTGTCTTTTTGAAGCAGCATACTTGTCAGGAACTTGCTTTGCTAGCTCAAGATAGTGATTTGCCGCTTCACGTAATACCGCTATCGAGCGTTGAGAATACAGATAGACTTTGAACTTCCTCAAGAGCTAACTCAACAATGGCACTACCTATTACCGATACGATCATTGCCGCTTTGGCACAACTAGTCGATGATTCAAAGTCAAACGGTGAGTACAGGGAGCCGACGCACTCAGATATTGAGTTCTATGTTGGACGAACGGGACTGTCTAGTGCAGATCCAAAGTCCCAAGGTCAAACAGTTGGAAAAGCAAAAAGAATTCGCGCGATTCTCTCTTGGGCAATCGACAACAACGCAGACGCTGGCTCGAAGTTGATTGAGCAGCTTTTGTCAAAACTTAGAGCATCGGGTGGGTTTCGTAAGCAATCGAACAACTATGTAGGTGATGAAGCGATCACTAATGCAATCGCCGCTTTTTCTACTGAGGGTTATGAGCTGTCCAAAGACGGGGATATACGCCCTAAAGTTCTTGAAAGTTTAAAAGGTAAAGCGCTGACTGAGGCGCTTCTCAGCTATGCAAGACGCGCACAGAAAGGGGCGCACGATGCAGCATTGCTTTCGGGTACAGGTAAAGACTTGCTTGAGGCTACCGCTGCCCACATCATTCAAACCAAATATGGCTCATATCCCAGTAACGCTAACTTTCAGGGTCTTTTAGGGCAAGCTTTTATTGCTCTTTCGCTTGCTGTTCCAGAACAAACACCGTTGCCTGGAGAGGCGCCCACGAAAGCTATGGAAAGATCAATGTTTAAGACTGCATGCGCAATCAATAAACTCAGAAACAAAGAAGGCACTGGTCATGGAAGACCTTGGCTTTCAAATCTTACGCTTCCAGAAACTACCGCTGCCATTGAGTTTGTCGGCACTATTTCAAGCTATCTTCTTGCGAAGTTAAACGAAAACTCATAGCCTGAGTAGCCGAATTTCATGCTTGAATTGCAACATACCAAGTCCCGCGCCCTGCACCATGCTGAACCAACAGGCCATCTTTCACGAGTTTGATCAAATGCGCTCTGATGGTGGCTCGGTTCGCGCCTATGTGTTGTTCAGCAAGTTGCGTGGTAATTCTGCCCTGCTCTCTGGCTAAGGCGATCAATTCAGCAGACAGCTTCGGCAGATGCTGAGTAAACAACTTTTCGCTTTCCACCTTCTCACTTAAGCGCTTCACTTGCGAGCAGAGCGACGATAGAAAGAATACTAACCACGGTTGCCAATTCGGGCTGTCTGCGCGGATGGTGCTTTGCGTTTGGCGCAGGGCGATGTAGTAGCCGGCTTTGTTTTGCTCGATGATGCTTTCCAAGGAGCTGTAGGGCACGTAGCTGTAGCCTAGCTGCATCATGAGCAAGGTGGTTAGGATGCGGGAGAGGCGGCCATTGCCGTCTTCGAAGGGGTGAATTTCTAGGAACACTACCGTGAAGATGGCAACGATGAGCAGCGGGTGCAGGGTTTTGTTGTCTCGTGTGTAGCGCAGCCAATCGACAAGCTCTTGCATGAGGCGGGGTGTATTGAATGGGCTTGCAGCTTCAAACACGATGGCCACTTGCTCGCCTTTTTCGTTGAACGCGCCGACGCTGTTGGAAATGGTTTTGTAGTGGCCTCGGTGATGCGTGTCTTTCTCGCTGTGGGTAAGCAAATCGCGGTGCAGTTGCTGGATGTGGTTTTCGTTGAAGGGGATGTGTTCCCACGAGGCGAAGAGAAGCTCCATGACCTCGGCGTAGCCCGCCACTTCTTGCTCATCTCGCGTGGTGAATTTTTTGATTTTGATGTCTGAGAGCAATGCATCGACTTGTGCGTTACTGAGCTTGCTGCCCTCGATGCGCGTGGATGAGGCCACGCTTTCTACCGTGGCTACGCGGCGCAAGGCGAGTAATCTTTCTGGCGCTAATGAGCCAAGCACGCGCCATGAGCCTTTGAACTCATCGATTTGGGCGATGAGCGCGAGGATTTCGGGCGTGATTTGGAGGCTGGCGGTTTTGAACATAGCAGCGGGTTTGACTTTCTGATACCCTAAATTCTATCCAAAGGCACCCGTTTATATCCAATAATATTCATAAATATCTATAAATATTCATAAATATCTGGACATACCCAATTTAAAGCAACAGCCGCAACTCCCCCGCAGCCTCCTGCATTTGCGATAGATACGCCTTTTGCAGCGCATCGCCGGTGTGCGGGGGGCGTTGCTGGGCGTTGGTGAGGACGAGGTTCATGGCGGCGACGACTTTGTTTTGGGCGTCGTGAAGTGGCACAGCGAGGGCAAACACGCCGAATTCGTGTTCTTGGTGGACTTCGCAATAGCCTTGTTTGCCCGCCTCTTGGATGAGTTTGCGCAGTTTAGTGGCGCTGGTGGTGGTGTGTGCGGTGAGTTGGGGGCGTGGGCTGCTGGCTAGGAAGGCTTTGAGCTGGGCGGGCGGGAGCTGGGCCAGCAGGATGCGGCCTGTGCTGGTGGCGAATGCGGCGACTCGTGCGCCAAGGTTGACGCCGTAGGGCATCGCGACGCTTGCCATCCGATGCTCGCCGGATCTGGCGACGATGACGGCCTGAAAGTGGCCATGCGCACCATCCACGCTGTGTGGCGCAGCATCCAACACGGCAACCGAGAAAGCTTGACCGGTAAGAGCTGCCAAGCGGCTGAGCGTTGGCTGGACGACTCTGGGCAATCTGGCCGAGGCGAGATAGTTGCCGGCTAGGCGCAGTACGCGGTGGGTGAGCCAATAGTTCGCGGATCTAGTATTTTGGCTTGCGCCCTCTTCTGCCTCCAAATAGCCCAAGGCTTGCAGCGTAAGCACATGGCGGCGGGCGGCGGCGCGCGTGAGGCCGGCGCGCTCGGCGATTTGCGTGATGGAGAGGCGCTGGCGCTCGGCAGAGAAGCTCTCCAACACGGCGAAGGCTTTGGCTGCGCCTTCGATCCAATCGGTGGCGCAGACGCTTTGCGGGCGGATGGAAGGTGCTAGCTTAATAGACATCGCGCGATTATCGCGCAATAGAGCTATTGAACGCGCAAACTTGTGAATTCTAAGTGCATTGTTAGCGACGTTGAATTTAAGCTGGAGTGACCAGCAGCTTAATAACTTTGAGAACACGGAAGACACAGAAAATCTCTTTGTTTTTTTCGTGACTTCCGTGAAACCTCTTTGCCTTTCGTGTTCTGGAAAAACCTCAGCCAACAACAAACCTAAATCGAAGATAAATATGATGACGCAAAGAACGCAAGTCGGCATCATCGGCGCAGGCCCGGCGGGTTTGCTGCTTGGGGCAATGCTATCCAAAGCAGGCATTGACAACACCATAGTCGAGCGGCAAAGCGGCAAGTATGTGCTCTCGCGGATTCGGGCGGGGATTTTGGAGCAGACGACTGTGGATGCGTTGGTCTCGGCTGGCGTGGGCGGGCGGCTGTTAAAGGAAGGCATTGCTCACGAGCATTTAAGCTTGTCTTTTGCTGGGCAGCTGCACACAATTGATTTGCCCAAGCTCACGGGTGGCAAGACGGTGACGGCTTATGGGCAGACAGAGGTGACGAAGGATTTGATGGATCACCGCTCAGCCGCTGGGCGGCAGTCGATTTATAAAGCGAAAGATGTGAGCCTGCATGATCTGACGACCGCCAAGCCGCGCATTCGCTATGTGAAAGACGGCAGGAACGGATCAGCACAGGAGATTGAATGCGACTTCATCGCAGGCTGCGATGGCTTTCATGGCATCTCGCGCCAGAGCATTCCGAAGGAGAAGCTCCAAGAATTCTCGCGCGAGTATCCGTTTGGCTGGGTGGGTGTGCTCGCCGATGTGCCGCCGGTCTCGCCGCATGCCGTGATTTATGGCAACAGCCCTGAGGGCTTTTCACTGTGCTCGATGCGCAGCATGACGCGCAGCCGCTACTACGTGCAATGCCCCATTACCGACAAGGTGGAGAATTGGAGCGATGCGCGCTTTTGGGATGTCTTACGCAGCCGCTTACCCAGCAACATTGCAAGCCAAATCATCACAGGCCCATCAATTGAGAAAAGCATCGCGCCGCTGCGCAGCTACGTGAGCGAGCCGATGCGCTGGGGACAGCTTTTTTTAGCCGGCGATGCCGCGCATATTGTGCCGCCCACGGGAGCGAAGGGCTTGAATCTTGCGGCCAGCGATGTGGGCATGCTGGCCGAAGCTTTTGCACAGCACTACGACGACAAATCAAGCCAAGGCCTAGACGGCTATTCCGCTCGCGCCCTGCGCAAAATCTGGCGTGTAGAGCGCTTTAGCTGGTGGCTTACCAGCTTGATGCATCGCTTTCCCGATACAGAAGGCTTTGGCCAGCGTATACAAGAAGCTGAGCTGGATTATTTGATGAGTTCTGTGGCTGCACAGACGACGCTGGCTGAAAACTATGTGGGGCTGGCTGGCTGAGCCCACTTCAATTCGCCCTAAAGCCCGTTCGCTCAAATCTTTCGACATGCTCAGGAGGGATTTCACGTGTACCGGGCGACATTTAAACAAGATTTATTTCGCATCAGCAGGCACATCGCGCGGCGCCTGCATCTGTGCGTCCAACGTTTGCTTGATTTGCTGCTGAATTTGCTGCACCTGCTCTCGTTGCGTTGATGCTGGGTTGCTCGCTGATGGCGCGGGTGAATCACCAGAAGGCGTTTGCAACGTGGGCATTGGCGCCATAGTGGTAGCCATTTGCTTTTTGACCAGCGCACCCACAATCAGCAACGCAAGCAGTAAAGAGATGATTCCAAAAACAGCTCGCATCGCGTGAATCTCTTAAAAAGTAGAAAAGTAGTTTATTTTGAACACTATCAAATCAATAGCATTGTACGCAGTATACATGCCGGCTAAAGGCCAATATTGATCTCAAACGGGTACATTCATTGACCGCATCCACCGCGCCAGCGCCTGCTCTTGCGGATTGCCTTGGCTATAGATTTCCAGCATCTTAGCCTGCGCCTCCGGGCGATGTTGATTAACTTTGATTTTGCACTCGAGTTGCGTGACTTCCAGCTCAAAAGCCACAATGCCCAGCAGCATTTTGTGCTGATACTCGTGCCCCAAATCGATCCACTGCTGCTTATAAGGCGGCTCATGATCGCCAATAAGCTTTTTCAGCAAGCGGTCTTTAGCTTCAGGCGCTTCGATCAAAGTCGCCCGCACTTTGCAATGCACAGCCAAGTAATTCCAAGTCGGCACGCGCGCCAAATCGGGATACACCTTGGGCGACATGTAAGCCTGCGGCCCCATGAATGTGACCAAAGCTTCGCGGCGAGCAGCGAGGTATTTCCAATGTGGATTGGGCTTGGCCACATGGCCAAGAAGCTTCCAGCTTGCTTGATGTGCCTCGCCTTCTTCAATCAAATGGATGGGCAAATGCGTGACATAGGGAAAGCCTTCATCGTCATTGGAGATCAATGAGGCAAACGGATACTCGCGCACGATGCGAGCGGCAAGTGTGCGGTCTTGGCTTTTGTTGAATTGGGGTGGGAGATACATATTCTTGAAAATTGGCAGGCTTTCACAAATGTAACGCTTCACGTGCCGCGTTGACAGCACTCACGGCAGGCTGTGCGCTTTGCGTCTGCGCCCGATTAAGCAGCGAGCTCGAAGCACGCAGCTTTCAAAGGTAAAGCGTACTCGCTTTAGCAAAAACGTGTTTGAGCGAAGCGAGTTGTTTTTGCGGCCTTTGAAATCGAGTACTGCAGATGCACCCCCGAAGGGGTCGCTGCTCTGGGCGCAGACGCAAAGCGCACAGCGTGCCGTGAGCAGTGAGGATGATGGCGCGCGACTGTCACACATGCGCATTACTATGAAATCAATAGCACCCAACGCATTAAATACGCCGGCTACCTGCCCCGAATGTATTTATCCACCGCCCGATTGTGCGCATCTAACGTCTCTGAAAATTCACTGCTGCCATCACCGCGTGCGACGAAATACAAAGCGCGCGTGTCCGCTGGCTGAGCGGCGGCTTGCAGGGCAGCGGCGCCCATCATGGCAATCGGCGTGGGCGGCAGGCCGCCTCGGGTATAGGTGTTGTATGGCGTGTCAGTTTGCAGATCGCGCTTTCTGATGTTGCCATCGAAGCTCTCGCCCAAGCCGTAGATCACAGTGGGGTCGGTTTGCAAGCGCATGTTGATCCGCAAGCGGTTGGCAAACACGCCGCTGATGCTGGCGCGATCGATTGCGGCTCCGGTTTCTTTCTCCACAATGCTGGCCATGATAAGCAGATCATTTGCACTTTTCAAAGGCAAATCTGCGCGGCGCGCATCCCAAGCGGCAGCAAGTTGCTTGTCCATCGTTTGCATCGCCGCTCGCAACACGGTGATGTCGCTTGCGCCCTTGGCATAGCGATACGTGTCCGGGAAAAAGCGGCCTTCTGGGTGAACCCCTGCTCGGCCTAGGCGCTCCATGAGCTGTGCATCTGAAAGCGCTGCGCTGTCGTTTTTCAAATGTTTAGCGCGCGCCAGAGCACTCCGTACCTGCCGCCAATTCCAGCCTTCAATAAACGTGACCGCGCGCAGGCTTTGCTTGCCGGAGGCAATTTTCTCAATCAGGCCACGCGGCGAATCGCCTTGTGTGATTTCATAGCTGCCCGCCTTGAGATCACCAGCTTTACCGCTTGCTCGTAGCCACAAGCCCATCAACAGCTCTTGCGCTTGGCCGCCGCCCGTGGCTTTTGAGATTGCGCGCGCAATGCTGCCCGCAGAGCTGCCGCTGGGAATTTGCAAGTCAACTGAATCCTCGCCTTGCGCCATGGGTGGCAACGAAAAAGGCTGCGTGGCCCACCACCAAACGCCGCCTGCGCTCACTGCAGCCGCAAGTGCCAGCAGTACAAGAAGGCGAGTAAGACTGCCGCCGCGAAGATAGTTAGGCGCGTTACTGCTCATGCGCTTGAAAGATGTTTGCTTCATACAGCGGGAATCATAGCGGCGCGGGATAATACTCAAATGATTGAATTGAATTTTTCTGTGACTTTGAACACCCCTGATGGCGAATTAGCCATCATCCGCGCGCGCGGCGCGGATGCGGGCAGCTTCCTGCAAGGCCAGCTCACGCAAGACGTACTGCTCATGAAAACGGATGAAGCGCGGCTGGCTGCTTGGTGCTCAGCCAAGGGGCGGATGCTGGCATCCTTCGTCGTGATCAAGCCGGCTCAGGATGAATTTTTGTTAATCCTGAGCCGTGATCTCTTGACGCCCACGCTCAAACGTTTGAAGATGTTTGTGATGCGAGCCAAGTGTGAGTTAACCGACGCAAGCGCACAAATGAGCTTGGAAGGCTGGGCTGGCTCGGTCGCAGAAAATGCCGCAGCCACTATGAATTTAATAGCATCTTGCGCATATTCTATGCCGGCTACAGTGCTAAAAGACTCAAAACTCCTTGCCTTTTTACCGCCGGGCCATATCGCTGGCCAGCGCATTGCTCGCGCTCTGCTCCTGCGCATGGATGCGCAGCCTGCTCCTGTTGATGCTGCGCGTGTGGCAGCCTGGAATGCGCTGGAAATAACGAGCGGCATTGCACGCCTGAGCGCAGCAGTCAGCGAGGCCTTTGTGCCGCAAATGCTCAATTACGAATCTGTTGGCGGCGTGAACTTCAAGAAAGGCTGTTATCCCGGCCAAGAGGTGGTGGCGCGCAGCCAGTTTCGCGGCACTTTGAAGCGCCGCGCTTTCATCGCCACGTGCGCAGAAGCTGTACAAGCGGGGCAAGAAGTATTCGACAGCAGCGCGCCAGATCAACCTTGCGGCCAAATTGCACAAGCAGCGCCGCATCCCGCAGGCGGCTTTGTGGCGATTGTCTCGATGCAAATTTCTGCGCAAAGCAGCCCCGCTTTGCATGCGGGCTCAGCGACTGGGCCGCAGTTGCAATTGCACGCCCTGCCCTACGAATTGTTGGCAGACGTTTGATGCAGTCAGCGCATTGGCTTGGCGCAGGATTTGCCCCATGTGCCTGATTGCTTTTGCTTGGGGCGCAAACGAGCGATTTCCCTTCGTCATTGCAGCCAATCGCGATGAATTCTTGCACCGGCCCACCGCGCCGCTCGCACTGTGGCAATCCCCGGGTGGGGCCGATGTATTAGCCGGGCGAGATTTGCAAGCCGGCGGCATTTGGATGGGCTTTTCCCCGAATGGCCGCTTCGCCATGCTCACCAATGTGCGCGATCCGAAGGCCAGACCGCCAGACAACGCAATCAGCCGAGGCGGCTTAGCACTGGCTTGGCTGGAGAGCCGTCTGCCCGTGCAAGCATGGTCACGCAGCTTGGAGCCGCAGCGCTACCCAGGCTTCAACTTGATCGCAGGCGACTGGAAGGCCAAGCAATGCCATTACTTAACGAATCAAGCTCATTTACACGACAATTTGAAGCCGTTTGAGCAGATAGCCGGCATAGAATATGCGCGCAGTGCTACTGAATTAATAGCACATGAATTGCCTTGGGGCGCCGTCTACGGCCTCTCCAACGCAGCGCTCGATACGCCGTGGCCGAAGACGCAGCGTGTTAAAAACGCATTGCTCGCGAGCCTAGCGTGCGAAGATGCAGAGCAGTTGAAGCAGCAAAACCTTGATACACTCAAAGAGCGCTTCAAACCTTCGGATCATGATTTGCCAAACACAGGCGTATCTGCAGCGCTCGAACGCGCACTCTCAAGCCCTTTCGTAGCTCACCCAGAAGCTGCGCCAAGCTACGGCACGCGAACGAGCTTGGTGGCCGTCTTTCAAGCGGGGCTGGGCATGCGCATCACGGAAATCACACACGCCCAAGCGGCAAGCGTCGAGACGGCAACTCAGGCGCAGCTTGGCTGGCTTTAAGTCTTCAGCCAAGCCAAGGCTCAAGGCTCAAGGCAGTGCCATGCGCCCGTGGTATGCCGATGGGATTTGCGCCAACACGTTTTGCGCCTTGCCGCCTGCTTCATGGGCTTTGCGATAAGCGATCACAGCGTTGGCCTCGTCACGCAAGTATTGGTCGTAAATCCCGCCAATTTTCATCCAACCATCTGTTGCCTGCGCGGGCACGGTTTCGTTGCGCAGCGTCATGGCGTCAATCGCAAATTTGAAGTCACTGGCTCTAACGCCCAAGATGTAGCCCGAATTCATCATGTCAAAGTCCATCGCTTTGTCAGCATAGGCTTTGCGCGCTTTCTCCAGCGCCTGCGCTTCCTTGCCTGTGCGCGAGAGCAAGATCACTTCCAAGGAGCGCACGCTCACCGCATCAGGCTGCACCCGCTTGGCTTTTTCTAAGAATTCAAAGGATTTGTCTAAATTGCCCAGCGCCATATGCCCGCGCGCCACATTGCTCGCAATCGCTGCCACATAAGGCCGCGAGCTGAGCACACTCTCCCACACCCACACCGCATTCTTCCAATCGCCCCACTTGGCCAGCTCATCGCCCAGCATTGGCGTGATTTTGCGGTAATGCGGGTTGATATCGGTGCCTTCTTTCGCAAGCTGGAGCATTTCGCGTTTGGTTTTGTCAAAGCGTGGGCTGTTGGGCGTGCCCGAAGCGCTGATGGATAAAGCCATCTTCACAGATTGCACGATTTTTTGCTCGCATTCTGCTGCTTTGAAGGAGATGTATCCCGCCAATGCCAAGCAGCCAACAGTCGCTACAGCAGCCGTCTGCGAAGCGCCGGGCGACCACGGCAAGCGCTTCGCACCGAGCCAATTACGCACGCCCATCCGCGCATCGCAGGCTGCCAGAATTCCTAAGCACAGTGCAAACATTACACCGGTGGTAGCGAGCCGCCACGGAAAGCCAATGTTGGAGACGATCATCAGAGCCAGCAAACTGATGAGAGCCACAGCGCGAATCAAGCCCTCTTGCAGCTCAGGCTCGGTTTTGGCGGTGAGCGCGAGCCATGCGCTGCGCAGGCCGTATATCGTGAGACCCATGAGAAACAGCCAGCCAATGATGCCGTACTCCGCCACCACTTGAATCAGCTCGTTATGAACATAATAATCCGTCTCAAGCTGCGAGCCTTTGGCTTGGTACAGCGGGATATCTGCCTCCCAAGTGCCTGCGCCTACGCCTGACAATGGGCGCGCTTTAATCATGGTCCAGCTGGCTTTCCACATCACCATACGCACGCCCAGTGTGCCGTCCGCCGCTTGAATCGCTGCAGTTCTCTTGGCAATACGCTCGATCGGTGTTTGACCTTTAAATTCTGCCGAGGAATTGCCCGCAGGAATGAAGCCTAGCCCAAGAAACACCGCCAGCATCGCCGCCGGCACGACGATACGCTGGCTGCTGTTCCACGAGCGAAAAGCCAGCATGGAGCGGAATTTCCATGCAAGTACGGCGATCAATGCGAAGCTGGCGTAGCTGGCGACCAAAGCCGAGCGCGTACCGCACATCATCAGAAACAGAAAATGAAAGCTGGTGGTTGCCGCTAAAAACGCCAGCACAGGCGTGCGCTTCTCGCGAAAGATCAGCCAAGCGGAAAACACCAATGTCGTGCAAATAAATTCCGCCGCAAAGTTGCGGTTCACAAAAGTAGCCGCAGGATTGGGCCCTTGCGGAATGAACTTCACATCAAACCAAAATTGCGAGGCGCCCAGCAAAGCCACTGCCAACGCTCCCAAATGAATCGCCCACACCAGCATCGGCAGCCGCTCGCGCGTCATGCAGTTAAGCACCAGCCAAACAATCACCGAGAATAAAAACCACCGAATCGCTTCCACGCCAGCCAAATAGGTATGCGCCCAAACCATGGAGCCCAGCGCATAAGCACATAGCATGACCGGCAACCACATCACAAAATGCCAGCGCAGCGCATCGCGCCGATTGCGCTGACTCCAAAACAGCAGCAATGCAGCACCTAACGTCATGAAAGCCACGATGATCGATTTCAAAGTGTCTTGCAACATCATCTCGTGCGGCACGCCAAGCGCCGGCGTGAAAAACACCATCAAGCTGAGCACAATGGCCGTCCAATCGCCTTTGCCAATCTCTATCGGCAAAGCGAGCAGCGGCTTGGCCGCTGGTTGCCGGTTCTCGACATTCGCCTTGATATCAAGCGAAGTTTGTGGGCTTTGCATTGGATGGGCTGCTACCTGAGCTGCACCTGCCGCCGAAGGATTGACACGCTTTTTCTTTGCCATACTTTAAAAACTCAACAACACATACACAGGCACGTTGCGCGCCAAACATTGCCACGATTGTCGTTGCTCAAAGCCCTGTTCTCACGCGGAAAGCTTGAGATATGGGCAAAAATACAGCCTAATTGCTACATTCTTGCCAATAATCACACGAAATTAGAATATAGAACCCATTTTTAATAATTGACTGAGTATGTGGGCGATTTATAATACGAAAGTCATAGCGACACGCCGCGCCCCAGGAGCACCATTCGGGCAGGTTCACATCTCCCCCATTTTTTATGGCGGGATGCCGGATGGGATTTTGGTCGCAAGCCATGCTTGGGGCTCAGAACACTCTGGTAGCAACGCGTTGTTGAGACACGCGCATTGGGTAGTACGCATGAGGCAACGGCTAAATGCACACAACTCCCTCTCGCCCTCGACGACACAGGTCCAATCAAAAACGAGTCGCGCTTTGGGTTTGCTTGCAGGTTTATACACCCGCAAGTTTCACTGAAAAGCAAAGCTCGGATGAAAGAAAGGCATTGCTGATGACAGCGATCACTGGTTTTAGCAGCGGCATCAAAGTCTTTATGAAAGACGTGGCGCACGGTTGCTTTGAAATTGCCCATAACGGCTTGGCGATGCTCGGGCTCGCAGCGGCCGTTGTGGTGTCGGCTTTGGTGTTTAAGCCTGAGCTGCGCACCGAGGGAGAAACAGCGCTTTTTGGTTGGCTGCACGCTCGCCAAATCGTGGTGGCTGACGGACCGACTGAATTAACTTCCGAGCCAGAAGCAGTCGACCGCGCCACAGCGACAGATCCCAAAGATCTGCCCAAGCAGCAGGCTGCGGTGGCTTTTTGGCTTGCCAAAAAATACCGCGTTGCGCCTGAGCCGATTGGCGCTTTGGTTGCTGAGGCGTACGAGATTGGAAGCAAAACCAAGCTTGATCCCACTTTGATTTTGGCCATCATGGCTGTTGAATCCAGCTTTAATCCTTTCGCCCAGAGCCCAGTCGGCGCGCAAGGCTTAATGCAGGTGATGACGAAAATCCACACGGATAAGTACCAAGGCTTTGGCGGCAATTTAGCCGCTTTTGATCCGGTCACGAATTTGCGTGTGGGCGTTAAAGTGCTGCAAGAATGCATTACCCGCGCGGGCTCCGTCGAAGGCGGTTTGCGCCAATACGTTGGCGCGACCAGCGATTCCACCGAGGGCGGCTACACCGCAAAAGTATTGGCAGAGCAAAGCCGCCTGCGTATGGTGGCTACGGGCCAAAGCGTGCCATTGATCGCGCCTAGCTTGCAAGTGGCCCTGCCCGCAGCTGCTGCCCCCGCACCTGCACAAGCCGCCGATCCAGAGAAAATCGCCGCCCTGTAGAGCTTGCCTTGCTCTTGAAAAGCCAGGTTCGCCTGGCTTTTTTTATTGCGCGCCTGCGATGCGCTCGCCTGCATTTGTCAGCTAAACTTGATGTGTGCGCAACTGGCGATAAGCAGAATCTTCTGCTGATGTGGGACACCACTAGGAAGCGCACCGCTGCTTTTTTTCGCAGCGTTTAGCCGTGCGCCTGGGCAGCCCTGATCCATTTCGATCAGGCATCCATTCCTCTTCAGGACTGCCATCATGTACAACCGCTCCATCCTCATCGAACAAACCGATCCAGAGCTCTTTGCCGCCATCACAGCCGAGAATGCACGCCAAGAGCACCACATCGAGCTCATTGCCAGCGAAAACTACGCCTCCCCCGCCGTCATGGCCGCGCAAGGAACGCAGTTCACCAACAAATACGCCGAAGGCTACCCCGGCAAGCGCTATTACGGCGGCTGCGTGAACGTGGACGTGGCCGAAACGCTAGCGATTAACCGCGTCAAGCAACTCTTCGGCGCGGATTGCGCCAATGTGCAGCCCCATTGCGGCGCATCGGCCAATCAAGCTGTTTTCTTAGCCTTTCTCAAACCAGGCGACACCATCATGGGAATGAGCTTGGCCGAAGGCGGCCACTTGACCCACGGCATGCCGCTCAATATGAGCGGCAAGTGGTTCAACGTCGTCTCCTACGGCTTAAACGCCAAAGAAGAAATCGATTACGACGCGATGGAGCGCTTAGCTCACGAAAAGAAACCCAAACTTATCATAGCCGGCGCGAGTGCTTATTCTCTTGCTATCGATTTTGAACGCTTTGCCAAAGTCGCCAAGGCCATCGGCGCGATTTTCATGGTCGATATGGCGCATTATGCCGGCTTGATCGCTGGCGGCGTGTATCCCAGCCCCATCCCGCATGCCGATGTCGTCACCTCGACCACGCATAAAAGCCTGCGCGGCCCGCGCGGCGGCATTATTTTGATGAAGGCCGAGCATGAGAAAGCGATCAATAGCGCCGTTTTCCCCGGTCTGCAAGGCGGCCCGCTCATGCACGTGATCGCGGCCAAAGCCATTGCATTCAAAGAGGCGCTTGAGCCAAGTTTTAAGGTTTATCAAGCGCAAGTGATCAAAAACGCGCAGATCATTGCGGAAACTTTGCTAGAGCGCGGCCTGCGCATCATCAGCGGCCGCACGGAAAGCCACCTTATGTTGGTTGACTTGCGCGCCAAGGGAATCACCGGCAAAGAAGCCGAAGCCGTGCTTGGCGATGCCTACATGACCATCAACAAAAACGGTATCCCCAATGATCCCGAAAAACCGATGGTCACCAGCGGCGTGCGCGTTGGCACACCTGCCATGACCACGCGTGGCTTCAAAGACAACGAGGCCCGCGCCACGGCTCATTTGATCGCCGATGTGCTCGACAACCCGCGCGACGCCGCCAATATCGAAGCCGTGCGAGCGAAAGTGGTTGCTCTGACAAGCCGTTTTCCAGTTTATGGCTGATCTCAACTTTGCGCACTGAGTGCGAGACCTACCACGCTGTTTGATTAGAGATCGTTTTTTGGGCTCAGGTAGGTTTCCGTTCGAGTTGAGGCACTTCGCTTTGGCTTAAGGCGCTTCGCTTCGGCTGGAGTGGTTTGGGTTGACGCGGTGCTTTGGGCTGAGGTAGGTTTCCGTTCGGACTTAGGTAGGTTTCCGTCGGGGCTTAGGTGGTTTGCGTTTGGGTTGAAGTATTTTACGTTCGGGCTCAAATGTTTTCCGTTCGGGCTGAGGTATAGAAGCCGCCCAACGCTTGAAACCTCAGCCGTAACGGCTGCTGCCTATGCCGGATGACTTGGGTAGATTACTATCAAATAAATAGCACTCTACGCAGACTTCACGCCGGCAAACAGCACAAAACGCTTAAAATATCACATGCGCTGCCCCTTTTGCTCCCATACCGACACCCAAGTCGTCGAAACCCGCATCTCCGAAGACAGTGATTCCATCCGCCGCCGCCGCCAGTGCGCAAAGTGCGAAAAGCGCTTTACCACCTACGAGCGCGCCGAGGTCAGCTTTCCCGCCGTCGTCAAAAAAGACGGCCGCCGGATAGACTACGAAACCGTGAAACTCAGAGCCAGCTTAAACCTCGCCCTACGCAAACGCCCCGTCAGCACCGAGCAAATCGACAGCGCCATCGAGCGCATCGAAGAAAAATTGCTTGCCAGCCCCACCAGAGAAGTCCAAAGCAGTCGAATCGGCGAACTCGTCATGCGCGAGCTCAAACGCCTAGACAAAGTAGCCTACATCCGCTTCGCCAGCGTCTACCGCAGTTTCGAAGATATCGACGATTTCCGGGCGTTGGTGGATGAGGTGCGGAGGTAAATCACGTGGGCATGTAACCGCATATCGGTAACTGCTATCCATTGATCTAAATCTAATTGGATGGACATCTACAACCGGTTCACAATCGCGCAACTAATTTAATTGACATGCAAAAAAAGTCTGCTTATCGCCGCAACTTACTGGGCTTCACGCTCATTGAGCTCATGATCACGCTGTCAATTGTGGTGATTGTTAGTCTGTTTGCAATTCCAAGTTTTAATGGAGCGATTGCCTCCTCGCGCCTGACCAGCAGCACCAATGAAATTTACACCGCTTTGGTCCAAGCTAAGTCTGAGGCTGTGCGCCGCGGTAAGCGTGTCACTGTTTGCGCCACTGCCGACGGCGCCACTTGCTCTGACGACGGGTCTGGCTGGAGTACAGGATGGATCACGTTTGTTGACAGTACCCGCACGACTGTGGTCAGTCAGGATCCTGGCGAAAGCGTGATTGCGGTAGGGCAAGCAGTCAATACAAATCTGCTCATACAAGGCCCCTCCTATTTTTCTTTCAGCGCAGACTCACGTTCTCGTGACATGAGCGGCGGTTTCCTAGTTGCCAATTTGCGTGTTTGCAGCACTTCGTCAGCTTTAGACAATAACAAGCGCAGCCGGATGATCAGCACAGGAGTTTCCGGTCGCTTGAATGTATTGCCCGATTTAGGTGTTTCATCAAGTTGTCCGGCGCCATAAACTTTTCATATATCGCCTTACGTCCACCCTTTTGCGCATCTCGCCTGCAAACCATGATCCCCAAGCACAGAAAAAATTCCAGCAAAGTTACATCAGCGTCACGCCAGCAAGGAGCAACGCTGATAGAGATTTTGGTGGCCGTGTTGATTCTGAGCTTTGGGCTTCTAGGCTTGGCAGCCCTACAGACTCGCGCATTACAGGGCAACCAAAGTAGTTTGCAGCGATCCCAAGCCATCATGTTGTCCAATTACATGCTTGATGCCATGCGGGTGGATCGCATCCAAGCGGGAGGCGGCGCCTACAACATTGATCGATGCGGTGCAGATACGTCTAGTCCCACAACCCTGGCAGAAGCCAACATCAAAAACTGGCTGAACGTGGCACAAACGAATATGGGCGGCACGCCTGATAATCCTGTGTGCGGTGCGATTGCGTGCACCATCGGCGCATTTGGCTGCACTGTCAATATCCGCTGGGACGACAGCAAAGCAGGTGGGCTAGCCAAGCAAACTGTGTACGTCTCCTCCACCATGTAACGCTAACTGCCAATCATTATGTTTGCCCACCATTCCTGCACCCAGACAGCTGCGAGCCGTAGGCAATCTGGCTTTACCATCACTGAACTGCTGGTTGCCCTCGCATTGGGTGTGTTTCTACTCGGTGGCGTCTTCACCCTTTTTACGTCCAACCAAGCCAATTTCAGAACCAATGAAAGCCTTGCTCGTCTGCAAGAAAGCGCGCGCTTTTCCGTTGAGCTGTTAAGCAGAGAATTGCGCGATGCAGGCGCAACGCCTTGCGGAATACGGGCCATTAACAGTGTCCTTCGTGAAGGTGGCTCCGCAAACACCAGCGTCCCTTGGTGGGGAGATTGGAATGCGGGCACCGTCAGAGGTTTTGATGGCACCACAACCTTGGCTGGCCTCAATTCCGTGCCTTTCGGCACAGCCACGACAGGGACTCGTGTCATCAACACGGATGCGATCATGACCCTGCGCGCCGCCATGGAGGAAGACGCCCTGCACACAGTTCAATCTCACAACACAGTCAGTGCAACGATCACACTTGATCGCGCCCCGACTCAATATAAAGACGGGCAAGTCGCCGTGTTATGTGACAGCAAATCAGGGGTGATCTTTCATCTCACCGACGATCCCTCAAGTACTATCGTTAATTATGACAACATGAGTCGGCGCAATTGCTCTACGCAGATGGGTTGGACACCCTCCGTCAATTGCGATACTTCAGCCACTCATAAGCAGTTCGAGCCCGGTTCTTTCTTCGTGAAATACGACCCCGGCTTTTGGTATATCGGTAACGCCAGCACAGATGGGCGAACCTCTCTTTACCGCGCCACTTTGCGGGCTCAGACCGTAAGTGGGAGCAAAGTCCCTAACATCGAGCGCCGTGAAATGGTGCCAGATGTTAGTGATATGAAAATCGAGTATCTGACCCGAACAAAACCTGTCGGAGGCACTGGAACAGCGGTGTTATCAACCGCCTGGATCAAGGCAGACAACGCAATATTCAACACCAGCAGTGGCGGTTGGAGCCCAGCAAATTCAAACGA
This sequence comes from Variovorax sp., assembly GCA_043755865.1. Lineage (GTDB taxonomy): Bacteria > Pseudomonadota > Gammaproteobacteria > Burkholderiales > Burkholderiaceae_C > JANMDU01. The sequence goes on along the minus strand of JAYUSD010000015.1, from coordinate 6,501 downwards.
AGCGCTAGCGGCACGAATTACGCTCACTTTTACCAGCCGAGAAAAGACTGGCATCAGCGCCGACGGCGCCACAGACGAAAAAATTACTCGCCAAAGTGTGTTTTTGGTCAGCTTCCGCAACCGTGAAATCGTAGCCAACTGATGAAGCCATTACTCACCCAGCCACGTCGCGCTCACCCGCACACACAGCATCAGAGCGGCGTTGCGCTCATCGTCAGCCTCATCATGCTTGTGCTGATGACGCTCGTCGGCATCGCGGGCATCCGCGTGATCAATGCTGAAGAGCGAATGGTTGGTCAAACCTATGATCGTGCAGTCGCCTTCCAAGCCGCTGAAGCTGCCCTCAAGCAAATCGAAGCCAGCATTGAATCGGCGGGTCAACCCACACCTGCGCCTTCCACGGCCTGCGCTGTCACTGGAACAGCGCCTAATGATCTTAACGTGTGCGGCCTCAACATTGGCGTGCCGCGCTGGATCAGCAGCACCTTCAGTGAATGGGTAAGTAGCTCACCTGTTGTTCACACCACAGGCATCAGCATCACACCTCAATATTTCGTCGAATATCTTGGCAGTAATTTTCCTTGTTCGCTTGACAAAGTTGACAACTCCAGTTGTAAAAGATACCGCGTTACTGCCCGTGCCAATGCCAGTGACGATCGAGCAGCTGTCATGTTGCAAAGCGTTTATGCCACCTCGTCTGCTTCTGGTGGCTCCACAGCCACAGGCCCTTGAAGGATTTTTCTATGCAAATCAAGCAACACTTCACCCGGCACATTGTCGCCATCATCGCAACAGCAGCAGCGTGGCTGCCGTCTACTTCGCAAGCGGTCAACATACCTAACGAGCCGCTCGCGATCCAAGCGTCTGCAATTCCTTTGATCATGCTAGCCTTTGGCCGCGATCACCGCATGTTTTATGAGGCCTACAACGATAACAGCGATATCGACGGTGATGGCACACTGGATATTCGTTTCAAGCCAACCATCACTTATCTTGGATTGTTTGACCCGAAAATTTGTTATGCCCATAGCGGCGGCGCGACTTCCGGTTCAAACACTGGCCTGTTCAGCCCTTCGTCGGCCACATCTGGGTTATTAAAAACATGCGCTGGCGCATGGTCTGGTAATTGGCTCAATTACATCACCACCAGCCGCATTGACGCGTTGCGCGTGGTTTTGTATGGCGGCATGCGCGAGGTGGATACCGCCAGCCAGACGATTTTGCGCCGCTCTTACATTCCGCAAGACGCACACTCTTGGGCAAAGGAATACACCAGCGAAGCTTACGACGGCTTTAAAATTTCTGATTACACACCGTTGGCTCAACCGGCTACCAACAAGCGTCATTTCTTTGGCAATCTAACAGCCAATGCCACCACAAACTGCGACCCAATAAACACCTGTAGTGATTTGCCTCCGTGGTTATCTGTTGTAACGGATTCACCAAGAAGAGTATGGGAGTGGGCATCCACAGAAAGGCCGGTGCTCTCTGACGGCAATATCGGCACTAATGCAACGCGAACCAACTACACCGTACGCGTAGAAATCTGCACAAGCACTTTCAAAAGTGCAGATTGCAAGCTTTACACCGGTGGTAATTACAAGCCGGTCGGCTTGCTCCACGATTTCGGTGAAACTGAAGCGGCTTACTTCGGCATGTTTTCGGGCAGCTACGACAGCCATCTCTCAGGTGGACGCCTGCGTAAAGTCATGAGTTCCTTTAAAAACGAGACGGATTCAAGCACAGGTGTTTTCCAAAATGTTGAAGGAATCGTTAAGAACTTCAATGCCTTTCGCCTTTATGGCTTCAACCGAGGCAGAACAGATCAGATTTACACAGGTGGCGTCATCGGCAACCGTGTAATCAGGCAAGGTGAGTTTCCAGATTGGGGCAATCCCATCGGGGAGTTGATGTACGAGGCAACCCGATATTTGGCAAATAAAGGTGTTGCTACTACGGCGTTCACGGGTGCCACCACGATCGACGACATCATGGGCTTGAGCAAGCCAGACTGGGATCGCCCCTATAAAGGCCAAGGCGATAGCACTGCGAAAGCCCCCTACTGCGCAAGAGCCAGCTTGCTCACGATCTCTGATACAAATATTTCATTCGATTCCGACCAATTGCCCGGAGCCTACTCAAGCTTCACAACGAGCACATTTTCAACCGATTTAAATGGACGAAATATTTTCAACAATTCCTTGGCGGATTTGAATGTAACAAGCGTCGCTGACTTAATTTCCACCTACGAGTCAGACATCACTGGCCTTAAATTCATAGGCCAATCGGGCAGCACATTCGATTCTGCGCCCACGGCAAAAAGTGTAAGCTCACTGAGCTCCATACGCGGATTGGCTCCCGAGGAACCAACCAAGCAAGGCAGCTACTACGCCGCATCCGTTGCACACTTTGCAAAAACGCATGATTTGAATGCAGTTTTGAAAGACCAACAAACCGTTGACAACTTCTTCGTAGCACTTGCATCCCCTCTACCGCGGATCGAGGCAAAAATTCTGATCTTCAACGCTGCGACCAATACGACAAAGACCAACGTCATCACACTAGTGCCGTTTGCGAAATCGGTAGGTGGAGCTTTCAGTATTTCAAACGCCAAAACCGCTTACCAACCAACCAACCAAATTGTTGACTTTTACACCGAGCGAATTGCCAACTCTGGCCCCGGTGATAAAGACACATCGGTCAATGGTGGAAGATACGAGGCGGTGTTCCGAATCAATTACGAAGATGTTGAGCAAGGAAACGACCACGACATGGACGCCATTGTGGAATACACCGTGCGCGTGAAAGCTGACAATACTTTAGAAGTCGTGCTGAAGCCGATTTATGAGGCGGGTGGTGTGAAGCACAGAATGGGTTATATCATTTCAGGTACGACTAACGATGGCATTTACCTAGAGGTTCAAGATGAGAGAGAGACACGACTTAGAAATACTAACGAAGCTCCCGGTACAAGTGCGAATCCCGTAGCTTTGCAGAGAAAGCCAGCTCCCAATCCGAACAATTGCTTTCTTGACGAAGAATGGAGAGATTTAAGAATCGGTTATTACCTGAATACGCCACCCGGCCGTAGCCCAGGATATTGCAATGCAACCACGCCGCCTGCAGACTGCTTGCGCTTACCGCATCTAAACTTCGAGCCAGCATCTGCATGCCCTTCGCCATTTCGGGCACAAGATCCAACGACAAATATCGCCACTCGCACATTCACGCTGAGCTCAACGCCTTCGGCGCAGTATCTGAAAGACCCGCTGTGGTACAGCGCTAAATGGGGAGGCTTCACTGAAAGCAGCACCAACAAAAATGGGCGGCCTGATCTGACGGCGGAATGGGACACAGATGGCGACGGGCAGCCAGATACCTATTTCTTCGTACAAAACCCAACCAAACTGAAAGAGTCCCTTACGAAAGCCTTTAAGAAGATCACCGAACGTCAAAGCAGCGCCAGCAATTTGTCGGCTAACTCCACTAGTAGCGAAACGGCTGGCGCATTGCTTTACCGCGCGAAATATACCTCTGGCAAATGGACAGGTGATGTTGAAGGCTACCCTATCACCGCAAGCAATATCAGCGTGCCCCGGGAATGGAGCGCCAAAGACAACCTGCCTGAGTGGAGTGCGCGATCCATTTATATGAGTGTGACAACCACTGCATCTCCTGTGTCGCCAACACTCGTTGATACGCGCGTCACGCCATATTCTGCACTACCCGCAAGCGTACAAAGCGAATTGCTTACTGCTACCATTTACAACTTTATTCGAGGCGAAAAAACCAACGAAGTTAAGCAGGGCGGTAATTTGCGTGATCGCGACAGCATACTGGGAGACATTATTCATTCGTCGCCACTCTATGATGACGAATCTGGGCTCTTTTACATCGGCTCCAACGGAGGTATGCTACATGCCTTCAACGGTAAATTTGGCACGGAAACCTTCGCCATTGTGCCCCGCGAGGTGATGCCGAAGCTGAAACATTTGGCGAGCCTGACCTATGAAACCAACCATAAGTACTTTGTGGATGGTTCAGTGGTTCGTAGCTTCAGAGTGCCGCAAACTGATAACAAACGATACATCTACTCACTGCTTGGGCGCGGTGGTAAAGGCTTGTTTTCGATCAATCCCAATATCTCTAATACCGTAGCAAGCCCTAAATTGCTTTGGGAGTACACACCAATGGCTAGCGCTGATGCCGCTGCTGATCCTGATCTTGGCGAAATGCTAGGAGCCGGGCAATTCATGCTGCTCAACAACGGCAAGGCGGCTTTGGTAGTGGGTAATGGCTACAACAGTGTCAGCACCAAAGCGGTGTTGTACATCTTCATCATCAACGCTGATGGAACGCTCAGCAGCGTGAAAAAACTTGATACCGGTATCGCGGGCGATAACGGTTTGTCGGGTGCCACCTTCTACGACAAGACAGGCGACAACGTCGCTGATTACATCTACGCAGGCGACCTCAAAGGAAATCTGTGGAAGTTTGATGTTTCTGATGCCAGCCCAAACAACTGGAGTGTGTCTGGCTCAGGGCAACCACTGTTCAAGGCAGTGAACGAAGCAGGTACGCCCCAGCCAATTACAACCCAACCTTGGGCGGTGTTCAATAACTTCGGCACAGATAACAATACCAAGAATAAAGTCTTTGTGTACGTCGGCACGGGCTCTTATTTCAAGGCGGGCGATGCTACGGATTTGAGCGTTCAATCGTGGTACGGCATCATCGATGCAGACAACGCCACAGCAACTTTTGCGCCACTTCGCGCTGACTTGGTAGAGCGCAGTATTACCTCCTACGGCACAGTCACGTCAGGCGGGCTTGACTTAGGTGTTCGCTCCATCAGTTTGGCCGCAACCAACGATATGGCCAACAAGCGCGGCTGGTATCTGGACTTTAACAATCCAGTCAATGGCGAAAGGATCAACTCGCGCTCAATCCTTGAAAAGCGCACCATCAAACCCGCCTTGTTTGTGAGCTCTTTTTACCCGATTACCAACGATCAATGCGTGCCAGGTGGTGATAGCTGGATCAACGCGGTGGATCCATTCACTGGGGCTAATTTGGACGTTGAGTTATTCACCGGTTTTGGCAAAGCATCCAGTATTGATTTGAATATTGGCATCGCCAGCACGCCTTTGATAATTTCCGAGAAGGCTGGCACGCCGCCCTGCACTGGCTCAAATTGCACCAGCAAGACGCCAGAGATATGCTACGGAGCTGCATGCAAAGAAGACAAAGATCCCGTCGATTGCATCGGTGACCCCATTTTGAAACTGCCTGGCTCCGATGACTTTGCGAGCCAAGGAACTGCCGGCTGCACAGGCGGCAAGCTCCGTGGCAGAATTACATGGCGTGAAATTATCAAAGACTAAATCATGAAAACTGCCCACACACGAGGATTCACATTGATCGAGATGATGGTCGTGGTCGCCATCATTGGCATCCTTGCCGCCTTCGCCCTGCCCGCATATCAAGAACATATCCGCTCTACGCGCCGAGGCGCGGCAGCCACATGCATGCTAGAAATGGCACAGCAAATGGAGCGGCGCTATACCAGCTCACTGAAATATGACGGCACGACAACTCTGCCCACGGTTTCTTGCGCTGCCGATGTTGCTATGTACTACACTTTTGCATTCGCAGCTGCCGAGCCTACGGCAAGCACCTATGTAATCTTGACAACGCCTCAAGGTACCCAAGTCGACAACTGCGGTATCTTGACCTTGAATCACCTAACCCGCAAAGGTGCAGATGGGGAAACCAACCCTGCTTCGATCAATGCGGCTCTGGTGAAAAAGTGCTGGAAGTGATGCTCAATTGCGCGATGGATGAATAGCTTGCAAAGGCACATGTACATAGCCGCTCCGAATCCAAGAGTACGTTGCAAAATATTGAGTACTCCTCGTGTCTTTGGTCACACCCAACCCCGAGGCGGGGCACACGCTGAGATCATGGCTTTGCGGTCTGCAGCTGCTCAAGGGGTAGACGTTCGCGGCGCCACTGTTTATGTCAGCCTTGAGCCCTGCTCGCATCATGGGCGGACGCCACCTTGTACTTCTGCATTGATTGCGGCTGGTGTGAGCAAAGTGGTGGTGGCTATTCTTGATCCTAATCCGTTGGTCTCTGGCAAGGGCGTGCAGCAGTTGCGCGATGCGGGGATTGAGGTGGAGGTGTTGCCTATCGATCACCCTGAGGCGATTGCTTCGCGCGAGCTCAATATTGGATTTTTCAGCCGCATGATTCGGCGGGTGCCTTGGGTGCGGATGAAGGTGGCCTCTTCCTTGGATGGGGTGACGGCACTTTCTAACGGGCAAAGCCAGTGGATCACAGGGCAAGCTGCCCGTGAAGATGGGCAGGCTTGGCGGGCGCGCTCTTGTGCGGTGTTGACAGGGATTGGCACGGTGCTCGCGGATGATCCGCAGCTTAATGTACGCGCCCTGCTCGATTCACCGGATGGCAAGATTGCTGCGCCTCGGCAGCCGCATTTCG
>JAYUSD010000014.1:0-5544 GCA_043755865.1 Variovorax sp. | reverse complement strand
GTGTGGGCATCGGAGAATTGCTTGCACATCACGGCGTTCTGTAGCAGGCTAGGATGCGCAATCAACCAGCCCACGCGCAGGCCGGGCGACATGGTTTTGCTCAAACTTCCGCAATACGCCAGCCAATCGCGACTGCCGGGGATATCGCCCGAGAGCTGGAGCATCGTGGGCGGCGGCGGCATATTGAAATACAGCTCGCCATACGGATCGTCTTCCACGACAAGTACTTTGTGTTGCACCGCCAGCTCCAGCACGCGCTTCCTGCGCTCTAGGCTGAGCATCGCGCCGCTGGGGTTGCCGAAATTGGGGATGAGATAGATCAATTTGGGCTTGTGCTCGATAATGAGCTGCTCCAGCGCATCCACGTTGACGCCATGCGCATCAATCGGCGCGCCCACAATGTCTGCGCCGTAGAGGCGAAAGCACTGAATGGTGGCAAGAAAAGTGGGCGCTTCCACGATCACTTTGTCACCCGGCGAGATCATCGTTTTGCCGATCAGATCAAGCGCTTGCTGGCTGCCGGTGGTGATGATCAAACCCTTTGGGTCGACAGTTGCGCCTTTGCCAGCCATGTAGCGGGCAATTTGCTCGCGCAACGGATCGTAGCCCTCGGTTGCGCCGTATTGCAAAATTGCGCCGGGGTTGTCTGCGAGAGCCTTGGCGCTCGCTTCGCGAATGCCCTCCACATCAAACAAGTTTGCATCTGGAAAGCCGCCTGCCAAGCTGATAATTCCGGGCTTGCCCAGCAGCTTAAAAATTTCACGAATAGCAGAAGTTTCAACGTTTTTCAGGCGCGTAGCGAAGGGGAGCATGGGTGTTCTCAGGGAAGTAAATAACGCAATTCTAAAGTCAAATTCTAAGAAAAATAGGCAGTTAGCCGGCGTATATTGTGCATGGAGTGCTATTAATTATGTAGCAAACAGCAGAGTAATCACCAGAGTGTCTACCATCTTGGAATAGCCTCATCTTTGAGCATGCCCTTGCGCTGCACGTAATCGGGCATGATGGATTCCACGGTGCTCCAAAAGCGCGGGCTGTGATCCATGACGCGCAGGTGGGAGAGCTCATGTACGACGACATAGTCGATGACGTTTTGACGGAAATGAATCAACCGCCAATTGAGGCGGATCGCACCATCGCTGCCTGCGCTGCCCCAGCGGCTGTTGGCGTTTGAAAGCGCGAGCTTCGTCCAGCGCACGCTGAGCTGGGGCGCGAAATGATTCAGGCGCTCTTCAAAGATACGTTTGGCTTGGCGCATGAGCCAAGCTTGTACGGTGTCTCGGATGCGCTCAGGCGAGGCATCGTGCGGCAGGCCAATATGCAGTGTCAGGTGCGGCGCAATGCTGTTAGTGTTCGGCAGGCTGCTTGCATCACGGTGCAGCTGCGCCATGCCTTGCGCTGCAGTCGAGGAGCCCGAGGCTTGGCGTGGATCGAGCACGATGGTCACACTCTCGCCCAAAAATGGAATCACTGCGCCTTCTTTCCATTGAATCTGTGCCTGAGCTTGCTTTTGTACGCGTTCTTGCGCCTCGGCCAGCTTGTTGACGATCCACGCAGATTTTTCTTGCAACGCTTTGTCTACTTCGTACAGTGGCACCCAGCGCGGCGCGCTCACCACCAAACCATCTGCGCCGACCACGAAGCCAATCGTCTTGCGCTTGGCGCGGCGCAGCTCATAGGAGACGATGCACTCCCCCACGCTTTTGCCGCCCCCTTGGCCAGAGCGCTGGCCTGCCAGGCTGTGCAGACGGGCTTGCCGGTTGGCCCGGGGGTGGGCGAAATGGGTGGGGCGCAGCAAAGAAGCGATGGGCTCAGCAAGCAGCATCGAGGGTGTTGTACGGCTTGCTATTAATTCAGTAGCGCTTGGCGCATATTCCATGCCGGCTATCGCATGATTTTGTATACTTTTTGAAGGCAACACCACCTCAGAAAAAAAATCGAGAGTGAGTTGCAAGAAGCTGCGCATAGGCCCAGTGTAGCGACATTTGCGTGGATTCTCGCCTCGTTGAGACTACGCGCTTCACGACTATGCGGCTAAGGGCGAACGGGGTTGAGATCAACAGATGGCAACACGCTTGTGACATCTGGTTGCCTACTTCGGCATTTCGGCGTTGTCAAATTGCAGCGCCTGTCGCCGCGCCAAGAGCAAGGCAGCGTTTGCAGCAATAATGGTGGTTGCATGGACACACCTTTTCCCACTTTATCCGCTGAAGAATTTGATGCGCTGGTGACCCACCAAGCGCAGGCCAATGATGCCGCCTGCCTGACGGATGCTTCAAAAACGCCGCTGCACATGAGGGCTGACAGCGCATCGATGGGCTTGTCTGCACATTTGTTGCAAGCCCTGGCTTGGAGCTTGGAGCTGGCGCCTCAGGTGATGGCAAATTTGGTTAGCCGGGCGATGCAGAGTATGGATCGCACTCTGGTCAGCTTGGCTGAGACCGAGCCAGCGCAAGCGCTTGAAGGCGCTGCAGTCGCGATGGAATCACAGCGCACGCGCTGGGCGCAGCAATACAGCGCATTGCTGCGCGTGGCCATGGCCTATCCGACGAATGCAAAAATGGCGGCGATTTTGCCTAAGGTTGACTTGCGCATTTGTGCTGCCGAGTCGGTGCAGCTTGATGCGTTGGTTCAAGCGCAGTTTGAAGCGCTGGCTGCAATCGAAGGCAGGCCTCGCAATCCGTTGGGCCCCCAAGCCTATGTGCAGGCCTTGCTGGAGCTGATCGCGCGTAGCGAAGCGCATCCCGCGCACAGAAAAATTTGGGCAGACCATTTACTTTCTGCGCTCAGCTCGCAATTGGCTTGGGTGTATTTGCAATTGCACGCTGTGCTGCGCGACCCCAGCAGCCGCGAGGCCAGCGCGCTGGCTGCGGCGAATGGCTTTGACGCTTATGCCGCCGTAGCCTATGGCTTCACGCAAGCCGGCGAGGATTTGGCTTCAGACTCTGATGAAGCCGGCGCAGGTATGAACACGCAAACGCAGCAACTGGCAAGCCAAGCGCGGCGCACGGTGCTGCGATTGCGCAAGCAATTGGGTTTGTCTGAGCAGGCCGACACGGCTGAAGATGCGATGGCACAGGCCTTGAGTGGTAATCCGATGGATGCGCTCTTGCGTGATCTGGATGTGGCCGAGCAACTGATGGCGCAAATTCGCGCGCGTGGTTTGCCTATGCCAACGATGGATGATGAATCAGATGCCTTGCGCGTAGATGCAGAAACTGCTCTCGCAGAGCCTCAATCGCCAGCGCATGAGGCCATTGATGTGAGCGAGGCGCAAATCGCTGAACTCATCAAGAGCTATCAAAACACCACCTCGCCAAGCCTTCAGCGCGTGCCCGTGCCGCTGCGCGAGGCGCTGGCTGATTTGCAGCAACCATTGTTTGCGCTGGCGCATAAAGAGCCGCATTTGCTCACAGACGACGCGCATCCAGCGCAGCAATTTCTGATTTTGATCACACAGCGCAGCCTGCAATACTCCAGCGAGATGGCCGAGGGCTTTGCGCCCTTCATGATGATGATCGACAAAGTCATGGATGCTTTGGCTGCGATGCGCCAGCCCAGCGCACGCGGCTTTGAGCAGGCGTGCAACAGCTTGCGCACGGTGTGGCAGCGCCAAGACGAGGCAGCAGAGCTGGAGCAAGCGCGCCAAGCGCAAGAGCTAGCGCAAATGCAAACGGCCAAAGCCTTGGCCGGGCGCGTCGGCTTTGAGCTGGTGGGCCGCCGTGATGCGGGCGACGCGCCGCCGATGATCAAACAATTCCTGATGGGGCCGTGGGCGCAGGTGCTCGCCCGGGCACAGCTTTTCGCCCAGCATGAAGGCGATGTGCAGCGCTACACACAGGCGCTTGCTGGCCTGCTTTGGAGTGTTTCGTTGCGCCGCGCTGCGCCGCGTAAGCCTGAGCACTTGGCCTTGGTGCAGCAGTTAACGCCTCAACTGATTGCTGGCCTGAAAAGCATTCAGATGCCGGATGTGCAAGCCAATGCCTTACTTTCCGACATCAAAAAATTGCAAGAAGCGGTGCAGGTGTGTATGGTGGCCGATGACGCTGATACGACCGCCAGTGACGCTGCGCCTCTACTGGCCGCTTAACGCAGCTGCAACTGCAATCGCAATCGCAACTAGCGCATCAGCTTCTTGCGCACCAAGTGAATATTGCTGCGCAGCGCATACAGCTCGTCTGCGTGCGAAAGCGGGATTTTGATTTTCTCAACCATGCCGTCGAGCCCATTGAGCTCATCTATAAGCGCCGTGCGCACCTGCGGATCAGGTGAATCGCGGTCTTCAATGCTTCGCAGCTGGGCATACCATTTGAAAATACGCGAGCGCACGCGGAAGGTGTAGAGCGGCGGCAAGATGCGCGAGAGCGGAAGCAGCACCACGATGATCACTGAGAGCGCCACCCACATGCGTTCGATCAAATTGGCAAACCAAAAAGGCAAGTAGCGCTGGAGCAATGGCGGGCCATTTTTCAAATAGCGCTCTGCTTCCTGCGCCATCGGCAATTCATCGCGCTGCGCATTGGGAAATTGTTTAGATTGGGCAAACCAGCCTGGCACGCCATGAATCTGGTGTGCGGCGCTGGTAAACAGTTGCAAAAGCGCGGGATGCGTCGTGTTGCGTGTGATCAATGAAGCCGTGGGGCCGACCAAGCGCACATCTTGCGCCGGCGTGTCGAGCGCAAGATCCACCACGCCGCGCGGCAGAAGCGCTGGCGAGAGAAAGTTAAAGCGGCGTGAATAAGCATCGCTTTGCTGCAAATCCATCAGCTTGATGCCCGGTGTCTGCAAGAGCATTTGCACCATCAGCGATTCGGGAGCAGATGCGAATACGAGAGCATCAAGTTCACCGGTCAGCAATGCCATTGTGGCCGGTGTTTGGTCTAAGTTGGAAAGTTTGATGTCTTTGGGCTCGATGCGGTTGCTATCGAGCAAGCGCGTCATGAGGCGCGGTACACCGGAGCCCTCAGTGCCTACATTGAGGCGCCAGCCAGGCAGTTGGGTCATAGCGCTGAGTGTTGGGGTGACTTGCGGCGTGCCTTGAAGCGTGCGTTTTAGCAGGGCGGAAGACTTTGCCTTAATAGCCGGCGTGCTGAGCAATCGAGCCGCCGCTTCTTCCCTGTAAAACAACCAAATGGGCTCCATAAATAAGCTGCCCAATGTTTCTAAATTATCTTGATCGACTTCGGTGAGCGCATTGGTACCGCCCTGCACAAAACCGATATCCACCAAACCATCGCGCAACAACTTCAGGTTGGCCGAGGAGCCTTCCGTTTGCACCACTTTCACAGTGATGCCATTGGTCTTCAAAATGGAAACGTATTTTTTGCCCAACTCGTCGTAGGCGCTCTGCGCCGGGCCAGTGGCCAGCGTCACAATCGTCGGCGGATTCGGGTTCAGCCACCAATACGCTGCGCCTAGAAGCAACACACCCAGCGCGATAAAAGGCCCAAACGAAGTGAGCAAGTCTCGGATAGAAATCAGGGTGTAGCGAATAGTCTTGGTCATGACGCTACTTTAACCCGGTTGCTTGATGCAAAAAAAATA
>JAYUSD010000013.1:0-13766 GCA_043755865.1 Variovorax sp. | reverse complement strand
TCAATGAATTGGTAATCCACATAGGGATTGCTCGTGCCTTGAAACTGCACCTGCGGCTGGCCATCAGTTTCTTTGGCAGCGTAAGCGCGGGTTTGATCGGTGGTGATGCCGATATCGCGCGCGTGGTTGGAGCAGTTAACGCCGCTGGGATCAACGAGCTTTGGAAAGAGTGGTGTAACGCGGGACATGCACGCAAGTGTACGCATGTGCCCTAGGTAAAGCGTTGCGTTTTTCTTTGCATTTACGCACAATAATAGATTGTTTCATTTTATTTTTTATAACTATTGGATATTTATGCCCCTTGAAACGGTTATTGATGAATTGGACTATCGAATTCTTAACGCCTTGCAAAACGATGCACGTCTGTCTACAGCGCAACTCGGTGAGCAACTTGCGCTCTCTCAATCACCAACTTGGCGGCGTTTAAAGCGCCTGGAGGATGTCGGCGTGATCAGCGGCTATCGCGCTGTACTCAATCGTCGCAAGATGGGCCTGTCCGTATTAGCGATGGTGCATGTGGGCATGGACAGCCACGACGATAAGTCTGCACGCAAATTTGAAGAAGCGATCGGCTTGATCCCAGAGGTAGTGTGGTGTCACGGCATGTCGGGCGCGGAGGATTTCATGCTGATGGTGGTAGCGCGAGATCTCGATCATTTCTCGGAGCTGCTGATGAACAGGCTAAGAAAATTGCCAGCGGTGAAATCATTGCGGAGTAGTTTTTCGCTGAAAGCAGTGAAGGATGATATTGCGATTCAGCTGCCGGTGTAAATCTCATACTAATAATTTAATAGCACTCTACGCAGTATTTATGCCGGCAAAGTGCTTTCTTTGCGTGAAGAATACGGCTCTGTTGGTTGTCGGCGCGGCTTGGGCCTGTAGGAGTCGTATTCGGGCGGGCTCATGTACCCGGCTCGGGACTTGCGGCACCTGCCGATAAATAACGATGAAAACGCTGTGCGTTTTTGACCCTGCGCTGCGAAAATCGCCCACCCGAATACGGCTCCCACAGGCCGTTGGTTGGCGCAGGAAGTCCTAGCCTTAGAGCGCTAACAGTCTTTGCAGATGCCACCATTAGCGAGCGTAGATTTTTTTCCTCCAAACAGGCCGCGTGGTTTGGGGTTGCTGCGGCTGCCGATTTTCGCAGCACAGGTTAAACAAACGCGAAGCGTTTTGGTTCCTCATCCTGCGGCAAGTGCCGCAAATCCCGCGCAGGGTACATGAGGCAGACGCAGCAGCCCCAACCCACGTAGCCGCCATAAGCAAAACGAAACATCCCAAAGACTAAAAAATTAATAGCGCCTCACGCAGCTTATACGCCGGCTATCAGTCAATTTTGCTCAGAGATTTGCTCCAAGACTTCCTCCGCAAGCTTGCCAACAGACAGTGGCGCTGAGCCTTCTGCCTTGTTGTTGATCGTGACGAAGACTTTTTGACCGCCTCGCAGCGTGCCAGCGATTACTTTTGAAAGCTGCTCTCGCGTAGCAAGGTCTTCATCCACCAATTTATCAAACGGCTCATAGCTTGATTTCGCGGCTTCGTAGCCAAAGCGGCCATGCTTGCTGTGGAGATTCCAACGGCAAACCAGCGGGCTCGGCCAGAGCTTGCGAAGAATTGGAAGCTGCTCCTCAATCTGTGGCATCTTGGCATGCAGGCCGAGGCAAAATGCTGAGCCTGTATCTTTCAGCAAAGCAATCAGCTCATCCCGCAATGGCGTAGTGACGAACTCAGGATTGCGCAGCTCCACAGCAAGAATCGCCTCCGGAGCTACTAAATTCATAGCGCTCTGCGCAGATAACACGCCGGCTAACTGCTCAAATAGCCTTGAAACATGGCCAGAGACAAGCATCTGCGCAGGCAGCGGGCTCATTTGCAGCACGAGCGCGCCCAGCTTGTGCCCAAGCCCCGCCAACACCGGCTTCAAACACACTTCATGAAACAGCGCCGCATCCAGAAAATGCGGATTCGATTGCAGGCCCCGCCCGGCATTCTCGCCTTCTGTGCTGCGGATCAGCGCATCGCTGATCATGCTCGGCACTTTCACCACAAAGCGAAAATCATCGCTCACCTGCGAAGCGATCTGCGCATATTGCTGCACTGTCATCGGGCGGTAGAAAGCGCGATCTAGGCTCACTGTGCGCAGCAAGGGATGCTGGCTGTACGCATGCAATCCTTCCTTAGCAAGCTTGGCCTGCGCATACGGCTGATCCCACACGAGGCCGGCCCAACCGGGAAACGTCCACGAAGATGTGCCCATGCGCAGCAGCGGTGGCAATGCGCTGGCAACAGCGTGCAGCTGCTGCGAAACAGGCGCGGCCTTGACTACGACCGCATCCCTTGCGGCCTTTGCGGCTGGCATTGGCTTCTCGTGCAAAGGCTCTGGCGCGTCATCAAACAAAGCGAATGTCATACGCAGCTCAGCTTAGCTTAACTGTGCAAGGGGCGTGATTGCAAATACTGCACAAACGTGCGCGCGGCCGCCGACAGCGGATGGTCTTTGCGCCAGGCCACTTGCCACGCGCGCTGCAAGGGAAACCCGCCTACTTTCAGCTCGGTCAAACCATGATTGGCTACATTGCCAGCAAAGGCCAAGCGTGAGATCACGCCAATGCCCAAGCCAGATGCCACGGCATGCTTAAGCGCTTCGTTGCTGCCCAAACTCATCGCGATGCGCGGCTCAAAGTCTTTGGAGAGGAAATGCTGCAAAGCCACCGTGCGCGTACCACTTCCGGCCTCGCGCATGAGCCAGCGCTCTGCTTTTAATTGCGCAAGCTGTGTGCGCTTGCCTGCTCGGGGATGATCCGTTTGCGCAATCACCACCAGCGGATTGGCCATAAAAGGCAACGCATCAAGCGGCAAATGCGCAGGCGGCAGCATCATCACGGCCAAATCATCGCTGTGTTTTTCCAATCGCTCCACCACACGGTCTCGGTTTTCTACTGCCAGATCAATATCCACGCCTGGATGCGCCTTCGCGAAAGGCCCAAGCAAATCAGGCACGAAATATTCCGCCGTGGTCACGGCTGCAATTTTGAGCCGCCCGCGCACCAAGCCTTGCATATCAGACAGCGTGGATTCAAAGCGCTGCCAGCAGCCCACCACCTGGCCCACGGTCTGAAGCAGCGCATGCCCAGCGCTGGTGAGCTGGATGCGCCTGCCCACGGTATCAAACAGCGGCGTGCCCACGGCGCTGGCCAGCTCTTTGAGTTGCACACTCACCGTGGGCTGCGAGACATGCAGCTCCTGCGCAGCGCGCGTCACAGACAGCAGCCGCGCAGCAGCCTCAAAGGCGCGAAGCTGCTGCGGTGAGGTGCGAAGTAAGCGTTGCAAATGGCGATTCATAGCTTTTATTCTATGCAATTCATGAAAACAAAGTATTTTTCTTAATGGATTACTTTACCTACAGTGCGGTCATTGCAGCAATTTTTGCAGCACCAACCCGGAAAGACTGTGATGAAATTTGAAACCCATACCCTCCGGCATCCCGTGCCTCAGGCCACTTTAGACATACCAATCACGGTGGCCTATGGCGATGGCATCGGCCCTGAGATCATGCAGGCCACGCTACGCATCTTGGCTGCCGCTGGCGCACGCATCGCGCCTGAGCGCGTTGATATTGGCGAGAAGGTCTACTTGGCTGGCAACAGCGCCGGGATTGAAGACAGCGCTTGGGAAAGCCTGCGCCGCACCAAAGTGTTTTTAAAAGCGCCGATCACGACGCCTTCCGGAGGCGGCTACAAAAGCTTGAATGTCACCGTGCGCAAAACGCTTGGTCTGTATGCCAACGTGCGCCCCTGCGTGAGCTATGCACCCTTTGTGGACACGCTGCATCCCCAGATGGATCTGGTGATCGTGCGGGAGAACGAAGAAGATCTGTACGCGGGCATTGAACATCGGCAAACCGATGAAGTCTTCCAGTGCTTAAAACTCATCACACGCCCGGGCTGCGAAAAAATTGTGCGTTACGCCTTCCAATACGCGCGAGACAATGGCCGTAAAAAAGTCACCTGCATGGTCAAAGACAACATCATGAAGATGACGGATGGCCTGTTTTACCAAGTGTTTGAAGAAATTGGCGCAGAGTACCCAGACATTGAGCGCGAGCGCTACATCATTGACATTGGAGCAGCTCGTTTGGCCACACGGCCTGAAGTGTTTGATGTGATCGTCACGCCGAATTTGTATGGCGACATTATTTCCGACGTAGCCGCTGAGATGACGGGCAGCATCGGCTTGGCTGGCAGCGCCAATATTGGAGAGCATGTGGCCATGTTTGAAGCCATTCACGGGAGCGCGCCCGATATCGCCGGCAAAGATGTGGCCAACCCGAGCGGCCTCCTGCTTGGCGCAGTGATGATGCTGGTGCACATTGGCCAGCATGAAATTGCAGCGAAGATTCACAATGCTTGGCTGGCCACGCTGGAAGCCAGCATTCAAACGGCTGATCTACTGCATGGTAAGGAAGGCCAAGCTGTGGGCACGCATGCGTTTGCCGATGAAGTGATTGCACGACTGGGACACAAGCCCAAGCAGTTCAAGCCCGTAGCCTATATCGCCAACCAGCCCCCCAGGCCAACTGTGGCTACAAAACCGCTGTACACACGCGCTCCTCCAATAAAAAAAGCCTTGGTAGGCGTAGACATCTTTTTGCATGCTCGCCCCATCAGCGCCGATGATTTGGCGATGCTTTTGCAAACGCCATCACACCAGCAAAGTGCCGTCAAGCTGCAAATGATCACCAATCGAGGCGTCAAAGTCTGGCCGCATGGTTTTGCTGAGACTTTCTGCACCGACCACTGGCGCTGCCGCTTTGTAGCCACCGCCGCCAGCGGAGAAATCACGCATCGCGATATTGTGGCTTTGCTATCGCTCTTGACCGATGCCGGGCTGGACGTGATCAAAACAGAAAATCTCTGCACCTTTGATGGCGAACGCGGCTTTGCCCTCGGGCAGGGCCAGTAATTCTCGACTGCCTACAATGCCTAGATGACACCCTCTGGGCATTCCACCCTTCCTCCCACCCTGCGCATCGTCACTTGGAACATTCACAAAGGCGTGCGCGGCCTGGGGATGCGCAAGCGGCTGGAAATTCACAATATGCAAGCGGCTGTGGCTGGGCTCAATGCTGATCTCATTTGCTTACAAGAGGTGCGCCGCATCAATCACAAAGAAGCTGCGCGTTTTACACATTGGCCCGAATTGCCGCAGGCGGATTTTCTTGCGCCATCTGGCTACGAAGCGGTTTATCGCACCAATGCATTTACCAAAGATGGCGAGCACGGCAATGCTCTGCTCTCAAGGTATCCCGTCAGCAACCATACGCATGAAGACATGAGCGATCACCGCTTTGAGCAGCGCGGCTTGCTTCACACCACCGTCGCCGTTGCCGGCAAGGATGTTCATGTGATCGTTGTGCATTTGGGCTTGATTGCAGCGAGCCGGCAAAGACAACTCGCGCAACTCTCGCAATACATCGCGCGCGATATTCCTGCCTCTGATGCCGTGATCGTGGCGGGGGATTTCAATTCACCCATTGCGCCCGTGCGCTGGGCTCAAACAGCGCTGGCTGCGCAGGGTGAGACCAAAAGCGCAGCGCGAAAACCTTTGCTGCATGCCCTCAGTGGCCATCCCACCTTTCCTTCTCGACTGCCACTCCTGCAGCTTGATCATGTGTTCGTGCGGCATGCCAAAATTTTATCGTCACAGGTGCCCAAGGGGGATGAATGGGCTCGCATGTCAGATCATTTGCCGCTGATTGTGGAGGTGCAAATTTAACGATGTCTCAACTCAAAGACGGTCATCAAATTCATTTGCTTGAAGGCAGCGTGCAGTATTTTTCTGCACTCGCACAAGCGATGGATTCGGCTTGCCAAGAAATTCGCCTAGAGACGTATATTTTTGATTTCACAGCAAGCGGGCAAGATGTAGCCAACAGCTTGGTGCGCGCGGCTGAGCGCGGCGTGAGGGTGTATTTGCTCGTGGATGGCGCAGGCACGATCCGTCTACCCGATCCGTGGATCAAGCGCTTTGACGCAGCGGGTGTGCAATGGCATGTGTACAACCGGCTGGGCTCGATGGGGCTTTTGCTCCCCAGCCGCTGGCGCAGGATGCATCGCAAACTGTGTGTGATTGACAGCGGCACCGAGCGCGCCTTGGGCTTTTGCGGTGGCATCAATATTTTGGATGATTTTCACGATCCCAATCATGGCGCATTGACCCAACCACGGTTTGATTTTGCTGTGCGTGTGCAAGGGCCTCTGGTTGATGAGATGGCCACCACCACTGCCAGCCTCTGGCACAAACAGCGTATGTTTCGCCAGCTTCGCACCAGCCCCTTGCAGGCCACAGCGCAAACGTGGGCGAGCGCGCGACTGGCTTTGTCAACACCCCTGCCACTGCCAGTATCGCGCGACGCACAGCTCGCGCAGAGTGCTGTTTCTGCCGCATCATTGGATACGCACATGGCACGCGCTACGCTGCTGCTGCGCGACAATCTGCGCAATCGCAACGCAATAGAGAAAGCTTACCTGAATGCCATTGGGCACGCGCAACACGAAATCATCATTGCGAATGCTTATTTTCTGCCGGGAGGCAAATTGCGCAAGGCTTTGCTTAATGCGGCGCGGCGCGGCGTGAAGGTCAAGCTGTTGCTGCAAGGGCGTTATGAATACTTCATGCAATATCACGCCGCACGGCCTGTGTATGAAAGCCTGCTCGCCGCTGACATTGAAATCCATGAATACGCGCCAAGTTTTTTGCATGCCAAAGTGGCTGTGATTGATGCAGGGTTCTCGCGTGCTTGGGCCACGGTAGGCTCGTCAAACTTAGATCCATTGAGCTTGCTGCTGGCTCGCGAGGCCAATGTGATGGTGCTTGATGGTGCTTTCGCAGTTGAGCTGCGCGAGCGATTGGTTCGCGCAATGAAAGAGGGCGGCAAGGTGATTGATTTGAAAGAGTTTGCCAGCCGCCCTTGGCAGCAGCGCTTGCTTGATCGCATCGCATTTGGTTTGATGCGGTTGCTATTGTCGATCAGCGGGCGGCGCTATTGATGTCGAGTCTGCAAACCATTGTGCAACACCAGGCATCGGATCTGGTCGTGCAACGCCAAGCGTCGGATCTGGTCGTGCAACGACAGGCATCGGATCTGGTCGTGCAACGCCAAGCGTCGGATCTGGTCGTGCAACGACAGGCATCGGATCTGGTCGTGCAACGACAGGGATCGGATCTGGTCGTGCAACGACCAGAGGGCCTGTATTGCCCGCAGGGTGATTTTTATATTGATCCTTGGCGGCCTGTGCATCGCGCTGTAATCACGCATGCGCATGCCGACCACGCCCGCACTGGGCATGCGCATTACCTTGCTCAGGCCGATGCGCAAGGCGTGATGCGTTCGCGCTTGGGCGCGATCAATTTGCAGCCAATGGCGTATGGCGAGGTGGTGGAACACAACGGTGTGCGCATCTCGCTGCATCCTGCCGGGCATGTGCTGGGCTCGGCTCAGGTGCGCATCGAGCATTTTGGCGAGATTTGGGTCGCCAGTGGAGATTACAAAGTTGCACCTGATGCGACCTGTGCGCCGTTTGAGCCGGTGCGCTGCCATACGTTTATCACTGAGAGCACCTTTGGTTTGCCGATCTACCAATGGCAAGATGACAAAGAAATTTTTGCGCAGATCAACGCTTGGTGGGCTGCGAATGCGGCTGCTGGCAAGGCCAGCGTGTTGTGCTGCTATAGCTTTGGCAAAGCGCAGCGCATCTTGAGTGGCGTCGATGCGAATATCGGGCCCATCATCACGCATGGCGCTGTGGAGCCGCTCAACCGCGCTTACCGCGAAGCGGGCGTGGCGCTGCCGGCCACCCGCACGGTGAGTGAAGTCAGCGACTTAAGTGATTTCAGAACTTGCCTTGTGCTCTGCCCGCCGAGCGCCACCGGTACGCCTTGGATCAAGCGCTTTGAGCCCTACTCAGACGCCTTTGCCAGTGGCTGGATGCTGCTGCGCGGCGCGAGAAGACGCGGCGGTTATGACCGTGGCTTTGTGCTGTCTGACCATGCCGATTGGCCGGGTTTGCACCGCGCCATTGCAGCCACACAGGCCAGCCGCGTGATCGTCACGCATGGCAGCGTGCCGGTGATGGTGCGCTATTTGGCTGAGCGCGGTTTGCAAGCGGGTAGCTTTTCTACTGAGTATGGCGATGAGAATTTGGAAGAAAAACAGGCTGTAGCCGGCAAAGAAGTTGCGCAGAGTGCTATTAATTCAGTAGCAATTGATGCGCAAGAGCAGAGCAAGGCGTGAAGCGCTTTGCTCTGCTTTACACCCAGCTCGATGCGACCACATCGACCAACGACAAGCTCGCTGCGCTGCAAAATTATTTCGGCGATGTGGCCAAGAGCAAGCCGCAAGACGCTGCTTGGGCGTTGTATTTTCTAGCCGGCGGCAAGCCTCGGCAAGTGGTCAAAACGTCGCTGCTCAAGCGCTGGGCGCAAGAAGCCTCTGGCGTGCCGCAGTGGCTGTTTGACGAAAGCTATGCTGCGGTAGGTGATTTGGCAGAGACGATTTCTCTGATCGTCCCTTACTCCAGCGATGCGCAGCAAGAAGACGTGGGGTTAGCGCTTTGGCTGGCTCGCTTGCAAGCTTTGAAATTGCAAGACGAAGGCTCGCAAAGCAGCCAAATCACAACGTGGTGGCAGGAGATGGACGCACTCACGCGCTTCTTACTCATCAAGCTGATCGGCGGCGGCTTTCGTGTGGGCGTCAGCAAACTGCTGGTCACGCGCGCACTGGCTGCGCATGCGCAGTTGGATGCGAAGATCATGGCGCAGCGGCTGATGGGATACACCGATGGCAAACAATCAGACAGCACGCTGCTTACTACTAAATTCATAGCACTCTGCGCAGAATATACGCCGGGTAATGACACAAATGACCTAAATTCTGGGCAACCTTATCCGTTTTTCTTAGCGCATGGTCTGCCGCCTGCTGCGGCGCAGGATCCAGCCCATTTGCTTGCAGCGCTGGGCGATGCGCAAGACTGGCAAGCCGAGTGGAAATACGATGGCATCCGCGCACAGATCGTCAAGCGCCGCATCGGCCAATCCAGCGCCGTGCACGTGTGGTCGCGCGGGGAAGAGCTCATGAATGGGCGCTTTCCAGAAATAGAAGCTTTGGCTGAGCTTTTGCCCGATGGTACGGTGCTTGACGGCGAAATCCTCGTCGTTAAAGACAACCAACCACAGCCTTTCAATTTGCTTCAGCAACGCATTGGCCGGAAGCTTTTAAGTAAAAAAGTGCTGAGCGATGCACCTGTGAGCTTTATGGCCTATGACCTGCTGGAAATCGACGCACAAGACATTCGCTCGCAGCCTCAGCATCTTCGCCGCACACAACTTGAGGCTTTGCTGAAAGATCAAAGCGGCTGGCTGCTTTCGCCCGTCGTCGAAGCGGCTGATTGGGCGCAACTTGCCACGCAGCGCAGCCAATCGCGCGCGCGCGGCGTGGAAGGGCTGATGCTTAAGAAAAAGGATGCAGCTTATGGCGTAGGCCGCACCAAAGCCGATGGTCTTTGGTGGAAATGGAAGATTGATCCGCTCACCATAGATGCCGTGTTGATCTACGCGCAAGCCGGCCATGGTCGCCGCGCCAGCGTCTACACCGATTACACCTTCGCCGTGTGGAGCCGAGCGCCACGCGATGCCGAGGAGGCACAAGCCGTGATCGACGCGATTGAGCGCAGACAGCCTGCCCAGCCCGAAGCCTTGCAACTCGTGGCCTTTGCCAAAGCCTACAGCGGCCTGACCGATGAAGAATTCAAAAAGGTAGATGCCATCATTCGCAAGTCGACGTTGGAAAAATTTGGGCCGGTGCGCAGTGTCAAGCCCAGTTTGGTTTTTGAGCTTGGCTTTGAAGGCATCAACCGTTCACCGCGCCACAAAAGTGGCATCGCAGTGCGCTTTCCGCGCATGCTGCGAATCCGCACAGATAAACCGCTGCATGAGGCCAATTCCTTAACGGATTTGGGGTTGCTATTGAATCAATAGCAAAGTATGCAACAGCTTTGCCGGCCATTGGCAAAAAACCCTAAAACTTTAGATGATTTATCATCACGCATGCTTATGAAAACAGACACCCCCACATCGAAAGCTGAGCCGAGCGCAGAAGGCGTTCCGGTATCCGTCAAAATCCGCGAGCGCGTCAATGCCGCTAAAAAGCGCTTTCACGCCAACGACAACATTGCTGAATTCATTGAGCCCGGCGAGCTGGCCAAATTGCTTGATGAAGTAGAGATCAAGATGCAAGGCGTGCTTGAGAGCTTGGTGATTGACACAGTCAATGATCACAACACGGGCAACACCGCTCGCCGCGTGGCAAAAATGTATTTGAATGAAGTGTTTAAAGGACGCTATGTCACGGGCCCAGAGGTCACCGAATTCCCCAATGCAGAGCACTTGAATGAGCTGATGATCGTTGGGCCCATCACCGTTCGCAGCGCCTGTAGCCACCACTTTTGCCCCGTGATTGGCAAGGTGTGGATCGGCGTCATGCCCAACGAACACACCAATGTGATTGGCCTGTCTAAATACGCGCGCATGGCTGAGTGGATCATGGGCCGCCCGCAGATTCAAGAAGAAGCCGTCGTGCAATTGGCTGATTTGATTCAACAAAAAACCCAGCCCGATGGCATGGCCATTGTGATGGAAGCCACGCATTACTGCATGTCTTGGCGCGGCGTGAAAGATATGGATTCGCGCATGATCAATTCGGTGATGCGCGGCTCGTTTTTGAAAGATCCGAATTTGCGCCGTGAATTTTTAGCGCTGATTCCGCGCGATCCTTCTGGCAAATAACGCACGGCAAATAAATTTTATATTGGACACACCATGTTAGTTCGCCTCCTCTATGTCAGCCGTTTGGCTGATCCCACCAAGTCGGAAGTGATCGACGGTATTTTGAGCGATTCGCGCAAGCACAACCCCGCGCTCGGCATCACCGGCATCCTGTGCTATGGCGCGGGTATTTTCTTGCAAGCTATTGAGGGCGGGCGCGGCCAAGTCAGCGAGCTGTACAACCATATTTGCAAAGACAAGCGACACAAAGACGTGGTGTTGCTTGATTTTCAAGAAATCCATGAGCGCCGATTTGGCGGCTGGACGATGGGTCAGGTTAATCTGGCTAAATTGAATGCGTCTATCGTACTGAAGTATTCCGAGAGCCCAGAGCTCAATCCTTACGCCGTGAGCGGCAAAGTCTCGTTGGCTTTGCTTGAAGAGCTGATGGCCACGGCCAGCATCATCGGCAGGGCTTGATGCGTAGGCGATCCGCTTTGGCAATGGGGGCTGCTTTGTGCAGCCCTTTTGCATTTTCACAATCTCAAACTCCTTCTAGCGAAGTGGTCAGCTTGGATGAGGCGCGCCGCATGCATGATGGCGGCATTGCCGTATTGATCGACATCCGCGAGAGTGCTGAGCATGCCACTGGCGTGGCCGCTGGCGCACTCTTGATCCCCATGAGCCAGCTGGGCAAGCGGGCTCAAGAGATCCCGCTTGCACCAGACCAGCCCGTGCTGCTGATATGCAACACGCAAAACCGCTCTGCCAGCACCTTGCGCGCACTGCGGCAACAGCTGGGCCAACAGCGCTACGCCCACGTGCGCTATGTGCACGGCGGCATGAGCGAATGGGCCAAGCGCGGCTGGCCCATGGTTGCGCCTGTCAAGCCCTGACCTTTAGCGCTATCTATGCCGCTGACCGCACTTGCTTTGGTATTGACCGGCGCGCTGATTCATGCGATGTGGAACATTGCCGCCAAGAAAGCGGGAGGCGATGCACGCTTCGCTTTTTTCTGCGCTATTGTCATGTTCGTTTTCTGGTCGCCCCTGTGCATTTGGCTGGGCTGGCACGTGATCCCGACTTGGGGCTGGAAAGAGTGGACGGCCATTGCAGTCAGCGGTTTTGTGCATGGGCTGTATTTCATCTGCTTGCTCACAGGCTACCGCAAGAGCGATTTAACGGTGGTGTATCCGGTCGCACGCGGCAGCGGCCCGCTGCTCTCGTCAGGCGTGGCGGTGATCGTCTTCGGGGAGCAACTCTCCGCCTTTGGTGTGCTGGGCATTGCGGGCGTGGTGATCGGCGTCTTCTTGGTGGCTGGCGGCCCAGCATTGTTCAGTGCAGCGCATGATCCGCACAAGCGCGAGCGCATCAAAACTGGCGTGATCTGGGGCGCACTGACTGGCTTGTTGATTGCAAGTTACACCATCCTCGATGCGTGGACGGTAAAGGTGCTGGCCGTCTCGCCGATTTTGTTTGATTACTGGTGCAATATTTTGCGCATGCCATATAGCGCCGTGCCAGTGTTGCGCGATGTTCCAGAGGCCAAGCGGCTTTGGAAATTGCAATGGCGATACGCAGCAATCGTGGGCGTGTTCAGCCCGATTGGCTATGTGCTTGTGCTGTATGCCACAAAAATCGCACCGGTGAGCCACGTCGCGCCCGCGCGCGAGATCAGCATGCTGTTTGCCGCGCTGATCGGCGGGCAGCTGCTGGGCGAGACTGATCGCGGCCTGAGAATCTTAGGGGCTTGCGCAATAGCTGCGGGCGTCATGGCGCTGGCCTTGGGATAGGTGAACCATGCAAATCATCGGATGCGATTTTTCTTCCAGCCCATCTAAGCGCAAACCTATTGTGGTAGCGCTCAGCAATGGTATTTTGGAAGAAAACGGCATATCGCCGGCGTATTCATTGCGCTGCGTGCTATCAAAACTAGAGCGATTTGAATCCCTCAGTGCTTTTGGCGAATGGCTCACAGTAGATCGCGTGTGGATCGGCGGCTTTGATTTGCCTTTCGGTTTGCCCCGCGAGCTGGTAGAGACTCTGCAATGGCCGCTCGCTTGGCATGAGTGCATGCAGCATTACGCCCGCCTCACGCGAGCTGAGATTCGCACCATTTTCAAAGCCTTCTGCGATGCGCGCCCGGTCGGCGGCAAATTTGCGCATCGCGCCGCCGATGGGCCTGCGGGCAGCAGCTCTTCGATGAAGTGGGTCAACCCGCCGGTGGCTTACATGCTGCATGCGGGTGTGCCGCTTCTTCTGCAAGCCGGCTGCCATTTTCCGGGGCTGCACAAAGGCAGCATCAACAAAGTCGCACTGGAGGCCTACCCGGGCCTGCTCGCCAGAGAAATTATTGGCAAGCGCAGCTACAAAAGCGACGACACATCCAAGCAAACCGCTGATCGACTCATCGCACGCAAAGATATTTTGTCTGCGCTAGAGACTGGGCAAACGAGATTGAAAGTTCGCCTCAAGCTCAGCAATGCGCAGCGCGAGCAACTCATCGAAGACGCCAGCGGAGACTGCTTGGATGCCGCTTTGTGTATGCTGCAAGCGCATTGGGCTTACGGGCAGCATCTGGCGGGGAAGAAAAACTACGGGCTACCGAAGTTTGATGCTTTGGAAGGCTGGATTATTTCTGCTTGAGTTCGTTGGTGCGTTGGAGGTTTTTTCAATATGAAGCGGCTGCGAATTTGAGGCACTGCGCTTGGGGCGCACCACGCCGCTCGTGTCCCCCAGTCGGCTGCGCCGCCTTCCTCCTTGACCTCGCTGCGTGGGATACCCCAATCACAGGCGGGCATCGAAGGCCGTGGCATGCAAGACAAATGTCAATCCAAATGTCAATCTCTCAGCGCCGAAATGTTTTGGGTGGTCGTTATTGTGGGCGAGCAAACATTTCAAGCAAAGCCATGAGGCCGCGTGTTTGAGGCACTGCGCTTGGGGCG
>JAYUSD010000012.1:0-33222 GCA_043755865.1 Variovorax sp. | reverse complement strand
CTGGCCGAAATGCATGGCGGCAGCATCATTGCAACCAGCGGCGGCGATGGGATGGGAAGCCGATTTGTGGTCAGATTGCCTGCCGCTCTGGAAGACATGATTGCACTACCGGATGAGCGCAACCTCGCACCCAAGAGCAAGCTAGAGCGACGCCGCATTCTTGTGGTGGACGACAACCGAGACGGTGCACTCAGTCTTGCCGAAATGCTGGACTTGATGGGCAACGACACGCAGACCGCTTTTGATGGAGAGCAAGCCGTGAAGATGGCTGAGACTTTCCAACCAGATGTCGTTTTGATGGACATCGGCATGCCAAAACTGAATGGTTATGAAGCGTGCCAAAAGATCCGTGCGCAGCCTTGGGGTCGCAGCATGGTTATGGTGGCTCAAACCGGATGGGGGCAAGACGATGACAGGCGCAAGGCGCAAGAAGCCGGGTTTGACTTCCACATGGTCAAACCGATTGACTGCGCTGCCCTAGAGGAGATTTTGATCAGCAGTAAAGTCACCGTTGTATCCGGTGCCAACAAGAAGTTGTCTGACTCTTTCTGAGCCGCTTTGCTGACATGCTCAGCATGTCGAGCCATGTAGAGTTGGTTTTTTATTGAATGAAACTAGACAATGGCTGAACCATCATCTCGCGTTTTATGGAAAGGTGCGATTAGTTTTGGCTTAGTGCATATTCCTGTCGGCTTACATTCAGCCACGACCGAATCGGGGCTGGACTTTGACTGGCTCGATAAACGCAGCATGGATCCGGTAGGTTACAAGCGCATCAACAAAAAAACCGGTAAAGAAATCACCAAAGAAAACATTGTCAAAGGGATTGCGTATGAGGAAGGCCAATATGTTGTGCTGAGTGACGCGGAAATCGCAGATGCTTATCCCAAGACAACGCAAACGATCGAGATTGAGGCATTTGTCAATGCAGGCGATATTCCCTTTGTCTACCTCGAACGTCCCTATTACGTCGCACCGATCAACAAAGGCGCCAAAGTGTACGCACTGCTGCGCGAGGCGTTGCTCAAAACGGGCAAAGTGGGTGTGGCTCGGGTGGTGATCCAAACGAAACAGCACTTGGCTGCGCTGATTCCGTCTGGGCGCGGCATGGTGCTCAATCTGCTGCGTTGGGGTGACGAAATTCGGCCTTGGACGCATCTTGATTTACCGCCAGAAGGTGTCAAATCTGCCGGTTTGCAGATCAGCGAAATGAAAATGGCCGAGCAATTGGTGGCGAGCATGAGCACGGATTGGAAGCCTGAGAATTACAAAGACGAATTCAAAGACGCCATCATGAAACTGGTGGAGCAGCGCGTGAAGGCGGGCAAAACGGAAAGCGTGACGCCACTCGAACACCTTCAAGAAGGTGCAGCAGGCGGAGCGCAAATTATTGATCTGACTGAGCTGCTTAAGCGCAGTTTAAAAACTCCCGCAGGCAGCAAAGCTGCGAGCAGCCCCGTCGTAGCTAAAAAGAGTATTGCGCCCAAACGGCGAGCGGCTTGATACATCAGCCCACCTGAATAGTTTGTATGGACGATCTGGACTTGCTTGCCAGCTATCGCCAAAAGCGCGATTTCAATGTCACGCCAGAACCCGCACCGCAGCCAGCACTAGGCGGCAATGCCAGCAAACATGGCTTACGGTTTATGGTGCAAAAGCACTGGGCAAGAAATCTTCATTACGATTTCAGACTGGAGTTTGAAGGCACCCTAAAAAGTTGGGCCGTGCCTAAAGGCCCGAGTCTTGATCCGCATGTCAAGCGCATGGCGGTGCGCGTTGAAGATCACCCTCTTTCATATGGTGATTTTGAAGGGGTGATTCCGGCCAAGCAATATGGCGCTGGGCGCGTCATCGTTTGGGACAGCGGGCTTTGGTTACCGATGGGCGATGCGGCGCAGGGTTTTAAAGAGGGCAAACTGAAATTTGAACTGTGTGGCCACAAATTATTGGGGCGCTGGACGCTGGTACGTATGCGCAGCGATGGTGAAAAACAAGTCGCATGGTTGCTGATCAAAGAGCATGACAAATTTGAACGCGCATCGAGTGACTATGACATTACTGAAGCTTTGCCTGACAGCGTAGGGTCGGCAGAGAATATCGAAATCAAACCGAAGAGTCGTGCAGTGATTGCAAGCGCTAAAAAAACTGTAGCGCTTAAGATCGTTGAACCATCTGACTTACCAGTTGGTTCAGTGAAGGCAAGTTTGCCGGAAAAAATAGCACCTCAACTGGCCACATTGGCCGCCGCGCCACCCGAGCATGACGAAGATGGGCAATGGATTTACGAGCTGAAATTTGACGGCTATAGGCTGATGGCACGGCTAGGCAACGCATCAACGCGTTGCTTCACACGCAATGGTCATGACTGGACGGAAAAGCTTCCCCATTTGGTTCAATCACTGGTCGCCTTGGGCGTGAATGGCACTTGGCTGGATGGTGAAATCGTCATGCTCAACGATAAAGGCGTGCCCAGTTTTCAGCACTTGCAAAAAGCGTTCGAATCGCCTCGCAGCGGCGGTGCGAGTGCAGCCATTATTTATTACGTTTTTGACATGCCGTTTTTTCAAGGCTATGACTTGCGCGGCGTCGCGCTTCATCAGCGACGGGCCTTGCTGGAAAAGCTGCTGGGCGCTCACAAAACCAGCGACATCCGGTTCAGTGCAGCATTCGACGCACCATCGAAAGACCTGTTGCTATCTGCTTGCAAAATGGGGCTGGAAGGGCTCATTGGCAAACGTGCAGACTCAGCTTATGAGTCACGCCGCTCGCCGAACTGGATCAAACTGAAATGCAGCCAGCGCCAGCCTTTTTTAATTTGCGGATACACCGACCCGCAAGGCGCGCGCACTGGTTTCGGTGCATTGTTACTAGGCCACCACGATGCAAGCGGCATTTTGCAATACGCGGGCAATGTAGGAAGTGGCTTCAGCGAAAAAACGCTTGTTGATCTGATGCGTCAATTGCAAACTATTTCGACAGCTGCGTCACCTTTTGCGAGCAAACCCGCCATTGCAGGCAAGCCGCACTGGGTCAAGCCCACTGTGCTGGTCGATGTCTCGTTTGCAGAGTGGACGCACACAGGCCGCATACGACATGGCGTGTTTCGCGGCGTGTTGAGAGGCAAGCAAATGGAAACCACAAAACTTCAAGCGCCTAGCAAACAACCAGATGCCAAGCGCATCGCATCAACCAAAGCTGGCAACAAAACGCCATCCGCTGCGCCAATCATCCTGCCAGCTTCGCTGCGCCTCACGCATCCAGACCGCATCATTGATGCGCACAGTGGCTTAACCAAACTCGATATGGTCAAGCACTATGCACGGGTTGCGGCAGTCATGTTGCCGCACCTGAAAGGAAGGCCGGTGTCACTGGTGCGCGCACCGGATGGCACCACAGGAAAGTTGTTTTTCCAAAAGCACGCGAACGCCGGAGAAATACCTCACATCAAGTTGCTTGATGAGGCGCTAGACCCGGGTCATGCCAGTTTGCTAGAAATTTCTAACGTCGCCGGGCTGCTGAGTGCGGCGCAAATGAATGCACTGGAATTTCACACTTGGAACGCAGTGGCTGCATCCATTGCGAAGCCTGATCGCATGATTTTTGATCTTGACCCGGGAGAGAAAGTCGCCTGGCCAGAAATCCAAGAAGCAGCCCTGCTGCTGAGAACATTGCTGGAAGCATTAGGCCTTGTGCCCTTCATCAAAACCAGCGGCGGCAAGGGCCTGCATGTGGTTGTGCCACTCAAAAAGCTTCACGACTGGGACACGGTAAAAAGTTTTTCACGCGCGGTAGTTGAGCATTTGGCAAAAACAATTCCACAAAAGTTTGTGGCTAAAAGTGGGCCAAAAAATCGGGTCGGAAAAATATTTGTGGATTATTTGCGCAACGGCTTTGGTGCTACAACCGTCAGCGCATGGTCAGCGCGCGCGCGACCGGGGCTGGGTGTGTCAGTCCCGATTGCTTGGAACGAATTGCAGAAACTATCCAGCAGCGCGCATTGGACCGTGGAAAACATCGCCGAGCGTGTAGCGATGGGCAACAGTGTGTGGGATGGCTACACAAAATCTCTCAGCACGCTGCACAAAGCCATGAAATTGCTGGACTTTAAAAGATAGAAAGGCACATGCTGCAGCTTCTAAGGCTGAGATGCGCTGCCCACAGCCGTAGCGACGAAACTCGCGCGCCGTGTGCTGCGGGCCTTGACCGCCCAATGGCTGCCGCGATCAGACATCGAAGCGCTATCGTCTGCGCTGAGTGGCAGACGGGTGTAACGCGACTTGGGCAAAAGCCAGACCATGTCTTGAAGGCTTTGAGGGTGGCTGACTTCGAATTTGGAGACGCCCGGCGCCTGCCGCGTCTCAGTCCACGCGACTGCTTGACGCGTTGTCATGAAATCCGCCAAGCGTGTCATGGTGTACCAGCGAAACTCCTCCGGCCCTTTGGCTTTGGCGTAAGCCAACAGATCTTGCAACACATCAGTCCAGACGTTGGCGCCATTGGGGTGCATGTAAATCATTCGGGTGGTGTGGTGATCGACCGAAAAATCTACGGAATCACGATACCAGCGGATGACATCTTGCTTGGGCACTTGATTGACCTGAAACTCTTCAAAAGTCGCGTAACGACCTGCCGGTGTCACCGGAAAAACCCACAACAGCGGATTGCGCAGCTGGCCTTCGCGGTACTGGCGCGTAGGCCCCAAGCCAGTATGGCCGGCAAAATAAACCGCCACCACGCCCTGCTGCTCTAGCCATTCCATGGCCCAGAGAGGATTGTTGCCTACGGGTGGGGAATATTGACGCACGGGTGGGCCAAAGGCCCAGTCGACAAACGCCTTGACTTGTTGATGCGCGGGCAAAAAGATGGCCGGAACGTCGGACGGCGTTGGCGAGGCCCACCCCAGATACGGCCGCAATGCGTTGCTGGTCGTGCGCCTGATTGACGCCACGTTTTGCTCCAGATAGGGCAGGAAAGTGGCCCGATTGGATTCATCGACGTTCAGTCCGTAGTAGTCGTGATTCCAACCGCCATGGCTGCCAATCACATGCCCTTGCTTGACAAAACGGCGCAGGATATCTTGCGCCGTCGGGTTGTTGTTTAGATTCCAGCCCTTGCCGTCGCCCACACTGACCGCGTCTGGGCCAGTTGTCATGTCAATGGAAAAAGGGCCGTGTTCAAAAATGCCGAGTTTTTCCAGCGCCAAGGTCGGCTGCTGCGCCGTAAAGGAATCTAAGTGCCAGTCCAGCGTCAATCCGGGCACCGCATTGGGGACCTGCGACAACTGTGCTAACTGCAGCACATGGTGTGCAAAGTAGTGCAAAAAGCCGTGCAGAGGCAACCCATCGGTACGCGCCACCTTCAGGTAAGTTAATGGCAGATTCACAAACAACACCTGCCCGCGCCCCACTTGGTTGAGCCCGGCCACGAGCCCGGCTTGAGGCGATGTTGCCAGCACCTTGCCAGCAAAAGAGCCGCGTGTGACAAAGCTCGAATAGTTCAAACCACCGAGCAAATAGCCGCTGTAGGTGTCAAGTACGTCCTCAGACACCGTCGCAACGGGCAAGCCGCGATCTGCGGATGCTGAGCGCGTGCTGGCAGGCAGATACACCGTGGGAGCGTCCAGCGCTGCAGGCGGCGTCGCAACAGGAGCTGCATTTAAAGCGCCCCGCACGGGCGCTGCAGAGACTGCGTCAGCCACATACGCAATTGACTTTCCCGGCGGCACTTGCAGCGCGCGCATGGTGCTTCGCATGGCTATAACCGGGCCGACGACCGTGCTTCGTTCGCGCAGCGCGTGGTAGAGCCCATAGTCGACGCCGGCAAGGTCACTCAAACGGGCCCGGGGTATGGCGTAGGTGCGATTTTGGTTGCTGTCCAGCGCAAAGATACCAAAATCGTGCACCAGCATCGTGTGGCCTCCTGCTGTGGTGTAGTCGCGCACGGCTTTGAGTAGTGGCTCGGTCGCAGTGGGGTGCAACACGTCAGGAAGGATCAGCCCCGCAAAATTAAGCGCATCGGCTCCCAATGCCATGAACTGCTTGTCGGTCACGACGCGCAGCCGCACGCCATCCTCAGACGCGGCGTCCATCCATGCGGTCACCTCCGGCGCCGCGATGTTTTGGTCATCGGGCACCAGCAGTAGCAACACGCCAGGGTCGGCAAGCCTTGGCGTATCGACTGCAACTGGTGCACTGGCCGTGTCGCTTCGCTGCGCACAACCCACTAAGCTCGCTGCGAGCAGCCATGAAAAAATACAGAGTACCACCGTGTAACCAGACGAGCGACAGAATGCGCTGAGTTGCTGGAATGGATAGCGGTAGTGCAATGACATGGGTTGCTTGGGTGACCAATAAGTTGTCATGCATTGTGGGGCTTTGATTTGGATGATCGCCAATCAAGGCAATTTCTTACAACATCGTAGGCCCGAAACAAATTTGCCGCCGACGAACATCGGTGTGTGCTGTAGCGCACAGACATCAGATGCCAGGGCGATGATTATCAACACTCCGACATCGACTTAATGGCCATGAAACCTTCAAAACCTGATTCCCGCGCACAGACCATTCCTGCTGCACGCCTGAATCCACAGCAGTTCCCCTTGCAGTCGCAGACCGACCCCACTGCCGACCGTGACAATGTTCGCAAAGTGAGCCATGTGCCCGCACCACGCCAATCACAACGTCCGGCAGAACGGTCTAGCAAAAAGTAGGGCGGTTAGCTGAACGCAAAGTACATCAGTGGGTTTGATGCGCAAAATTCATGCGTGGTGGCGACACGGATTGAAGATTACTGCGCTGAAAGAGTTAGAGCTGCGCGAGTAAGCCTCCACCTTTGCCGTCAGATAAAAGAATTAACGACCGTGATGCCTTCAATCACTTGCCCCACATCCAAATCTTCGGTGATCAACTTCGTAGAAGCAAAAGTGGTTCTGCATCTACGAACTAACGATTGCCTGCTTAGCCTCTTTTCGTCCAAGCACCACACCAACCTTTGCCAGAGACCAGCTTGTTCTCGAACAGGGTGCAGCCCGCAGTGTTGTCAGTCAATTTACCTTGAAACAGTGCACAACCAGAGCAACTTTGGTTAGTAGCATAGTTGGCGTGTTTTTTGATGTCGACTTTCGTGCCATCGGTTTTATAACCGAGTGCCTGCGCCTGCGGATCAGCCTCCAAAACAGTCGCCTGTGCATAAGCACTCCCAGTCGCAACCAATGCGCCCATCGCGCTCGCAGTCGTGAGGTTATTGATCAAGAATATTCTTCGAGAAAAAATCATGATGGCGTCTCCTTAGCTTAAGTGGAATAAAAATGCATTACTGTTGTTTTGCGCCTTCGCCCAAACGGCGACCTAGCGATACAGCATAGGGTGCTGCGCGAGCCGTCAGAAGCGGGTCATTCGAGGCCACTACACCTTTGGGCATAACGACAGGGTTGAAGTTCATCGTCAAGCAAGGGCCGCTGCCATCTGCCGAGACTTCCGTAATCTTGAGCGTGCCCATGGCTACCTTTTTTCGGCCATCAGGCAAGGGAATCGTCGCGTTGTCGATCACATCGCCGGCTTGCGCCAACTCCAAATTAAAGTTAAACGATGCCTTGCCATCTTTGACGCGCTGACGCAGCTCGTCGAACAAAAAGCTCGGCCCCTTAGCTTTGGCCTCATCATCCGTCAAACCTTGCAGGCCAGCGACTGGCTCAAATATCCACTTGCCAAACTGAGTCGCGCCGCTTGCGTTGACAAAGCCATGCCCATGTACACCCCAGTAGTTGACGCTAGCAAAACTTGCAGGAACGGGTTGCGAGGCGTAGTGTTTGGCTTGAAGCAAAGTCTCAGGGTTTGCATCGACAAATGCCTTGACTTTAGCGGGATCTGCCGCTTTGGTCACTGGGTCGGGCTGCCTGGCGACAAGCCCGGCCAACAGTTGCTGCGGTGATGAAGCACCGAACACGGGTGCTGAGATGTTGCCCATCATCCATTGCTCACCGTTAGGCAAGTTAAATTGCAGCGCTAAATTACGCTGAGATTTAGCATTGTCTGGTGCTTTGGGGTTAGAGCCGCCAATTGAAAAACGCACGATCACAGGAACTGATTTTTCGCTGAACACCGACGCCGTCGATAGCGCACGCGCTTCTGCAGTGCCCACAAATTCACCAGCGGCGCAAATGCCTTTTGCACCTGAGCGGCGATAGCCCTCAAATTTCCCAGTGGTCGCTTCAAACTGATTGACAAATGTTACGGGATTGACGGGTGGGCTGGCGGCGGCATTGGTTTGCGCCCAAGAAAACGATGCGTACAGTGATGCAACTAACGCAAATGCTGACGGTGATATTTTCATGTTTGAGTCTCCTAAAATTCAAAAACAATTGGGCTCAATGAAGATGCCAAAATAAATAAATGGAGTGCAATTTAATCGCACACAATAGATTTTATCGACATCATATTTTGATGAACTCAAGGTTTTCCCGCATCTCAGCCCTGACTCGATTTACCGCTGTCAGGTCACTTGTTGATTTGGCTGCCAAGCAACTGCGCGCAGCCTTCGACTCAGATTACATTCAAGCGTGGCCGAGTATTTGGCAGATATCTGAGCTTGACTCGTGAATGCGTGGAAGTTATGGTGTCTCCAAGGCTGCTTCAGTAGCTCAGCCGGATCACGAGTTGCCATGCTCACTCTGCACAGCCCCAGCCAAAACCATTTGCTTGCCGCCTTGCCCGTCGCGGAGCGTGCTGCTTTAAGCGCTCATCTAGAACTGGTATCCATGCCATTGGGCCAGCTGCTCTATGAGCCTGGAGGGCAGCTAAGCCACGCCTTTTTTCCAACAAGCTGCATTGCCTCACTGCATTAAGTGACCGAATCCGGTGCGACTGCTGAAACTGCCAGCGTGGGCAACGAGGGAATGGTGGGTGTTTCGCTTTTCATGGGCGGCAACACCACCTCCAGACGCAAGCCGCGCAAACTGCCGCCTGCAATCGCCACCACTCGGTGCATCAGCAGTAGTGCTGCTGGTTGTTGCTGACGATGGATCGGATGCCCTCAGGTGAATTGACCATGACGCACGAGCTGGTGGCCAGCATGCTGGGTGTGCGCCGCGAGAGCGTTAGCGAGGCTGCTGGTGGCTTGCAAAATGAGGGGTACATTCGTTACCGCCGGGGGCACATCAGCATTTTGAACCGCAAGGGGCTGGAGGCGAACGCCTGCGAATGCTATGGCGTGGTTAAAAAAGAAATCACCCGTTTGCTCAGTGATGTTGAAGCTTGGGAAATCGAGCGCACACCGGACACCGATGCATAAGTTTTAGATCTGCAACGGCCTGCTGCGTGTGCAACTTGAGCACTCTCAGCCTGCCTAGGACGCTTAAGCGCTGCGAATAATTTTACAAATGGTCTGAAAAATTTTCTACGAATTCACGCACGCTAACGATGGCAACACCCTTGTAGGGGTTCATGCTGATCAAATGCTTTTTGTCTCCCGAGACGATGACCGCCGCATGAGCTGCGATGGCAAGCTCTAAGAATTTATTGTCTTTGGGGTCGGAGCAATCAGATACGTGCACATTTACAGTGATCAAGCGTGTGGCTTCGATGTAAGTTTGAACGCGAAAAACGCGATCTTCAACCGTTGCGAACCGATCAAACTTAGCACGGCGCATCACGTCAACCAATTCATTGGTTGTGTCTTTGGAGCGCACGATATCGAAATTGCGATCAGCCAGATCAATGGCTAATGCGCAAATTCCCTCGGGGTTGAGAATGGCGCTAACAATCAGGTTGCTGTCGAGAATGATCGTTTTAGGCACAGGATCGCCGCTTTACGCTTCATTGATCATTTTAGAAATATCGTCGAAAGTAAGGGCTTTTGCGGCTTCGGTCGCTTTTGAGTTTTTTAGATTGTTGACCAATCTGCGGCCTGCGATTCGTCGAATGGCTTCCTCGGAATCGCTGTTGTTGGGAATCACAAAATACGCTGGCCGCCCATACTTTGTAACCGTGAACAGCTCACCCGACATGATTTGGTCGGTGATGGCACCAAAGTTTTTTTGAAACTCACGCGCTGTAAGTGTTTGCATGGTTATCTCTTTTCAATGAAGAATGGTATGGATTATATGCATTGTACGGATTATCCGCATAGAGACAAGTTTAGCTGCGTAGCATGGGTGAGCAAGTGGTCATTCGGTTCAACATGGGAAAATCCTCTCTATGCTGCAATTTGAACTCTTAAAAACCGATTCCCCTGCACCCGAACGTAACTACCACGGCTCCCACGCCCGCCGAGGCACGCTCACGCTCAATCATGGCATCGTACAAACGCCGATCTTTATGCCGGTGGGCACGTATGGCACTGTGAAGGGCGTGATGCCGCGCAGCTTGCATGAGATGGGCGCGCAGATTATTCTTGGCAACACATTTCATCTGTGGATGCGGCCGGGCCAAGATGTGATGAAACAGTTTGGTGGGCTGCATGGCTTTGAAGGCTGGCACAAGCCAATTTTGACGGACAGTGGTGGCTTCCAAGTGTGGTCTCTAGGCGAGATGCGCAAGATCAGCGAAGAAGGTGTGCGCTTTGCCTCGCCTGTGAATGGCGACAAGCTGTTTCTCACGCCCGAGGTAAGCATGCAAATTCAAACGGTGCTCAACTCCGACATCGTGATGCAGTTTGATGAATGCACGCCTTATGACGTGAAAGGCCATATCACCACAGAGGCTGAGGCTCGCATTTCGATGGAGCTCTCCTTGCGCTGGGCCAAGCGTTGTCAGACGGAATTTACAAACTTAGAAAATCCGAATGCCTTATTTGGCATCGTGCAAGGCGGCATGTTTGAAAATTTGCGGCAAGAATCTTTGGATCATTTGGTGGAGATGAATTTCCCCGGCTACGCGGTAGGCGGTGTGAGCGTGGGTGAGCCCAAAGATGAGATGCTGCGCATCATGGCGCACACGCCGCATCGGCTGCCCGCCAACAAGCCGCGCTATCTGATGGGCGTGGGCACGCCGGAAGATCTGGTCGATGGCGTGGCTGCCGGTGTGGACATGTTTGATTGCGTGATGCCCACGCGCAATGCACGCAATGGCCATTTGTTCACCCGCTTTGGCGACGTGAAGATTCGCAATGCAAAACACAAAACCAGCCATGAGCCGATTGACGCGACTTGCTCTTGCTACGCTTGCAAAGGGAGCGCAGATACGCACGGCAACATCAGTGGCGGCTTCTCTCGCGCTTATTTGCATCATCTAGACCGCTGCGGCGAAATGCTCGGCCCCATGCTGGCCACGATTCACAATTTGCACTATTACTTAAACCTGATGCGCGAGGTACGTGATGCGCTAGATGCGGGCACGTTTGGTGAATTTAGAAAAAAATTCCAGAAAGATCGGGCCAGAGGTGTGTAACACGTCAGCAGCCTTACTCCTAATTCAATAGCACTCCACGCAGATAATACGCCGGCAATATGCCACTTTCCCTTAAAAATGTGTTGCGCATTGCGTTGTCGCCTCTGCGCTGGCTGTTGTATTGGGTGATCGCGCTGGTAATCGTGTTTGAGGAATGGGGCTGGGAGCCTTTGCAGCGCTTGCTGCGTCGCTTTGTGCATGTGTTGCGCCTGCAAAAACTCGATGCTTGGCTGCAAAGTTTGCCGCCCTATGCTGCCTTGGTGGCGCTGGCCGTGCCTAGCGCGCTGCTGCTGCCCGCCAAGCTCGCCGCTTTTGCGTTGATCGGCAAAGGCTATATTTTTGCTGGCGGCGTTGTCTTCGTTGCGGCCAAACTGCTGGGTACTGCGGTGATTGCGCGCATTTTTAGCGTCGTGCAGCCCAGCCTAATGCAACTGGCTTGGTTTGCGCGCTTGTATGGCGCTTGGAAGCGCTGGAAAGATGCTTTGCTGATGCA
This sequence comes from Variovorax sp., assembly GCA_043755865.1. Classification (GTDB taxonomy): domain Bacteria; phylum Pseudomonadota; class Gammaproteobacteria; order Burkholderiales; family Burkholderiaceae_C; genus JANMDU01. The sequence continues at coordinate 21,345 of JAYUSD010000012.1, read as the reverse complement.
TGTGCGCAGCACGCGCGCTTGGCGCGCGGCGAGAGCTTTGAAAGCGCGCGTGTTTGAGAAGCTGCGCTTGTGGTTCAAAGCATAATCGCTCACATGAATTACTTTGCAGCCTTCCGCTTGTGCCTGATTGCTTTTCTTAGCGCCAGCTTGCTGGCCTGCGCCACCGATGTGAAATTGGATCCGCAGAGCGGCAAAAGCAGCATCAACGTACAAAACAAATCGCTTGATCCAAGCAACGGCGGAGAACTGGTGAGCGCACAAGCCCTGCGCACCGGCGATATTATTCTCTCAGCAGCCAATGGCATCAACTCGATTGGCATTCGCGCCGTCACGCTTTCGCCAGTCAGCCATGCGGCGCTGTATGTGGGCAATGGGCAAATCGTTGAAGCCGTGGGCTCGGGCGTGCGCCAAAGGAGTATGCAAGAATTCATTGCCGAGGAAGCCACGATCGTTGCCTTCCGTCACCCACATATCGACGGCGTGCAAGCGGCCTTGATGCAAAAGTTTGCACAGATGCACGTCGGCACGAAATACAACACCGCCGGCATCGTGCTGCAAGCGCCATTTACGTTAGGACGCAAATTCTGCGAACTGCCGATCATGCCTGCTGCCGTGCGCGATGCGTGTATTCGCGGCAGCGCAGCGATTGCGCTGGGGCCTGTGCCGAATGATCAATTCTTTTGCAGCCAGTTTGTGCTCGAAGCCTACAAAGCCGCTGGCCTCCCGCTCACCGCTGCTGATCCGCGCTTAGTGACACCTGATGATCTTCTGCACATGCGCCAAGGCGATGTGACATCCATCAAAATCAATCAAGCCCTGCTCTATGTTGGCCATTTGAAAGCGCCGCCCGTGCTGGCAGCATTAGGCAAGAATCAGCCTTAAGCCTGCTGCTTTTTGGGGCGTCCACCTTTGGCGCCGTTGGCGCGCGCGGCGGCACTTTTGGCCTCGGATGTGCTTCGCCCTGCGTGAGCAGCCAAATCCTTCATCCAAAAACGCGAGCCAAAAGCCCCTTTGAGCAAACCAGCAATGCTCAGATCGGCATCCAATTGGGGCCAATGCAAACCTGTGCCCATCGGTGAAACTTCAATCACGGCCAAGGCTTTGGGCGAAGCGCCCTTTAATCCTTGAGCCATAGCAGATGGAAAACTCATGCTCACGCCATTCGACAGCTCCACCGAGATGCGCTGCGCGCGTGCATCAAAGCGGGCTGCCACAGCGCGGGGCTCGCGCGCGGTTCGGCGCTGGCCACGTGCGCTGGCAACGGGCAATTGCGCTTTTAAAGCAGCATCAACCCAATCTGCGTTTTTAGTAGCCATGATGAAACCTCCAAGCTTCAAATAATTGCTGGCAACGCTCATGCGCGGCCAATAAAATCATGCGCAGCGCTGCTGGACTGGGTTTGCCACGTGGGGTGGATCGTGGTCATTGGGGTAAATCATGAAACGCACCTCGCGTAAAACGAAGACTGTTGGCATACATCATTTTAACCCAACTGGTTAGGTTATTTTAGCTTGGTAGATGTACAGCCTCTAACGGCCTAGCAGCCCCTGCCCCGCACGCATGGCAAAACTTCGCAAACGCGCTCTTGCGCGTATTGCAAGAGCCGCAATGATCATGCAGGCCGATGCCGCAATGTGGGCAGAAATCAAGTGTGGTGTTTTTCAAATCAACAGGGCGCTCGCAGCCGGGGCAGACGTTTTTCGCAAGCCGAGCAAGCGCTGTGTCGTAGCTCAGCTCTTCACGCCGCGCTGCTTCAGGCAAGAGCTCAGCGGCTTTTTGCTTTTCTAAATACCGATTGAGCGCGAGGATGGCGTAGCGCCCAATCACCACGGTGAGCAAGATGCCGACGACGTAGCGTATGTAGCCGCCATAGCTGGGCAAATACGGCACAAGCTCGACGAAGAAGGCAAAGGCTGCAAAAATGATGAAGCCCCACACAAAGGGCCAATAGGTGCCCTTGCGCTTTTTTACGAAGAGCCATGCGGCAATGCCCAAAAGCGGCAGCGTGAGCAACAAACGATAGAGAAAAACGCGCAGTTCGCTCTTTCGCAATTCAGCAGCAAGCTTGACTGACGCAGCATTCTCCAGCTCCTGCAATTGCTCGCGCTGCTCTCTGCCCAAGAGCCGCGCATCGAGGGCGATTTTGTCTTGCGCCTCTTGCACGGCTTGGGCGGCGCGTTCAGCCTTCTTCAGGCCATCGAGCTCACGCACGCGTTTGATTACTTCGGGATCTTGGTCGCTGCGCTGCGTGGCGCTGCGTGAAGCGATCCAGTTTTCAAAACTTTCTTTTGCAGCTTCGGAGTCAGCTTTCGCAGTTTTGAGCTTGAGCTCGGCTTGATCCAACGCATCTTGCGCATCGCGCTGCGTGCGCTCAGCCGCTTTGATACTGGCTCTGAGCGGATCGGCGCGCACTTTATCGATGAAATCATCCGCTTCGACTTGCGCCTCCACCCGAGGCAAATCGCCCACCACAGTGCTGCCCAAGCCAATCAAAAAACCAGCGAACACAAAAGCGACCAACCACAGGCCACGGCGAAACCATTTTTCTGAGAGACGAAGAGATTTACTCATGATGCACTTTCACTATAAATTTAATAGCACACTGCGCAGTATATATGCCGGCTAACTGCCTAAAATGCTTAGAAATCACTACTTTAAGACGACTGCCGCTGCACCCAAGCCAGCGCGCGGTAGCCAAGCAAACACACTGTCCACGGTGGCCGTCTCAATGCGATCAGAAAAGCGTTTTTGAGCGGGATGATCATCAAACTCCACATTGGCTTGCGTGATGCGCCCGCCCAAGCGCGTGAGCGGCGGGATGTTGAGCGTGGTGGGTGTGTAGCCCTTCAATTGCAACCAAGCCTGCGCTTGCGTCCGCGTGCGGATGCTGCCATCCATCGCAGCAGCCAGCGTTTCAGTGGCCCATTGGTTGCTCTGCTGATACTTCGTACCCCACACGTAGCTCACCATGCTGTAGGGCTTGATGTGCATGGCTTTCATGCGCTCGCCAAGCAAAGCCGCATGCAGTTTTTCTTGCACCTCTTTGGTGGGAACGACCCAAGCCGCCTCGAAGCGGAAGAGATCGTCCATAAAGAATTCACCCAAGCCTTGCTTATAAAGCGAAGCCTCGGCTGTACCGCAGGTGTTGAGCTTGTGCGCCACGAGCCATCGGCCATCCTGAGCTTTATAGGCGAAGCCCAAATGCGAATAACGCAGCCCATATTTACTCAAATCTTGCCCAGCTCGCGCGACCACGACAACTTTTGCCCCGCTCTTGGCATGCTCAGCTTCCAGCGCGCGATATGTTTTCTCGGCCAGATCCATGCCTTGCACAATCATTTGCGGCGCGGGAGGCTTCGGCGCATCACAAGAGCGGCCTGCCTGCGCGCCTAGGCTGGTGCAGGCCATCGTCAGGCTGATCACCATGCGAATACAAGCGTTCATGATCGTGCTCCTTGGCCGTGTGCCGCGCATTAGTTGGTGATTCGCTCGTTGTGCAGCAGCGCTTTGCCCAGCTCATTGGGAATAAAGGCAATCGCCTCGCCCAGCGCAGACAGCACCATGCCAGTGCCGATCACGCTGACTGTGACCGCCGTGCCCGCACCCATTGCGCTTGCCCGCACACTTTTGCCCACAACTTCCACACTCACCTGAGCGCCATCAGAAGCCCGCGCGAGCACATACACGGTGCCACGCGCCGTAACCTCTACCAGCTTCACGACAAACACCGCACCAGCAGCAGACAAAATCACCGGTGCTGCCACCGATGCGCCCGCGGCAGTACTTGCACCTGCACCTGCCACCACCACGGACGCCACAGGCAGCATGCTCAGCACGACTGAAGCCTCACTCTGCGCATACGATTTTGACGAAAAACCGATACTAGCCGGCACGAATACTGTGCCGAGTGCTATCGAAAACGTAGTAGCCACAGACAGCGCCGTAGATTTTAAAGAAAAAGCATTCATCACTCGCTCCATTTCTGATCGAGAAAAACTCTAAATTAAAGGAAACTGACCGCGCATCTTGCGCTAAGCCAGCTCATATCAAGACAAACAACGCTTACTGCGTTTCCATTTCGCGGCGTGCTTCAGAGCGGGCAGATAAGCGAGCTTCGGCCAGATCAGCCTCGTGCTTATCGCGCAGCGTCTTGGCCAGCGTGAAGGTCGTGGTGATCAAATACAACCAGCTCACCAAGAGAAAAGACTTGTAGGTGTCATTCACATTCATGCGCCACAAGCCCCAAGCTGTGAGCGTCATCGCCACAAAGAAAGCGGCGTACACCACCATTTTCCACATGGGCGTGTCAGCTTGCTTGTATTGGTTGTCGCGAACAAACTTGGCTAAGAAAAACGCGGTAGACAAGCAAAAGATATAACCCATCACCATGAACGCGCGATCCAAATCTTGCCCCGGCAGCCAAGCCAAGCCCGTGCCGCAGAGGAAAACAGCCAAGCCGAATGAAATCCACACTTGCAATTGCCAAGCGCCGGTGTCGCGTTGAATGATGGGGTTATTCATGAATAAACTTTCTGTTGTTGAGGATGTTGTTAAGTATTACCCAACTTTATCATCTGCCACGCCAGCAACGCAAAGTGTCAGCACAAGGCTTGCCGGGTATCAGAAAACGATACTTATTTGCCATTCAAAGCGCAATTTCGCGACTGACGTGACAAGAGACCCAAGCATTCTGGTTTCTAATTCACGCCATGGACACTTTTAATGCAGACACTGCCCCCGAGCCCAGCAAAGAGCCACGCCTGTGGCAAGGCGACGGCTGGACGGCCTCGGTCATGAAGAACGAAGATGACGATGGCTGGGCCGTAGCCATGACGAAAGACGGCGCAACTGAGCCGGCTCTCATTGGCCCGTGGACCATGGGGCGCGACAAAAAAAACCCCAAACCGCTGGATAAATTCGCTTTCAGTACACTCGTCAAAACCGCTTCAGAATTCGTGCGCCGGCAAGAGCAGCAATTGCATGCGGCTTTGCATCAAAGCTTGGAAATCACAGCCAAGGGAGCGCGCTTTACCGTGAGCCTAGACATTCAACCCGATGACGACAACCCATCGGCCACGCTCAGCGCGCAAGATGCGGGTGGCGATGAAGTGGCGCGCATCAAAGTGCTGCCATCCTTCAAACTCAATCGCGCGAGCGCAGTGGCTTGGGTAGAAGGCGGATTTGAGTCGCCTTGATTCGCGCGACGACTACCCGCGTTCTCCAGCCAAAAAATCAACCGCTTAGAGCTTCCAGCATCCAGGTGATCTGAAGCTGCGTACTCATGACAGCGCGATGCGAGCCAACGCTGTATCGTAATAAACCAAGTGATGAAAGCGACTGTTTAAAACACAATTGCTCTGCGGCCGCTTTTCCCCACCAACTCACCCCAATCGGAGCAAACTCTTTATGCCCAATGCGATGAACATACAGCCGTCTCGCGTCAAACTCATCGCGATTGCACTGATCGCACTCTTTGTGTTGAATGCCCTGCTCAGCATGACCAATTTGTGGCCAACACCTTTCGTCAAATTAGATCGGCGTTTAGCACCAGAGTTTGTCTTGCTATGGGTGATCATCCTCGCACTCGTCGCTTGGCGCAAAGCACTGAGTGCGCGCGCTGTAGCTGGCCTCACCATCGCTTACATGGTGCTGGTGTTTGGCCGTTATTTCGACACCACTGCGCCAGCGCTGTTTGGGCGCGATATCAATCTTTACTGGGATGCGCTGCAAATTCCACGCGTCACTTGGGTCTCGCTCAAAAGCTATCCGCTGTGGGTCTCGGTGGGGGTGGTGAGCGCTGTGTTGGCTTTCATCGCCCTGATCTATTTCACCTTGCGCTGGGCGATCAGAACCACCGCCACACTGGCCGCGCCCTACGCTTTGAAGAGCGCTTGGGTTTGGGTCATTACCGCTGGCGCAGTGGCCGTATCGGTGGCCAATGTCAATGGTGTGGTGGCCACTTGGCCCTATGTTTCCAAGCCCGTGTTGCCAACCTACTTTCGGCAAGCCAAATTACTTGCCAAAACGATTGCCGAGCGAGAGCTTAAAAATGTGTTGCCCGCATCGCCCGCTTTTGATTCGGATCTCGCCGTGTTGCGCAATGCTGATGTGAATCTGTTTTTCCTTGAGTCGTATGGCCGCGTCGCCTTCAGCAATGCGGCCATGCATGAGCGGCTCAAGCCCTCGCGCGAAGCGTTCGCAGCGCAAATCAAGGCCAGCGGCCTACAAGTGGTCTCCGCTTTTGCAGCGTCCACCACCTTCGGCGGCGCATCAGAGCTGGCGCATCTGGCCTTGCTTTCAGGCATCAATACCGGAGATGCCGCTGTACACGATCTGCTGCTCACCACCGAGCGGCCTACGTTGGTGACGATGTTTCGAGATCGCGGCTACCAAACCTTTGGCATCTACCCGGCCTTATCGTGGGATTGGCCTGAAAAATCGTTTTATCGATTCGATCAATTTTTAGACTCACGCGATCTTCAATACAAAGGCCCCAAATTGGGATACTGGAGCCTGCCCGATCAATACGCCTTGGCCAGTTTCCATCAACTCCACCCCATCGCAGCCACCTCACCCAAACGCCTAACTTTTTATCCCTCCATCACGAGCCACATGCCCTTTCACCCCGTGCCGCCCTATCTAGAAGATTGGTCTCAGATTCTGAAACCCGATCCCTTCAGCGAAAAGCAGATGGAAGGTGTCAATGCGCAGCCACTCGATTGGCTCAACATGCGGCCGAGCTATCTTGGCATGCTCGAATACAACTTTAAATGGCTCTCCGGCTACCTCGCTCAGCCGCGCATCAGGGATACCGTGTTTATCCTCTTAGGCGACCATCAGCCAGCGGCAAACGTCACCGGCGAAGGCGTGACTTGGGATGTGCCGATTCACATCATCAGCAGCAACACCGAATTGATGCAGCGTTTGCTCAAACAAGGTTTCACATCTGGCTTAGAGCCCGCAGATCAAAGGATTGGCGCTTTGTACGACTTCACGCAACTCTTGGTCAAAGTCTTCGATTCAAAAGCACCTCAAGTCATTCCCGCGAAATCTGCCCCATGAATGCACGGATGAGAGCAATTAGCGCGATCACTTTATGTGCGCTCGGTTTCTCGCTGGCCTCGGGCGCGCGATACCAACTCATTGAGCCCGCACACCTTACTTATCTGTGCGACGGCGGCTCGCGCGAGGCTTGGTGCACCGTGCGCTCTTGGATCATTCAAGCCTTTGTGCATCAGCGCATTGGCTGGGTTGCTTTGGGCATCGCAGCGCTTGCCTTTCTCACCGGCTGGCGTCCGATGGCTGGCATGGCACTTTTCTTAGCCAGCGCGGGATTGGTTCTCTACACCACGGAGTTGTCTGCGCCAGCAGCGTTGTTAGCGCTGCTCGTTTTTGTGCGAGAAGGCCAAGTCGAAATTGCTGCCAGCAGCAACAGCAGACCCCCATAGGATGCCGCCTGAAGATTGCGCCAACCTTCCGTCCACATCATCAGCACAGCGCCGCCAGCAGTCACGGCAACCAGCAGCAGGGCTTCCTTGGAAAAGTACCTTATCGACTCTGCATTGCGCAGCCGCTGCGCACACAGCGCAGCTGTCGGCGCTAAAAACCACCACCAAGGAAACGGCCTGTAGCGAGATTCCAATAGCAGCACCAGCGCCGCTGTAGCGGCAGAAAATAGCAGCGTGAGGTGCAGTGCAGCGTGGGTTTTCGTCAATTTTTCTCGCACCGAAACCCATGCAATCGCCACACCGAGCAGCGCCAGAAAACCACTTGCCGCCATCTCACGCGGGCTCCTGTCCCATTGCTGCACCATCAGCCACTGCACCGGCATCACCGCGCCCACCAAAGCTGCAGATAGCACAGCAGAGGCCGCAAAATCCGTCGATAGGCGGCGAATTGTGCAAACCAGCAGCGCAATCGCGCCTGCAAGCGCAGCGCAGAGAAGCCCTCGCCACCAATGCTCATCTTCTGTGATGCCGCCACCGATTTGCACGCGCGCTTGCCCGAATTGATCGAACAGACCCCAATAGCCGCCCATCGCGCCTTCAAACGAGCGCTTCCAAGGCTGATCAAAGCCTTCAATCACGTTGAAACTTGGGCTCGCAGGTCGCGCCTTCGCTTGGCTATTTGCACGCGTCAGCAAATCGCTCAAAAAACGGCTTTGCTCCACCTTGCCGGGCACTGCGCCCGCACGCTGCCGGCCCGCAGCCGGCCAGCCCGTCTCGCCTACCCAAATCGGTTTGCCTGCAAATTGCTGCTGCATCTTTGCAGCCACGCTCAGCACATGGTCGGCAGCGAGGCTAACCTCGACCGGATCATCTTCCCAGTAAGGCAGGATATGCACTGTCACTGCGTCCACATGCTGCGCCAGCGCCGCATGCCGCTGCCAAAACTCCCACACATCGGCATACGTGACCGGCACAGGCGAGCGCTGCCGAGCCTCGCTTAAGATTTTGCTAAGCGCATCGGGCGAGACTTCGCGCCTGAGCAACACCTCATTGCCCACCACCAAAAGATCCACCACATCTTTGAATTCAGTCGCAAGCTGGATGCCGCGATCCAATTGCAGCCGATTTTGTGCTTCATCGCGCGAGAGCCAAATTCCCATTCGCACCCGCATGCCCAGCTTGCGCGCCACCGCAGGCACAGCATCCTGCCCTTGCGATAAGCCATAGGTGCGGATGCAGTTGGTGCGTGTTTTCAAAATACGCAAATCCGTCTCGATTTGAGCAGGGCTCACACTGACCGAATAATTGAACGGAGTGATGTCATCGCGGCCTTCCCGGTGGCGAAAAGGCGAATACGAGACGCAAGGCAAAAGTGCCTGCTCACTTGTCAACAGGCTAAGCGGCATTTGCAATTGAAAGGGAATGCCTCGCGCGCCCCACCACCCCAGCGCAATCAGCAGCGCAGCGCACTGCACCATCCTCGCCAGAGTTCTGCGAAGGGGAGTCGAAAGTGTGGGTATGTGCATTAAAGGAAAATACCGTGAATCAAAGCAGCAATTGGCTACGTACACAGTCAGTGTAAGGTCTTCTCTTTTACACACGACTTATAAGCATAGTCGTTCAGACTCTTTTTGATTGCACCGCATTTTGGAAAATTCTCTCCCGTTTCATGTTCGTTACCGGCGTGGTGCAGCATTTTTGCTGGCCGCCGCTGTTGCGCTGGCGAACTACGCGTTATGGGCATCGCTGGGGCCGGCTTATCAAGCGCCCGATGTTGCTCCGCGCGTGAATGGTTTGACCTACGCACCTTTTGGGCGTGATGATGCGCCTTGGATGCGCGAGCAACCACTTGAGCAGTTGCTGAACGAAGATTTGAAGCTGTTGGCCACTGTGACAGGGCAAATCCGCGTGTACAGCGCGGCTCAATTTCCGCAATTGCCCGCCATCGCAGCACAACATGGCATCAAAGTGACATTAGGTGCTTGGCTGCACAAAGACTACACACAAAATGTGTATGAGATTGAAGCCGCATTGCAAATTTCCAAGACGCACGCGAATGTCAGTCAACTGATGATTGGCAACGAAACGGTACTCAAAGAAAGCCTGACACCGCAGCAACTGACGGGTTTTCTCAGGCAAGCGCGCCGCGCCACAGCATTGCCAGTCTCAACCGCTGAGCCTTGGCATGTGTGGCTGAAGCATCCGGAGCTGGCCGCTGAAGTAGATTTCATCACCGTGCATTTGCTGCCCTATTGGGAAGGCGTGGGAATTGAGACGGCATTGGAAGAGTCAATGCAGCGCTTGGCTTGGGTTCGCGAGCGTCATCCAGGTAAAAAGATTGTGATCGGCGAGGTAGGCTTCCCAAGCAGCGGTAAAGGCATAAAGCGAGCGCTCCCCAGCCCGGCAGTGCAGGCTGCTTTTGTGCGCCAGTTCATCGCCCGTGCCACACAAGAAAAGCTCGATTATTTTTTCATCGAAGCCTTTGATCAGCCATGGAAGCGGACTGAAGAAGGGCTGGCGGGCGCTTATTGGGGGGTTTTTGATGCAGCGCGCAACCCAAAATTTGCGTTCGCAGGCGCGATTGAATCTGATCCGCATTGGCAAGCTCGCGCGCTTGGCTCTTCACTCGCAGGATTTTTCCTGCTGAGCTTCTTCTTGGTTCGCATGATCAGCTTGCGAGCTGTGGCTCGCGTGGCCTTTGCAGCGCTAGCGCAAGCGCTCTTGACGGTTGCCACCATCGTGATCACCCTGCCTCTGTGGTACTACATGACGAGTAGCGATTGGTGGATGTTGGCGCTACTGATTCCCACCACGACGGTGATGGTGATGATTTTGCTGGTGCATCTGTTTGAATTTGTCGAGTTGTTTTGGGAGGGAAGTTTGAGACGACGCTTCTCACCGCAGCCACTTGGGGCTAGTGCTGCCCAACCCTTCGTCTCGATCCACTTGGCTTGCTGCAACGAGCCGCCACATATGGTGATCGCGACGTTAAAAAGCCTCTGCGAACTGAACTACACATGCTTTGAAGTCATCGTGGTGGACAACAACACGCAAGATGCATCGCTGTGGATGCCGGTGCGTGATTTCATGGCCGCCCTGCCGCCCAATTTCCGCTTTTTCCATTTGCCGAGCTGGCCAGGGTTTAAGGCGGGCGCGCTGAACTTTGCGTTAAGCAAAACCGATGAGCGCGCGCAAATCATTGGCGTAGTCGATGCGGATTACCTCGTCAAACCAGAGTGGTTGCACAGCCTTGTGGCTTACTTCAGTCGCAGCACGGTGGGCATTGTGCAAGCGCCGCAAGCGCATCGCGATTGGGGCGATACGGTATTTCGCCAAATGATGAATTGGGAATATGAGGGCTTTTTTCGAATTGGCATGCATCACCGCAACGAACGCAATGCCATCATCCAGCACGGCACCATGACTTTGATCAGAGCCAGCGCATTACGCGAGCACGGGCAATGGTCTGAATGGTGCTTGTGTGAAGATGCCGAACTGGGGCTTCGATTGATGCAGCAGAATTTACGCACCATCTACGTGGATGCAGTCATGGGCGAGGGCCTCACCCCAGATGATTTCAATGCTTTCAAAAAGCAGCGACATCGCTGGGCTCAGGGTGGCATGCAAATCTTCAAAGCCCATTGGCGTGCATTGATGGGATGGGGCTTGATTGCGCCGAAGTCAGCAACCCGTCTTGACAATGCACGTCATGGACTGAGACTGAGTTTAGGCCAGCGCTATCACTTCGTTGCAGGCTGGCTGCCATGGCTGGGGGATGCCCTGCATCTGATCTTTGTGGCCGGCGCTTTGTTGTGGACGATGGGTATGTTGGCCTTCCCGCATTATTTTTCTCCTCCGGTGCTTTTGCTTGTCATGCCGCTGGCTATGTTTTGCTGCGTCAAGTTGATCATTGGGCCTCTGCTGTATTGGCGGCGAGTGCCTTGTTCACTCGGAGATATTGTGGGGGCATCGGTGGCTGGCATGGGTTTGTCGCATGCGATTGCTCGCGGTGTGTTGTCAGGCCTGTTTACGCGGGCGGGCATCTTTCATGTCACAGCGAAAGGCGATCAATTTGCGAGCGCACTGCCTGCGAAACGAAAAGCATATTGGGCTCTGGCGGCTTCGCGCGAAGAGATTTTGCTCCTGAGCGCATTACTCACAGCAATGGCTGCAGTGGGTTTCACGCGCCCAGCAGATCAGACGGAATCGATACTTTGGATTGCCATGCTGGGTTTACAAGCGCTGCCCTATCTGGCCGCCCTCATCTGCTCGGTCGTTGCCTGCGTTGCACATCGCCCCAACGCGATTCCCCGAAACATCAGACCCTTTGAGCACCCGGGCGTGCCGATTCAATCACAAATTGAGCAGCCGTAGAAAGCGTGGATTCCCGTACGCGCGCATTGTCGATCACACGCGGCATCACGGTGGCCAGATTTCCATCGAACCGCAAGACGGTGTAGCCACGCAGGTCACTTTTGCCAAATTGCATGTGGGGATTGAAACCCATGATGCGCTGCGTGGCAGCTTGCGGCCAACTTGGGCTGCTGATCGAAGTGCCCACAATTTCGGTGGCCAAAACTGGTGATTTTGGATCATCAAAATTGCTGACCAGATGGTTGATATAAGTCGCATGCACATCACCACCAAGCGAGATGACGTTTTTTTTCTGCGCCCACTGTGCAAGCGCGCGCTGGCGTGCCTGCGGGTAGCCATCCCAACTGTCGTTCCAAAATCCCTCGGCTGTGGTGGTCTCAGGTGCTCGATTGGCAGGCATGCGCATCTGCGCCATGATGGATTGCTGCCCGACGATATTAAAGCTGGCTTGGCTTTGCGCAATTCCATTGGCTAGCCAAGCCTCTTGTTGCTGCCCCAATAAACTCGATGATTGGCTCAAGCGTTCCGGGCAATTTTGATCAGTAATAGTGCGCGAGCCGCCCTGATCGGATGGCGTGCATACGTGGTAATCGCGGTATTGGCGCGCATCGAGCATGTGCAAATTCGCTGTTTGCCCCCAAGCGTAGCGGCGGTACATTTGCGCCAAGTCTCCCACACTCAACTGGGCTCTTCGCAGCGGCATGTGCTCCCAGTAAGCGCGGTAAGCAGCAGCGCGTTTTCGCATGAATTGCTCGCCGCGATCTGAGGGCGAGCGATCATTGGCGTAATCGTTTTCCACCTCGTGATCATCCCAAGTCACGATCCATGGAAATGCGGCATGCGCGGCTTGCAAATCCGCATCAGATTTATACAAGGCATAGCGTGCGCGATAGTCATTCAAGCTTTGCACGGTGGGGCTATTGTGCTGGCGCGTGCGGTTGGGTGTCATGCCGTATTCATAGATGTAATCACCGACAAACAGCACCACGTCCAAATCCTCTTTAGCCATATGCCGATAAGCACTGAAATAGCCGTGCTCGTAGTTTTGGCAAGAAGCCAGCGCCAGCGTCAGCGAAGCACGCGATGCCAATTGAGGCAAGGTGCGCGTGCGACCCACGGGGCTGATTGCATCGCCGACCATGAAGCGATACCAGTAAAAATCAGGCTTTGATGAATCGACCACAGGCTCTAAACCGCTGATTTCAACATGCACACTGTGCGCAAAATCGGATGCCGCGAATGCCGTACCGGCTTTGACGATCCGCTTGAATTGGGAATCGCTCGCTAGCTCCCACATCACTTCAATCGGCGCAGCAGGCAAGGGCTCGCCCAAAGCTGGCGCCATGAGCCTCGTCCACAGCACCATGCCATCTGTTGCGGGCGAGCCGGATGCTACACCCAATAAGAAAGGATCATGGCGCAGAGTCTGCGCCGCCAATCGTCCGATGGCTGCTGTGGCCACCGCGCTGGCAGCGCATTGGATCAGAAAAGCGCGGCGCTCCATCATGGGAGCAGAACGCTGTCGAATAAGTTGCTCAAAACACTTCGCATAAAAAGCCCAAGATGAATACTTGAATATCGTGCGTGGGCAGCACAACGTCAAGGGGGTCTTCTCGCACATCGCATTGGGCTGGCTTGCATCTACCTTGTACACAGATGAAAAAAAAGCGTAGTACGCCGAGCCCAAGGCCCGCCGTACTACGCTATCTGATGCGCTTAGCGTTTATTTCAGGCCAGCAGCCGCACGCAGCGCGGCTGCTTTGTCCGTGCGTTCCCATGTGAACTCGGGCTCATCTCGGCCAAAGTGGCCGTAGGCTGCTGTCTTTTGGTAGATCGGGCGCAGCAGGTCGAGCATTTGGATGATGCCTTTCGGGCGTAAATCAAAGTGCTCGGCGACCAAGGCGGAGAGCTTCTCGTCCGAAATGACGCCCGTACCTTCGGTGTATACCGTGATGTTCATCGGCTTGGCCACGCCAATCGCGTAAGCCACTTGCACTTGGCATTGCTTGGCTAGGCCTGCGGCCACCACGTTTTTCGCTACGTAGCGAGCGGCATACGCTGCTGAGCGATCCACCTTGGAGGGATCTTTGCCGGAGAATGCGCCACCGCCGTGGGGGCATGCGCCGCCGTAGGTGTCTACGATGATTTTGCGACCGGTGAGGCCGCAATCGCCCTGCGGGCCACCGATCACGAAACGACCTGTGGGGTTGATCAAGTATTTGGTGTTGATCAACCATTCTTTGGGCAACACAGGCTTGATGATTTCTTCAATCACGGCTTCGTAAAAGCTGGGCTTCAGCGTCTTCATGTCAATGCTTTGATCGGGATCGTGCTGCGTGGAGAGCACCACGGTGTCAATGCTGTGCGGCTTGCCATCCACGTAACGCATCGTCACCTGGCTCTTCGCATCAGGGCGCAAGAAAGGCAGCTTACCGCTCTTGCGCAGCATGGCTTGACGCTCGACCAAGCGGTGCGCGTAGTAAATTGGCGCGGGCATCAAATCTGGCGTTTCATCGCATGCGTAGCCAAACATCAGGCCTTGGTCGCCCGCACCCGTATTGAGGTGATCATCGCTTGCTTGATCCACGCCTTGGGCAATGTCGTTGCTCTGCTTGTCATAGCAAACCATCACGGCGCAGCCTTTGTAGTCAATGCCGTATTCGGTGTTGTCGTAGCCGATGCGCTGGATGGTGTCGCGCGCGGTTTGGATGTAATCGACGTTGGCATTCGTCGTGATCTCGCCTGCGAGCACCACAAGGCCGGTGTTGCACAGCGTCTCAGCTGCTACGCGGCTGCGTGGGTCTTGTTTAAAAATTGCATCAAGAATCGCGTCAGAGATCTGGTCAGCCACTTTGTCTGGGTGGCCTTCAGAGACGGATTCGGATGTGAAGAGAAAATCGTTCGCCATTTGTGTAACACTCCTATATTGATGTGAATCTGCGTTGCCGCAGACCCTAGAACATTCTCGGGTGCTTGGCGAACGCTTTAGCAGTTGGGTTTAACGTCGCTCTGCAAGTTGCTCGGGTTAACTCAGCGACGGGCTATATTTTATCAAATAGATGGAAGCTTTGTTCAAGTTGCTCGCTAGTCTGCCGCTGCCCTTGTTGCATGGCTTGGGAGCGTTGCTCGGCTGGATCGCGTATGCGTTTTCGCCGGCTTATCGCCGCCGCTTTGCGACCCACTCCCACTTTGCTGGCTACACACCAGCGCAAGTGCGCAGAGGCATTGCACATTCAGGGCGCATGGTGGCCGAGCTGCCTAGGCTGTGGCTGGGCGCGCCCGTTCCGATTGCGTGGGATGGCGTCGAGCTGATTGACGCGGCGCATGCAACCGGCAAAGGCATTGTGTTTCTCACACCGCATTTGGGCTGTTTTGAAGTCACAGCGCAAGCCTATGCGCAGCGTTATGCCGCTGCTGGAAAAACGATCACTGTGCTGTATCGCCCGGCGCGAAAAGCTTGGTTGCAAAATGTGGTGAGCCAGTCGCGCAACCGAGCGGGCTTAGCCGCTGCACCGGCCACTTTGTCGGGCGTGAAGACTTTGGTGAAGGCGCTGCGCAACGGGCAGGCGTTAGGCATCTTGCCCGATCAAGTGCCGCCACTGGGATTGGGCGTTTGGTCTGAATTTTTTGGCCAATCGGCTTACAGCATGACTTTGCCCGCACGCTTGGCCAAACAAACGGGAGCAACGATTGTCTTAGCGTGGGGTGAGCGGTTGTCCAGTGGAGCGGGCTATTGCGTGCACCTGCGGCCATTTACTGAAAACTTAGCCGACCTGCCCGAACAAGCGGCAACCCAAATCAATGCGGCGATGGAGCGCTTGGTGCGTGAGTGTCCGCAGCAATACCTGTGGGGCTATGCGCGCTACAAACAGCCCCGGCCTGATGATGTGACGAATGCGATGGAGCAGACAAGTTGATGGAGCCGCTCACTCGCCTCCTCAGCCATGCCGGCGTGCTCTTCATGCGCATCCTTGCACCGCTGCCGCTACCGGTGGTGCGCAGCATCGGCTGGTTGCTCGGGCAATTTTTGTATCTCGTGATTTGGCCGCGCCGCAAAGTGGTGCGCGTCAACCTCTCACTGTGTTTTCCGGGCATGCCCAAAGCCGAACGCATCGCATTAGAGCGACAAGTCTTCGTGCGCGTCGCGCAAGCGTGGCTGGATAGAAGCTGGCTTTGGCATGGTTCACGCGCTCAGCTGGCCAAGCGTTTGAAAGTGACCGGCGATATTCAAGCCCTGCGAACCGAATCGCGACTGGTGCTTTTCTCACCGCATTTTGTCGGGCTGGATGCAGGCGGTGTGGCGATTGCGAAAGATAAGCTTCGCCCCCTGTGCAGCATTTACCAAAGCCAGCGCAACCCAGTTGTGGACGATTGGATTTTGCAAGGCCGCCAGCGCTTCGGCGGGCTGCGCTTGTTTGCGCGGATGCAAGGTGTGCGTGAGATCTCGGCATCGGTTGAAGCTGGAGAGGCTTTGTATTTGCTGCCGGACATGGATTTTGGCAGCCATGGGGCAGAATTTGTGCCATTTTTTGATGTCAATACGGCGACCGTCACGTCGCTTTCTCGCTTTGCGCGGCTTTGCAAAGCGCGCGTGATCACGCTGGCTAACCGCATGACGGCAGACGGCTACGAGGTTAATTTTTCTTCGCCTTGGAGCGATTTTCCCAGCCGCGATGCGCGCTCAGATACTGAGCGCATGAACCGCGAATTACAAACACTTGTGCTGCAAGCACCCGATCAATATTACTGGGTCCACAAGCGCTTCAAAACGCGCCCGCCGGGTGAGCCGTCGGTTTATTAAAACTTTACTTGCTCATATTTAAATAGCAAACTATTGATATTTCATGCCGGGTAAAGGCCATTTTTAAAAATAAAGGGTGAAGATCAGCTTTCAACCACCTCAGAAGCAGCACGAAACGCATCAACGGCAGCAGGGAAACCGCAATACACGCTGGCGTGCATAAAAATCTCTTGCAATTCTTCTTGGGTGACGCCATTGTTGAGTGCGCCGCGCACATGGATTTTGAGCTCATGCATGCGGCCAAGTGCTACCAGCATCGAGACGGTGACGATGCTGCGCATCTTCAGCGAAATACCATCTCGCTGCCAAGTGTTGCCCCAAGCATGCACAGTAACGAGCTCTTGCAGCGGCGCGGTGAATTCGGTGGAGCGCGCAAAAGCGGCATTGACATATTCTTCGCCGAGCACGGCTTTGCGGCGGGCTAAGCCTTTGTCGTAGACGGGATCGCCAGTCGGTGTTGCTTTGAATTGCGGGAATGTCTTGCTCATGGTTTGCCTCTGTGATGCTTTGTCAAAAGTAATATCATGCCAGCATGAACACACGTTATCCACACCCTGATCTCAACACTTTGCCTGAAGACATCAAGAGCCGTATTTTGCAAACACAAGAAAAGGCGGGCTTCATTCCGAATGTGTTTCTCGCCTTCGCCCGCCGCCCCGCCGAGTGGCGCGCCTTCTTTGCATACCACGATGCATTGATGATGCCGGAGACCACCGGCCGGACGAGTGGACTCACCAAAGGTGATCGCGAGATGATCGTCACCACCACCAGCGCGGCCAACCATTGCCTGTATTGCGTGGTGGCACATGGTGCGATTTTGCGAATTTATGAGAAGAAGCCGCTTGTTGCGGATCAAGTGGCGGTGAACTATTTGAAAGCTGAGATTTCGCCGCGTCAAAAAACCATGTTGGATTTTGCGATGAAGATCTGCGCGCATTCTGATCAAGTCAATGATGAAGATTTTGCGGCGCTGCATGCACAGGGTTTCACAGACGAAGATGCATGGGATATTGCAGCGATCACAGCCTTCTTTGGCTTGTCGAACCGAATGGCATCGTTTTCCGGGATGATGCCCAATGCTGAGTTTTATTTGATGGGGCGGGTGCCCAAAACTGCCAAGGCTTGATCGCCTTTTGCTGAGTGCGATCTCAGCCGCGCTTGGGCTACATCACGCCGCGAATGTCCCCCGGGCTGCGCTACGCGGTGCCCTCCTCCTCTACTTCGCTGCGTGATGCAACTCAATCACAGCCGAAATCTATGTGCGTGCCAGCGAAAATCGCGATGCCCAACGCCCGAGCCACATGCCTGAGACGATGAGCAGCACAAAGCCCGTGATCACTTCAAACCAAATCGTTAAATTTGTGGCGAAGGTGTGCTCGCCGCATAGTGCCAAGGTGTAGTGCGCTAGGCCATCGATGCCCAAAGCACCGTATGCACCGAAGCACAGCATGCCGAGCGCAAAGAGCTTGAAGCGCCACATCAGCAGGCCTGCCAAACCAAGGCATCCTATGCCTAGCCATGCGAGATACACCGTCTCGCGCGTGATCCACACGGGCATGTTGGGGTAAATCGCGATGAATTCTGCGTTGTGCACGAAGTGAATTATGCTGGCCAACGAATACAAGGCAAAGAGCGCCCAAAAATATGGCGGCAATTGCGCGGAGCTGGGGGACAGGCGAATCATCATGCTGTAGCTTTTGCTTTTGCTTTCTCAGCACGCCCCGCCCTCCAAGCGCCAAAAATCGCCATCAAGCCCGGCACGATGATCAGTGCCCAAATGATTTTTTCTAAATTGGCTTTAACCCAAGGCAGGTTGCCAAAAAAGTAGCCGGCTGTGACGATGCCGAGCACCCAAATGAAAGCGCCCACCACGTTGTAGAGGGTAAATTTTGTGCGGTTCATGTCGGCTACGCCCGCTACGAAGGGCGCAAAAGTGCGAACGAAGGGCATGAAGCGAGCAAGGATGATGGTGATGCCGCCATAGGTCTCATAAAAGGTATGCGCCTTGTTGAAGGCACGTTTGTTAAACCAGCGACTGTTTTCCCACTGGAACACCTTGGGGCCAAAATAGCGGCCAATCATGAAATTGCATTGATCGCCAAGAATTGCTGCCACGATCAACACCGCGCAGGCCAACGGGAAGCTCATGAGGCCAATGCCACACATTGCGCCCACCACAAACAAAAGTGAATCACCCGGCAAAAACGGCATGACCACGACACCGGTCTCGGTGAAAATAATCGCAAACAGCAGCACATAGATCCACGGGCCATACGCTTGTACAAAGCGCAAAAGGTATTCGTCAATGTTGACGATGAAATCAATGCCGAGGGCGAAGAGCTGAGAGATGAGTTCCATGGGCTGTGATTATCACCTGTCGCCTAAAATCAATCTGTGAATGCTTTTTCCTCCCAAACATCCCCCATCATTCGAGAGCTTCCCGATGAGCTGATCAGCCAAATCGCTGCAGGCGAGGTGGTGGAGCGCCCCGCATCGGTGGTGCGTGAGTTGGTAGACAACGCCTTGGATGCGGGCGCATCAACGATCACCGTGCGGCTTCTGGGCGGCGGTGTGCGCGCCATTGTTGTGGAAGATGATGGCTGCGGTATACCGCGCGATCAGTTGCCACTGGCTTTCAAGCGGCATGCAACATCGAAGATTTCAAGCCTGCAAGATTTGGAATCCGTGGGCACGATGGGCTTTCGGGGCGAGGCGCTCGCCGCTATTAATTCAATAGCTGACTGCGCCGTATCTTCTCGGGCAAACAACCCAAATGATTCAAAAAACGCCGCTTGGCTGCTGGATGGCCGCTCAGGCGAGCTGCTTGCCACCGCGCGGGCGCAGGGGACGACGGTTGAAGTCAAAGAATTGTTCTTTGCAACACCTGCGCGACGCAAATTTTTGAAAAGCGATGCGACCGAGCTGTCGCATTGCGTGGAGGCGATTCGCCGTCATGCGCTGGCGCGGCCTGATGTGGGCTTTGCGGTGTGGCATGAAGGCAAGCTCATTGGGCAGTGGCGCTGCGCTGATGCAAGGCAGCGCGTGCAAGATGTGCTGGGGGATGACTTTATCGAAGCCTCGCTGACTTTGGATCACGGCGAGGGTGCAGTGAAGGTGACAGGATTTGCCGGCCTGCCCGATACCGCCCGCTCCCGCGCCGATCAGCAATATGCTTACGTGAACGGCCGCTTTGTGCGCGATAAAGTGATCCAGCATGCCGTGCGCAGCAGCTATGAAGATGTGCTGCATGGCGGGCGGCAGCCGGTTTATGTGTTGTTTGTGCAGATCGATCCGAGGCGCGTGGATGTGAATGTGCATCCAACAAAAATCGAGGTGCGCTTTCGCGATGGACGCGAGATTCATCAAGCAGTGCGGCATGCGGTGCAGGGTGTATTGGCTGCGCCGCGAAGCAGCATGCAAGCGATGCAAGCCGCGCAATCTGCGCCATCGCCTGCCCAAGCGCAGCTTGCTCAAAATCCCTTTCAATCCGATATTTTTAAGAGAAATCAGCCACTAGCCGGCGTATACACTGCGCAGAGTGCTATCAATTTAGGAATTAATGAAGTCCGTGATGTAGCGCAGCTTTGGATGCCAAGCGCAGCTCTCTCGCCTAGCATCCCATCTACTGCAGCACCTACGTTCAACACCACGCCATCCGGCCTAGAGGAATCCATCACTTGGCCTTTAGGCAAAGCCATCGCGCAGCTTCACGGCATCTACATCCTTGCGCAAAACGCACAAGGCATGGTGATCGTGGACATGCATGCGGCGCACGAGCGCATTGTGTACGAGCGATTGAAGCATCAGCTGTCCACTCACGCATCGCCCGATGCAATGCCCGTGCGCATTTCATCGCAGCCGCTGCTGATTCCCGCCACGTTTGCCGCCACGCCCGCTGAAGTGGCCACTGCCGAGGCACATGAGAATTCGCTTAGCCAACTCGGGCTAGACATCACAGCGTTTTCTGCCAAGACGCTTGCTGTGCGCGCTGTGCCCACCACGCTCGCCAAAGGCGATCCAGTGGAGCTGGCGCGCAGTGTGCTCGCCGAGCTGGCGCAGCATGATGCGAGCACCGTGATTGAACGCGCACAGCACGAGATTCTCTCTACGATGGCCTGCCACGGCGCCGTGCGCGCCAACCGCAGCCTCACGCTGGAAGAAATGAATGCTCTGCTGCGCCAAATGGAAACCACGGAGCGAAGCGATCAATGCAACCATGGCCGCCCGACTTGGCGGGTGATCAGCATCAAAGAACTGGATGCGCTTTTCATGCGCGGGCGCTGAACTTTTCTGCACAAAAATCAGTCTGCCCGTGATGCCCAAATATTCAATACGCCTGATCGCCGCTGCCTTGCTGTCTGCCGCCTTGCTTGCAGGCTGCGCAACTCTGCACGAAAAGCAAGGCCAATGGATTTTCAGCCCCACGGATCGCACTTGGGGCAACACGGTGGAGCTGGCCTCTGGCATGCAAGAGGCTTGGGTGAATTTTGATTCCAAAGAAACTGGCAAGCCAACGAAGCTGCATCTGCTGATCAATGGCAATGATGCGGCCAAACCGATGCTGCTTTATTTGCATGGCGCGCGCTGGAATGTGGTGGGCAGCGCTTGGCGCATTGAGCACATGCGCTCTCTGGGCTTTAACGTGGTGGCGCTGGATTACCGGGGCTTTGGCAAAAGCGACTCTGTTGCGCCTTCAGAGAAGAGATCGTACGAAGATGCGTT
>JAYUSD010000011.1:0-13844 GCA_043755865.1 Variovorax sp. | reverse complement strand
GTGCCACACATGCTGCACGCGGGGCTCACACTCTCCATTGGTTTGGGCGCGCTGCTCAATGCGTTGTGGCTGCTCATTGGTTTGCTGCGCAGCAAAATCTATGTGCCATCAAAAGGCTGGGGGTTGTTTGCATTACAGGTGATTGCGGCTAGTAGCTTGCTGGCTGTATTTTTGCTTTGGAGCGCGCAGGCCGTTGATTGGGTTGCGATGCAAAGCGTTTATTTTCAGCGGATTGGGCTCCTTGCCGGCGTATTGATTGCTGCTGGCGCTATCTATTTCGGAGCATGCTGGGCAGCGGGATTGAAGATTCGTGCCCTTCTCAAGCGGTGAAATGAAAGGGTGATTTTTAATGAAGAATGCGAGCGTTCATTACAGAATTGAAGCAGCCCATGTGCATGGGCACCTCTGGCGCGTGACGCTCCTCGTGACCAAACCTGAACGGCTGCAAACGGTCAGCCTGCCGGTGTGGATTCCCGGCAGTTATATGGTGCGCGAATTTGCAAAGCATGTGCAAAATTTGAGTGCGCGCCAAGGCGGCAAAGCTTGCGCTATTGATCAGCTCGACAAATCCACTTGGCGCTTCAAAAACACGGCCACCAAGCCGCTCGAGATCATCTACGAGGTGTATGCATTCGACAATTCTGTGCGCACAGCTTATCTTGATGCGCAGCGCGCATTTTTTAATCCCACATCGCTTTGCGTGCGCGTAGAGGGCCAGACGAGCAAGCCGCATGGGATGTCGCTAGTTGCTATTAATTCAGAAGCACTCTGCGCAGTATCTACGCCGGCTACCACCCTAAAACTCTCTAAAACTGCCGCAAAAAGTCTGCTCGGCGAGTATCTATTCGATGATTACGATCATCTGGCCGATACGCCATTTGAGATAAGCAATTTCTGGCGCGGCAATTTCACAGTGCGCGGCGTCGAGCACGCGTTCACGGTCAGCGGCGCGAGTGCTTCATTCGATGGCGAGCGATTGCTCTCTGACACGAAAAAAATCGTGGAGGCCGAGATGCTGTTTTGGCACGGCAAGCCAGATACCGCCGCGAACAAGCCCCCATTTGAAAAATATGTTTTCATGCTCAACGCCGTTGATGATGGCTACGGCGGCTTGGAGCATCGCAACAGCACAGCGCTGATTTGCAGCCGCCGTGATCTGCCGCGCACAGGCATTTCGAAGCAAACCGAGGGCTACACCACCCTGCTTGGCCTGATCAGCCACGAGTATTTTCACACTTGGAATGTGAAGCGCTTGAAGCCACAAGAGTTTGTGAAGTACGACTACGCAAAAGAAAATTACACGCGAATGCTGTGGTTTTTCGAGGGCTTCACGAGCTACTACGATGATTTGATGCTGCGCCGCGCAGGCCTGATTGACCACGCGCAATACCTTCGCCTGCTCGCCAAGGCGATCAATCAAGTGCAGCAAACGCCAGGCCGCCACCTGCAAAGCGTGGCGAGCTCCAGCATGGATGCTTGGGTGAAATATTATCGGCAAGACGAGAACACGCCGAATGCCACGGTGAGCTACTACACCAAGGGCTCGCTGGTGGCGCTGTGTTTTGATTTGAGTTTGCGTGCTGGCGATGCAAACACGAAAGGCGCCAAAAAGACTTCTCTGGACGATGTGATGCGCTTGCTGTGGACGCAATCGGAGGCCTTTGATATCAAGAAAGGTGGCATCACAGAAGATGATTTTGCCGCAGCACTGCGCCAGCTCTCTGGCCGCTCTTACACAGCAGAAATCGCCGCCTGGGTGCATGGCACCGGCGAATTGCCACTGCAAGAATTGCTAGCTGCTCATGGCGTGAGCGCCACGCCCGAGCCCGGTGCTTCTTTGCCGATGGCGCAGCGCTTAGGGCTGCGGGTGAGCGAATCCAGCGGGAGCTTGATCATAAAAACGGTGCTGCGCGGCGGCTTGGCCGAACTTGCTGGTATCGCAGCCGGTGATGAATGGCTGGCCGCCGATGATTGGCGCATCCACAAACTCGAAGACTTGAGCCTGCTTTGCGGCAGCGCGAGCCCAGCAAAAGCTGCCGCCGTGATCACCATATCGCGCGATAAGCGCTTGCTGCGCCTCAAACTCGCGCTGCCCGGCGCAAGCGCCGAGCCCAGCAGCAGTTTCATGCTGCGATCCTCTAAAGACGAAACTTTAAGCGCATGGCTGCTTGGCTAAAACCGCTGCCGCTGGCTTTGCTTGCCGCCTTGCTTGTGCATCTGTTCGGGCTGGTCGGTATTGGCTCGCAAATGCAGAGCACCGGATCGCTTGCCACCAAAAACGATCCTCTTTTTGCGCGCACGATTGAAGCAGCCTCTGCGCAAGTCCAAGCGCCTGAAGCGCCGCCGCCGTTAGATCAACCCAAGCCTGCTGCGCCGCGCGCGCCCAGCGCTGTTGTAGCCAGCAAGCCCATCGCGACAGAAACTGCAGCAGAACTTGCCGCACCCCCGCCGCCCGATCCCGCTCCTGCCGCCATCGCAGCGAGCGTGGCTCTAGCCAGCCCAACCACAACGCTGGAGACTGAGTCTGCCACTGCCGCTGCACTCACATCGACACCCTCGCAGACGCTGAGTGCTCAGCCCAGCGGCCAAACCGACAGCCTGCTCCTGACTGGCGTATGGCCAGCAGATACGCGCGTGAGCTACAAACTCACTGGCTATTTCCAAGGCGAGCTTTTTGGCAGCGGCCAAGTGCAATGGACGCGCGAAGGCGTAAACAACGAGCGCTACCAAGTGCGCGTGACAGTCGATGCGGGCCTGTATGAGCTGCGCATGACAAGCGTGGGCCGCGTGAGCCCGCAGGGCTTGCTGCCGGAAACTTTTGAAGAATATTCCAAGCGCATCTTGGCCAGCGCCCGCATTCGCCCTTTGAAGCTCGAAGACAGTGAGATCCTCTTAGAGGGCAATCGCCGGGTGAGCCGCCCCGCCGCTGAGCCGCTGGCTGTGCAAGACACCGTGAGTCAATTCATTGATCTAGGCCACCGCTTTGAACAAGGCAGAGCTAAGCTGCAAGAAGGCGAGACGGTGCGCATCTGGCTCGCCCGCCCCGGCGGGCTGGATGAATGGACTTACGATATCGGCGCGCCTGAGACGATGAACTTGCCGCGCATCGGGCCCATCACGGTGCATCAGCTCAAGCCGCGCCCGCTGGTCAATCCACGCGGCACGATCACCATGAGCTTTTGGCTCGCACCCAGCTTGCAATATCTACCTGCAAAGATACGCATTCAGCTCAACGAGCAAGCCTATGCTGAGTTGATCGCAGATCAAATTCAACAGCGCTGAGTGACATTCGTCAAGTTTTTGGAAAGATTTTTAAAGCAAATCGGCCCCTAGCCGGCATGAAATATGCGTTAGGTGCTATTATTTTAATAGCACTTGTCAAATCCATAGATTGCCATACTGCTCTTGCTTAAATTGATATTTACGTCAATAATACTGTCTTATTCCATATAAACTGATTTATACATCAAGTGCAAACCCTTCAAGAACTTGGCCAATCCGTCGCGCAGCGTCGCAAACTACTCGGTTTGCAGCAAAGCAATGTAGCTCTGCGCGCTGGTATTACACCCGAATCGCTCTCGCGCTTTGAGCGCGGGCGTTCGGCTGAATTTGGCTCGCGCAAGCTGCTCGCTGTGCTGGCGGTATTGAATGCTGAGCTGGATATCATGCCTGCCGGCCAAACCGGCAATCTCGATGCGCTGCGCCAAGAGCGGCAAGGCAGCAGCAAAGCCGGCATGGGCGGCAAATCATGGCTTGAGAGTGAAATCTGATGCAACTAGGCATCTATGTTTTAGGCCAACAAGTGGCCACCTTAGCCCAAGTGGGTGATTTCAAAAGCGTGCTGTCTTATTTGCCCAATGCTGCGCAAGAAGCCTTTGTCTCGCTCACCATGCCTGTGCGCCTAGAGAGCTATGTATGGGACGATCAGCTCCCACCCGTTTTGCAAATGAACCTGCCCGAAGGCTATTTGCTGCACGTGCTGCAAGAGCAATTCGGGCCCCACGTTGGCGCGAGCCCCATCGCATTGCTGAGTGTCATTGGCCGCAATATGGTGGGGCGCGTTCAAGTCGCCGCAGTAGGCGCTGCGCTGGATGAGCCTGCCAAAGCCATCGACGTCGCCGAATTGCTCAGAGGCGATAATTCCGAAGCTGCTTTCGCTGCTTTGGTGCGAGAGCATGCAACGAGCGGCGTGTCGGGCGTCGTCCCTAAATTTTTGGATGCACAGCAAGACACGCACAGCGCCCTCGCGCAGCACAAAAAAGCCAGCCTCGTCACACGCCGCCACATCATCAAAGGCACAAGCAGCCACTTACCCTTCATCGCACTCAACGAACACCTGTGCATGCAGGTCGCCAGCCGCGTGATGCCAACCGCAAATACTGAAATATCTGACGACGGCCAAGCCTTGGTGGTGCATCGCTTTGATGTAGACCAACACGGCCAGCCGCACTGGGGCATGGAAGATTTTTGCAGCCTGCTGGGCCTGCGCCCCGCCGCTAAATACGACACCACTTGGGAGCGCATCGCCCGCGCCGTGCGCGATCACGTACCCGGCCAGCAGCGATACGAGACAAACCGCTTACTCGCTACCACAGTGCTGCTCAGCTACGCCCTGCGCAACGCCGATTGCCACGCCAAAAACATCGCCCTGCGCTACACCCGCCGCGCCGATGTGCATTTAGCGCCCGCATACGACGTGCTCACGACCAGCGTGTATGCGGGCTACCAACACAACCCGCCCGCCATCGAATTCATGGGCAAAAAAACTTGGGCTCCGGGCAAAAACCTTCAGCGCTTCATCGCCGCCACCCTCGGCATTCAGCCCAAAGAGCAAGCGCAAATCGTGCAAGCCATCAGCGATGCCGTGGCCGATGTGGCGCCACAAGTGCGCGAGGCCATGAATCTACACCCCGGCTTCCAAGACATCGGCAAACGCATACTACTCGCTTGGAGCGAAGGCGTGCAAGGCCTGCGTGATCAACGCGTCTATGCCGTAGGCGATTGGGAGGCAGGCAAAGCGTTTGAAGGCTTTCCTGCGCCAGCGAAGCTACAAAGCTCAGCTTCAAAAATCGGTCGCTCGCCGTTGCTGGGCGAACGCTGATGAGGTTGCTGGCTAAGAAGTGACCTAAAGCGCAAGTTTTATAAGTCAAATCAGCCGATAGCCGGCATAGAATATGCGCAGAGTGCTATTCATTTAATAGTAATAATTTTGCCTTGTTCCCTGCGATAATTCAAGGCGTGGGCCTATAGCTCAGTTGGTTAGAGCAGGGGACTCATAATCCCTTGGTCGGGGGTTCAAGTCCCTCTGGGCCTACCACTGCACACAAACTAAAACCGCCGCTTCCCGCGAAGGGCGGTTTTTTTATGCTGAGTTGCGTTAAATTTTCACCAACGCCTTCGCTGGCAGCCAATGCGCAAAACTGGGCAACAGTGCGTTGATGCGCTCGGCCGCTTCGTGTTGGCTGATTTTGTGCGAGATCAGCTGATGCGCGTCGCTGCGCAGCATCCACAGCTCTTTGACTTCGCGAGACCCGCGGATTTTGTAGCGCAGCCGGTCCGCGTCTTGACTTTCGATGTCTTGAAAACTTAGCTCAAGTTTAAGCTTGACCTCAGATACGCTCATCTTGTTTTTCTCAGCCTCGGCCTGTGCTTTGCTGCGCAAAAACGGGATGGATATGCTGAACGATTTTGAAGCGCTGCGGCTGTTGCCTGAGGGCTCAAAATCTCGGGGATTGCTCATCATCAAAACCATGTGTTTTATCTCCACCTGAAGGCCACTTGTGATGGCCTCGCATCGCTTTTTAAACCGGTATGGTTATTTCAAAAGCGTTTGATATTGAATAAATTTTAATGCATACGCATGCAAAATATAGTGTTTACCCTTAAATTCGGCGTGATTTCTGTCACGAAAGCGCTTCTCAACAGCCTAAAAATCAAGCATTCGTGAGAAAAGCACGCATCCGCAGCCGCCGTTGGCTTGCAGCCTAAGCCGCAGTAAGCGGCCCTACTCTTTGGCGATTGCCAAGCATTGCACCAGCAGCGCAGAACAGCCAATTTGGTTGGCCAAAATCAAAATCAAGCGGGCATTGAGCGCTGCCGAGCTCTCTGGGCTGCAGCCTTCGTGCGCATCAAGCAAGGCTTCGTAAAAGCCATCGGCATCGCTCAATTGGTTGTGCAGCGCAACGGGGCGGGTTGTGCATGTGGCGGCGCTGCTTGGCGTGCGGCGTTGCGCTTTCTGGGCGACCATTTTGTTGACGCGGACTTTCTTAACGGTGCCTTTGTTCACGATGCTTGCCCCCGCAAAGCCGCCACGGCGCGCGTCAGCTCAGCGCTGGTTTTCCCGCGTGCGGCCAAGTAGCTGTCGGGTCGAATCAGCGCCCAGCAAAATGTGGGTTGTGCCTCTTGTGCCTCTTGTGCCTCTTGTGTCCCTTGTACCCCGTGTGCACTTTGCGCACCAGCGCCGCAAGCCTGCATGAGTCGCCCTTGTGCATCCAAAATGTGCTCGCGCCAAGCGTGCCGCACTCGCTTGCCTTGGCGCACAGCCACCGCGCGCAATTGACCGGCTCTGGCCAAGCGCTGTGCAGCTTGCGCAAGCGCGGCTGGCGCATCTGGCATGAACAAAAGCAGTGGCAAGCTGCCAGCCCATTGCAGCAGTTGATTGAGCCGGCCTGCGCTGCCATCCGCCCACTGGAAGGCGACGTTTTGCACAGAATGGCTTTGCGCTAACTTGGGCGCAGTGATCGGCGAGCGCGAATACGGATTGGCCACGGCCATGCGCCCGGTGTTGATCAAGCTGCGAGCAAACGCATGCTTCTTCGCCAATGCTATCGTGGCACTGCGAAACGTACGCTCCATGCCGTCTTGTGGGCGCAAAAAGCGCGCTGTGCGATTGGTGACCTGTACATTGGTGAGCGCGGCTTCATGGCGCTCGGCGTGATAGCTTTGCAAGAGCTTTTTATCTGCCCTACCCTGCACCACAGCGGCCAGCTTCCAAGCCAAATTGTCAGCATCTGATATGCCCGTATTGCCGCCACGTGCGCCAAACGGGCTCACCACTTTAGCGCTGTCGCCTATGAAAAACACCTGCGAATTTCCGGCAGACTCGCTCATGCGATCCACGCATTCGCTGCGGTAGGCATACGGCCCGACCCAGACGATCTCGACCTGTGTATCTTTCCCAAATTGCTTGGCCAGCCGCTCGCGAACCACATCTTCTCGGCTCACATAAGCCGCATCCGCATCGGGCGCCATCTGATAGTCTATGCGCCATACATCATCGGCCATCAAATGCTGCCACACAGCGCGGTTGTCGTTAAATGGCGCTTCAATCCACGTGTGGCGCTCTTTCGGCGGATGCGTGTTGAAGCGCACATCGGCAATGCACCAACGGTCATCGCCTTTTTTGGTGGTTTTTTGCACACCCAGCCAATCATGAAACGGGCTGCGCGAGCCCGTTGCATCAATGACGAAATCGGCTGTAGCCTTGTATTGTCCTGCGGCTGTAACTACTGCAAACGCAGCAAGATTATTCTTGACTTCAAACGCAGTCACGCGATTGTTCCAGCGAATCTGCGCGTGCCCAAACTCTTCAATACGCTCCACCAAAAAGCCTTCGTTATAAAACTGCTGGATATTCACAAAAGCCGGTTGCTCACTGAGCGAGAAATTGCCCTGCGCGTTTAGATCGAAGCTATAGACCTCATCCTCACCCGCAAACGTACGGCCCACGCTCCACTGAATACCTTTGGCTTTGATGCGCTCATAAATGCCCAGTTTGTCAAAAATCTCCAGCGATTTTTGCGTGTAGCAAATGCCCCGGCTCGATGCACCTTTTACGCCCACGGTGTTGTCTTCATCAAGCAACACGCAGTTGATGCCCATCTGCGCCAGGCAGCAGGCCAGCGTCAGGCCCGCCAGCCCGCCGCCCACGATCAGGATGCGGTGATGCTCTACTTTTCCTGTGCTCACAGCATCAGGAATCACCGCATCATATTCAGGCAAGCGATAGCCCGCGCCTTGGCTAAACTCATAACCATGGGTGTAAGAAGAGTTAGGTAAACTCATATTTTTACGATAAATCAACCATTAGCCGGCATATAATATACATTGCTTGCTATTATATTAATAGCATCGGTGGTGTAACTGTTATGTCGATTTGGAACCTAATTTGCCTTGATTAATCCGCAGAAATGCCAGCTTCTTTGATCAGGCGATGCCATAAACGGTTGTCCGCAGCGATCAATGCGCTCATCAAAGGTGCATCGCTGGCCAATATTTCCCAGCCGTTATCTTGCAAATTTTTGCGCACGGCACCTTGTGCCAAGGCCGCCTGCATGGCTTGGCTCAAACGGGCTTGAATCTCTTTAGGCGTCGCTGCGGCTACCACCAAGCTCTGCCACAGGTAAGCCTCCGCATCTTTGTAGCCCAACTCGTTTACAGCGGGCGCATCTGGCGCGACACTGACGCGCCGACTAGAAAAAGAAGCCAGCACTTGAAGCTTTCCAGCGCGGATGTAAGGCAACGCGCTTGGCAAGTCAACGACCGACAAATCCACTTGACCTGCCAACACATCTTTAAGCGCCGCCGCATCGCTGCCAAACGGCACCCGCACAAACTTAACATCCGCACGATTTTTAAACACCTCCATGGCGACATGAAAAGGGCTGCCGATACCCGGCGAGGCGTAAGCCAGCTTGGTTTGCGCTGTTTTGGCTTTTTCCAGCATGTCTCTCACATGCTTGTAGCCCGCAGCTGGATTTGCAACAAGCAGCAAAGGCGCGCGCACCATCACGCCAATCGGCGCCAAAGCAGCCGCGTCATAGGGCAGCTTTTTATACAGTGCGGTGTTGTAGACCATGACACCATTGTCCGCCGCAAAAACGGTGTAGCCATCGGCAGCCGCTTTGGCAAGCTCGGTGGCCGCAGCGAGTGAGCCAGCGCTAGGCTTATTTTCCACCGTCACCGTTTGACCCAATTGGCTGGCCATTTGCGCGCTGACCTGCCGCAGCATGGCATCCGAGCCGCCTCCAGCGCCAAAGCCTGCCAGCATGCGCAAGGGTTTGGTGGGATAGGTTTGTGCAGCAGTGGGGGCTGCCAGCCAAAAAGCGGCAAGCACGAAGCCCAACAGTTTGGCGAGCACCATGTGGCTCAGGGAGCGGGTGCGCAGCACCTTCAGCGTCGGGTTCATTCTTAACATCCTCGGGGGTTATGACAGTCAAAAGCAAGGCATTGCAGTCTAGTTGCCCTGCAAAGGCAAACACTCAGGGTATTCGCTGACTATTCAAGCAAGTTGTGTTCCCGAAGCAACTCTGATGCAGCGGCAATGGCCTGCGCGATTGCTGTGAGATCAAGCTTGCCCGACCAACTCTGGGCGATCATTGCTCTGCGGCTTGAGTGCAGGCGCGCTTTGGCCGCTTGCCAGCGCGGCATCGCGCGCCACACGCCAAGCTTTTTTGCGCCCCGTCCATTCGGCCAGCCGGGCATGTGCAGTTTGGCTTTCTTGCAGCATTTGAAATTCATCGGCCAATTGCGCAGTCAATTCCAAGCGAATGCCATTGGGGTCAAAGAAATAAATGCTTTTAAAAATATGGTGATCCGTCACACCCAATACATCTACTTGCGCCGCTTGCAACCGCGCTTTCATCGCCTCCAAATCAGCGACCGTGTTCACGCGAAAGCTGATGTGATTGACCCACTTGGGCGTATTTGGGCTGGGCTCGGCGGCGGTGTCGTCGCCCAAATCAAAGAAAGCAATAAAGCTGCCATCTTGCAAGCGGAAAAAGAAATGCGTGTAAGGGCAAAACTCTCCGGTAGAAGGCACGATATCGCTCTGGATGATGTGATACAGCGGCAGCCCGAGAATATCTTCATAAAAACTCCGCGTCTCTTCTGCATCGCGGGCGCGGTAAGCGTAATGATGCAACTGCTGCACCTGCGCGGGGGCGGGCAGGCTGGCTTTCATGCTTTCTGGAATGGCGTAGGTTTGCATGGCGGAATCCTAGAATTTCACTAATCATAACGGATTTACTAATGCGTAATTTAGACACGACCGCCTTTCCCCCACGCCGAGGGGGGCTCTGAATAAGTTGGCGGGATGGAGCGGGTATGGATTTGGGAGGGGATGCGAGGCGAAAAATGTAGCTTTAGCGGTGCTAAAGCGAGGCTTTTTTAACGACGCAGACCGCCCAAAGACATATCCGCTACGCCCGATACGACTTGTTTAGAGGCTCCCTTTGCCTTCCTGCCGCGCGATAATCCACAGGATGACCCAACCCATAGCCAAACTGCTCCCTGCCATCAAAGTCGAATCCGCCCCCAACCCCACTGCCGCCGTGATCTGGCTGCACGGCCTGGGGGCCGATGGCAACGACTTTGCTGGCCTCGTGCCCGACATTGATTTAGCACTCTGCGCGCCGATTCGCTTTATCTTCCCGCACGCGCCCAGCATGCCGGTCACGGTCAATGGCGGTTACGTGATGCCAGCGTGGTACGACATATTTGGCGCAAATCTTTTATCCAAGCAAGACGCCGCTGGCATTGAAAAATCAGAGCGCGAGATCGTGGCACTGATTGAAGACCAAGAAGCCCAAGGCATTGCATATGAGAACATCGTGCTGGCCGGTTTTAGCCAAGGTTGCGCGATGGCATTGCACACCGGCTTGCGCTTGCCGCATAAGCTCGCCGGCATCATGGCCTTGTCGGGCTACCTGCCGCTGGCAGAGCGCTTACCCGTCGAGCGCCACACCGCCAATGCCACCACACCCATCTTCATGGCGCACGGCACGCAAGACCCCGTCGTCCCAGTCGCGCGCGGCGAAGATTCGCGCGAGCTACTTGCCGCGCTCGGCCACCCCGTGCAGTGGCACGCTTATCCCATGCCGCACAGCCTGCACCCACAAGAAATCAAAGACATCAGCCGCTTTTTGCAGTCTGTATTGCCAGCTTGATCTGGCAATAGTTTT
The DNA here is from genome assembly GCA_043755865.1 of Variovorax sp. Classification (GTDB taxonomy): domain Bacteria; phylum Pseudomonadota; class Gammaproteobacteria; order Burkholderiales; family Burkholderiaceae_C; genus JANMDU01. Next base: position 2,883 of record JAYUSD010000011.1, on the reverse strand, counting down.
GAATTGCTCAACGTTGACACCACCCACTCGCCTGCTACGTGACGTGCCCGAAAAAGCCGAGGTCTTTCTTTTAGGCGCTCTTGGCTTGGTCTGTCGAGCTGCTGATCTTTTGTAGCGATGATTGCATGTCTGGCCGCGCCCGACCGAGAAAGACTTCGTTTTTTCAGACCCATCACGTAGCGGATCAGGTTAGTTGGCGCGTCGTTTTTTCTATTAATTTAATAGCACTGTGCGCATATTCTGTGCCGGCTAAAGGCCTAAAACGCGCCAAGAAAAGCTCTGTCATCCACAATCAGGCTGATTCACTCAAGCAAACTTGATGTATAGTTATATACATCATCGTGATTGAGAGTCCACATGCATCGCACCCAAATTTATCTGCAAGATGCTCTGTACGACCACCTAAAAACCCGTGCCCGCAACATAGGCGTAAGCATGTCTGAGCTGATTCGCCGCAAGCTGGAGGCGGACATTCAAAAAGACCCCGTGGCCGACGCGCGGGCATACTTTGACCGCTTAAAGCCTCTGCAAAGCTTTGCCAAGGTAGATACCGAGAGCTATGTGCGCAGCATTCGCAGCAAAAGCCGCATTTTGCGTACGGGTGAAGGCGCATGATGCCCGAACGATTGGTGCTGGACACCAACATCGTCATCGATTTACTGAAAAAATCACCCGCAGTCGTAGAGCGCTTTTTAGCGCTGCTAGAGGCGCAAACCACGATGCTGATCAGCCCCATCGTAGTGGCCGAGGTCTATGCAGGCGCATTCAAACGTGAGCATAAAGACGTGGAGGCGTTGTTTGACCTGTGCCAACACGTGGACATGGATAGTGACACCGGGCGCATGGCGGGCTTGTACGCCAACCAATACGCCAAGGCTTTTCAAGGCATCGCGCTAGAAGACTACCTGCTGGCTGCCACTGCCCGAGCCCACCGCTGCCCGCTGTGGACGCATAACCGCAAGCACTACCCGATGGATGATGTGGAGTTGTTTTAATGATGGGTTGGAAAAAGGCGCGAAGCGCATAGCCCGAATCGGTTGTCCCAGCGCAGCGCTGTTTGCAGAGTATCCAACCCCGTTTCATGCGGCCCGCTCGCCTGCCACGCAACGTGCCCGAAAAAGCCGAGGGCTTTGTTTATGAAAGCTCTCGACCTGGTCTGTCGACCTGCTGACAACAGATACTCATAAACAGAGCAAAGCGCATTTTTATGAACACCGATTAAGACCATTAATTGGATAGCTAATTTACTCACACAGAGCTATACAAAGGTGTAAAATGATGACTATAAGTATCAATTTAGATCCTGCCAATGCTAGACACCGTAATCACCGCACCGAGATACAGCGACGTTGACCGCCAAAAACTTGACGGTGTCACCTACACACCAGTAGTTTTTGCAAGGTTTGTAGCCAAGCAAATGCTAGATTTCGCTGAGTTACCAAAGAGCGGAAAAATACGCGTTCTTGATCCTGCATGTGGTGACGGAGCCTTACTTGACGCATTAATTAAAAATTTGCCCCATGAATTCAGAAAGCGCGTTGAAGCCGTTGGCTACGATACTGATTCAGAAGCTATTCGACTAGCAACTTGGCGTCTGCGTCAAGATTTTCCAGACATAGATGTGCGCCTAGAGCAGAAGGATTTTCTGGAACACGTTCTCAATCTGCAGGGTGGTGGAGACCTTTTTTCGGCAGGCGAGGTACAGGAGCGTTTCAATCTTGTTATTGCTAATCCGCCATATGTACGCACACAAATATTGGGGGCGCAGCAGGCTCAGCAACTCGCTCAAAATTTTGGATTGACCGGCCGTGTTGATCTTTACTACCCATTCTTGCTAGGAATTTCTCAGGTATTGGCACATGACGGCGTCGCAGGTGTAATCACCTCAAACCGATTCATGACTACAAAATCAGGTCAAGCAGTTCGGCGTTCCGTGCTGTCGCGCTTTCGTATCTTGCACGCTTGGGATCTTGGTGACACTAAACTCTTCGATGCGGCAGTTTTGCCTTCCGTAATATTGGCGCGTGGCAGACTCGATATACAACATCCACATACTAAAGGAATTGCTTATTCATCAATTTACGAAACGAACGACACCGCGATTTCAGTAGCTGATAATGTTTTATCCGCCTTGAATGCAGATAACGACACCGTGATTGCAGTTCCAGATGGTCGTAATTTTCGAGTTCGTCATGGGTTGCTCGACAATGGCGGCGACCCCGAGGGTGTTTGGCGTATTGCAACCGAAGCCACGGATCAATGGTTGGCAACAGTAGAAGCCAATACGTGGGATACGTTTCGGCGGATCGGAAAAATAAGAGTCGGCGTGAAATCGACGGCAGATACGGTCTTCATTCGTAACGACTGGAGTAATCTTCCCGACGGAAGACCTGAATTGCTTAGACCATTGATCACTCGAAAGTGCGCACGTCGCTTCAAAGCCGTCGTGCCGGAAAATACCAGCCATATTAAGGAAATCCTGTACCCACACGAGATAACCGAGAATGGTCGATCCGCTGTTGATCTGAGCCATTACCCTAAATCTGCAAGCTACTTGGAAAAGCACCGTGATACTCTTGAGGCACGCACATACCTCATTGAAGCAGGTCGTAAATGGTATGAATTATGGGTGCCGCAAGATCCTGCTGCATGGCCATCGCCTAAACTTGTGTTTCCTGATATTTCCGATAAGCCAATTTTCTGGATCGATACGGATGGCGGTGTTGTCAACGGGGAATGCTATTGGTTGCAATGTGAAGAAAAAGGCGAACTTAATTTACTCTGGTTGGCGTTGGCAGTGGCTAACTCTTCGTTCATTGAAGCCTTTTACGATCATAAATTCAACAATAAACTTTATTCTGGCAGGCGGCGCTACATCACTCA
>JAYUSD010000010.1:0-33388 GCA_043755865.1 Variovorax sp. | reverse complement strand
GCCTCAGCAGCCTTGGCGGCATCGGAGGCTTGCTTGTCTGCAATCTCTTTGCCTTGTGCTTCAGTTTGCTCCACCAAACGAATCACAAACTGCCGCCCACCTTGCGGCACGATGGCTTCTTCAGGAATCGACAGGGCAGCTTCTTTGATATTGAACACCGTCGTCACGCGAGCAAACATACCCGGGCGAAGCGGTGCACCGCCGCCTGCTCCCTGCCCGCCAGCTCCGGGCCCACCTGCACTCGGCCGCCCGCCCGCGGCAGCTCCCGCCGGGCGTATTGCAGGTGCTGCCGGCGCGCCAGCATTTGGCCTTGCTGAAGCACCCTCTGCGCTTGCACCACCACTTGGAGGCGCACCCGCGCCTGCCGGCCTCGCACCGCCAGCACCAGCCATGCCGCTACCTGCACCACGCCCACCCGGCGCTGCACCTGTCGTGCCGCCCGATAGACCGGGTAAGCCTGCCGTAGCCGAGCGTGCCGCTAATGCCGCATTGCTAAATTGCGCGCAAGTTGTCGCCATTGGATCAACCGGCCGAGGCGCTGCTGAAGCAGGCGCAGAAGCGGGTCGCTGGGTTGGCCTTGCCACAGGTTTAATCGCAGGCTTGTCTGCTGGCTTAGCACCAGCCGCAGGTGCTGGCGTGCCACTTGCTCCGGCTGGCCGGCCGACCGCATTGCCTGCTCCAGGCGCGCCACCGGGAGTGCCCGCACCGCCGGGCCCGCCCGATCCCCCAGCGGGTCTTTGCGCCAGCGGCTCGCCACCCGTATTCGGCAACACCGCACGAATCAACACCGAGCGCCCATTCGCGTCCAACTGCGGATCAATCGCATCAATCTTCGCCTTAAACAATCTGCCCGGCAGCGCATCGAGTTGCATCTCAATAGCCTGCTCACGACGCAGCTTGCCGACAAAACGCTCAGGCAATCTGAAATCCACAAACATCGAAGACAGATCTTCCAAATTCACCAAATCCGCGCCGTCTTTCACATAATCGCCAATGTTCACATTGCGAATGCCCACCGTGCCATCAAACGGCGCAACCACTCGCATGCGATCCCAGCGCGCGCACGACAGTGAGACCTGCGCTTCCGCCACTTGCACAGTTGCCGCGCTTTCATCCAACACGCGTTGGGCCACAAAATTTTGTGCCACCAGCTCAGAATTGCGCTTGAAGTTGGCTCGTGCAATGGAGAGCTGCGCATCAGACTGGCGAATCTCCGCACGCTGCAAGCCGTCTTCCATTTGCATGATCACATCGCCCCGGCGCACGCGGCCCCCATCGGTAAAGCCCAGCGCCTGCACGCGTCCGCTCACCTCAGGGCGCAGCATCACATTTTGCTTGGAGCGCAGCGAGCCCACAGCCTGCGCGTCATCTTGCAAGCGCGAAGCTTCCACTTTGGCCACTTCAACGGAAGGCATACCACCCCCGCGCGGAGCACCGCCGGCGGCTGATGCACCACCTGCCGGGCCGCTTGCAGAGCCGACCGCCGTGATTTCTTTTGGCCCCACAGGCTTGTTTTGATACCAATAAGCCGCGCCAGCCGCTGCTGCAATGCCCACCACTGCGACAACGGAATAAATCGTTTTTGATGCCATGAATGCGGTTCCAGAAAATGCTTTAAATGATGTTTGTTGGATGTTACAGGCAGTTGCCTTTGCCACGCATCACAAGCTGCTATGTCCGCGTGATTTACAAAGGGGTATTCCCTAGGCGGAAAATACAAACCTGCTTAAACAGCCTCAAAGCCCCAAAACTGCGCTGCTTGCACGAGTTGCGCCACATCAGCGCTGCTACGCCACACCACACCTGCAACTTGGTCGCTTGGAGCTCGCAAGTCAGCAATAAGTTGCAGCGTGCGCTGCGCCACTGGGCCAGCGTTGTCAATGATCGTCACAGCATTGCCGGCGAGAGAGGCAAACACATCACGAATCAACTGATAGTGTGTGCAGCCCAGCACCAGCGTATCAAAAACTTCATTTTTATGTGAGATTTTTAAGCCAAATGAGCTTATCGCCGGCATAAAACCTGCGCAGAGTGCTATTAAATCAGGAGCTTCTTGCCAAGGCTTGCCGCTCGCGGCCAACTGCTCAATCCGCTCAGCCAAGCCATCGCAGGGCACGCACGTGAAGTGCAAACCGCTCGTATTCGCATTGCTACGCGCTGCGTGCTTGGCCTCCAATTTCGATATGAGTTGCGCAAACTTTTCGCTCAGCAAAGTCCCCCGTGTTGCGAGCACGCGCACACGCCCCGTGCGCGTCGCAAGCGCCGCTGGTTTCAAGGCAGGCTCTACACCAACGATGGGCAGCAGCGGCCATTGCGCGCGCAACTCACAAACAGCTGCCGCAGTTGCCGTGTTGCAAGCCACCACCAGCGCCTTGATTTGATGCTCGTTCATCAGCGTTTGCACAATACAGAGCGAGCGCTCCCGCACAAATTCTTGTGATTTCACGCCATACGGGCTGTACTTGGTGTCTGCAAAATAAACAAAGCGCTCGGCGGGCATTGCAAGCTGCAAAGCCTTCAAAATGCTCAGGCCGCCAATGCCGGAGTCGAATACGCCGATGGGTGCAGAGATACTGGTCATGGCATCGGAATGAACTGTCGCTGAGCGCACCAATCATCAAAGATCACACGTAATTCTGGCGCCAGATCAAGCACAAAATCGACATTCAGAGGATGGCTCGTAGGCAGAAAATAGCGCACTGCGTCAAGGAGAACATAGCCTTGGCGTTGGTCTTTGTCTTTTTTGCTGGACTTGCGCTCGGGCTTGCGCGAGAGCCAGAGCTTATGCAAAGCCATATAACGCGGATCAGGTACGACTAAAGGGCAGGCCTTACCGTTTTCAGTAGCCAACACACAGCTCACTGGGCGACCAAGCAGCAGGCTTTCTTGCTCAAACAGGCTGTACATCGGCGCAAAAGCTTCGGTCTTTGGCAGCGGATGCACACTAGGTGCTGCGAGTAACTCAACTTCATATTGCTTGTCGTTGATGGCTTGGTAAGGCTTTGAGCGGTTAATTCTGTAGCTGGCATCTATGTCGCGCAGCACTGCAAACAGGCTTTTGCGCTCCTTGCGCACAACCAGTCCTGCGGTGAAAGTCAGGGCAGCTTTGGTTTCGCGGCACCATGTCAAATCAAAATCTTCTGTAGTTTCATTGCCCGTTGGGAAACGCACGCCGCAGGCCAGCTCATAGGCTGAAAAAGCATTCGTGCCAACGACCATGACATCTACGCCGAGTAAATCTTCAATATCAAGCTGACGCAGAATCGTGCCGGGTAAATCAAGCATTTGCGGCAAGCGGAACATGCGCGTCTTGTACAAGGCCACTCGCTCTGCAAGCATGCGCTCTTGCTGCGCAAGCCGCTCTTGCAAGCGTTGCCTCTCTTCAGAGTATTGCGCAAATTTTTCCTCGGTTTGCGAATTGCGCGGCCCCATAGCTGTGCCGTTATCTTTGGCTGTGAGCTTGGCAATTAAATACTCAGCTTCGCCCTTTTGACCCCAATACATAGAGGTTGGCAACTCCTGCAGATTACGAGCTGTATCTAGCCAGGCAGAGTAGCCTTGCTCTAGGTTAGCAATATTGCGCTGTGCTTCCGAAGCAAACGGAATGTAATCATGGGATTGAAATATCATAAGCCATTGATTTTAAACAGTTTCTACCAATAGCACGGATTCCGTGACATTTTCGGTAGAAATCTATTTAAATCAACAGCTTACCTCTCATTATTGCGCTGCTACAGCAATCCCTTTGAATTCGCCCGTAGCAATCCGTTTCTGCCACTCCGCTGGCCCGGTGATATGCGCACTCGTACCACCAGAATCGACGGCAACTGTGACGGGCATATCGATCACGTCAAACTCATAAATTGCTTCCATGCCGAGATCGGCGAAGCCGACGACTTTGGCGGTTTTGATGGCTTTGCTGACGAGATACGCCGCACCGCCGACTGCCATGAGATAGGCGCTTTTGTGCTTCTTAATCGCTGCAATGCCCTCGGGCCCGCGCTCGGCTTTGCCAATCATGCTGATGAGACCGGTTTGCGAGAGCATCATCTCGGTAAAGCCATCCATGCGCGTGGCCGTCGTTGGCCCGGCGGGGCCGACGGCTTCGCCTTTCACCGGATCAACGGGGCCGACGTAGTAGATCACGCGGTTGGTGAAATCTACGGGGAGCAGCTCGTTTGCTGCCAGCATGGTTTGGATGCGTTTGTGAGCGGCATCGCGGCCGGTGAGCATTTTGCCGTTTAGCAAAAGAGTCTGGCCGGGCTGCCAGTTGGCTACTTCTTCTTTGGTGAGCGTGTTCAAATCCACACGTTTGGATTTCACGTAGTCTGGCTTCCAATGCACATCGGGCCACAAATCGAGCGAAGGCGGATCGAGATACACAGGGCCTGAGCCATCCATCACCAAGTGTGCATGTCGCGTGGCGGCGCAATTGGGAATCATCGCAATCGGTTTGCCAGCGGCATGCGTGGCATACATTTTGATCTTCACATCGAGGACGGTGGTGAGGCCGCCCAAGCCTTGCGCGCCGATGCCAAGGGCGTTGACTTTCTCGTGCAGTTCCAAGCGCAAGGCTTCGGTCTTCGAAAGTGCTGCGCCGCTGGTCGCTTTGGCCTGCAGCTCATACATGTCAATGTCTTCCATTAAGCTCTCTTTGGCCATGAGAACAGCTTTTTCTGCTGTGCCGCCAATGCCGATGCCTAGCATGCCCGGTGGGCACCAGCCTGCGCCCATGGTGGGCACGGTTTTGAGCACCCAATCAACCACGCTGTCTCCAGGATTGAGCATAGTCATCTTGCTTTTGTTTTCGCTGCCGCCGCCTTTGGCTGCGACGCCGATGTCTAGCGTGTTGCCAGGCACGAGCTGGATGTTGATCACGGCAGGCGTGTTGTCTTTCGTGTTCTTGCGATCAAACTGCGGATCATTCACCACTGAGGCTCGCAGCGTGTTATCAGGATGGTTGTACGCGCGGCGCACGCCTTCGTTGATCACATCATCGAGCGCACCATCGCCGAATTCCGCGCAGCCTTCAAAACGCACATCCATACCGATTTTGAGGAACACATTCACGATGCCGGTGTCTTGGCAAATCGGGCGATGGCCTTCGGCGCTCATGCGGCTGTTGGTGAGGATTTGCGCGATGGCATCTTTCGCAGCGGCGCTTTGCTCGCGCTCGTAGGCTCTCGCAAGATGCGCGATGTAATCTGCCGGGTGGTAGTAGCTGATGTATTGCAGCGCGCCGGCTATTGTTTCAACGATATCTTTTGCTTTGATAGTAGTCATTTTTAAGTCTTTTTGGCATCTAGCCGGCATAGATACTGCGTAGAGTGCTATTAAATTTATAGTGCATTTGTTGCAATCAATGCTTCGAAGGCACATCATCCTTCGCCCGCCCATCAAGCTTGCGCGTCACATGGTCGCTGTGGCTCATGAGTTTGTCGGTGTACGCAATCGCCATCGCAGACCAGAGGAAGACAACGTGAATAATCGTTTGCCACATCAGCACTTGCTCGGTGTAATTTGCAGCGTTGATGAACGTCTTGAGCAAATGGATTGAGCTGATGCCGATGATGGCAGTCGCCAGCTTGACCTTCAAAACACTGGCGTTCACGTGAGACAACCACTCCGGCTGATCGGGATGGTCTTGCAGATTCATGCGGCTTACAAACGTCTCGTAGCCGCCTACGATCACCATGATGAGCAGGTTCGAGATCATCACCACGTCAATCAGCGCGAGCACGACGAGCATGATCACGGTTTCATTGAGCGACGTGATGGGCACATCGGCTTTGTATCCAATGCTTGTAACCAGCGCTGCAACATCAGCTTGGCTGCCAAAGGCTGCCAAGATCAAGTGATATAGCTCGACGAAAAAGTGCCACACATACACGCCTTGCGCGAGGATGAGGCCAAGATAAAGCGGCATTTGCAGCCAGCGGCTGGCAAAGATGAAATTGGGGAGGGCGCGCATAGGTTGTCGATCAGGTGAAAGTGAAAAAATGCAGGGGAAATTTGAGTAAACTGATTGTAGTGGGCACGGAGCTGGGCGCGGGCGGTCAGAAGGCATGCGTCAGAAGAGCGTAAGAGCGATCCGCGACATTAGACTTAAATTTTCATCACATTGTCATTTTTGAAGGAATCACAAGCATGAGCGCTGCCATCGAGTCTGTCTTGGTTGAAAACCGCGTCTTTAAACCCTCTGCCGCTTTTGCCAAAAAAGCGCGCATTGGAAGCATGGCGCAATATGACGCGATGAATGCCGCTTTTGAGAAAGACTTTGAAGGCACATGGGCGCGGCTGGCGCGGGAGAATTTGCAGTGGAGCAAGCCGTTTACCAAAGTGCTTAACGAAAAACTTAAGCCTTTTTACAAGTGGTTTGAAGATGGTCAGCTCAATGCCTCGGCCAATTGCTTGGACGTTCACATCGACACACCCATTGAGAATAAAACTGCGATTATTTTTGAAGCGGATGATGGCTCGTCTTACAAAATCACCTACAAAGAACTGCTGATCAAAGTCAGCCGATTTGCAAACGCGCTCAAAGCGCAAGGCGTGAAAAAAGGCGATCGCGTGATCATCTACATGCCGATGACGGTGGAAGGCGTGGTGGCCATGCAAGCTTGCGCGCGCATTGGCGCAACGCACAGCGTCGTCTTTGGCGGCTTCTCAGCCAAGAGCTTGAATGAGCGAATCATTGATGCAGGCGCTGTCGCCGTGATCACGGCAAATTTCCAGATGCGCGGTGGCAAAGAATTGCCTTTGAAATCCATCGTGGACGAAGGCATTGCATTAGGCAACTGCACGACGCTCAAAAAGGTTTTGGTATGGAGCCGCACGGCTACGCCATGCAACATGGTGGCTGGTCGCGATGTGAGTTTTGACGATGCACTGAAAGGCCAAAAAGATGTCTGCAAGGCCGAGCCTGTGGGCGCAGAGCATCCGCTTTTCATTCTCTATACCTCCGGCTCCACCGGCAAACCCAAAGGCGTGCAGCACAGCACAGGCGGCTATTTGCTCTGGGCCAAGCTCACGATGGATTGGACGTTTGATATTCAACCCAAAGACGTGTTTTGGTGCACAGCCGATATCGGCTGGATCACCGGCCACACCTATGTGGCTTATGGGCCGCTGGCTGCGGGTGCCACGCAAGTGATTTTTGAAGGCGTGCCTACGTATCCCAATGCCGGGCGCTTCTGGCAGACCATCGAAAAGCACAAGGTCAGCATTTTCTACACAGCGCCTACTGCCATTCGCTCACTGATTAAAGCCTCTGAGGGCGATGCCGCCGTGCATCCAGCGCGCAGCGATCTGAGCAGCTTGCGCATCTTGGGAAGCGTGGGCGAGCCGATCAACCCGGAAGCATGGATGTGGTATCACAAGCATGTGGGCGGCGAGCGTTGCCCGATTGTCGACACCTTCTGGCAGACGGAGACCGGCGGCCACATGATCACGCCGCTGCCCGGCGCCACGCCGCTCGTGCCAGGCTCTTGCACCCTGCCCTTGCCCGGCATTGCAGCGGCTATCGTGGACGAGCTGGGCAACGACATTCCGAACGGCACAGGCGGTATCTTGGTTGTGAAAAAACCATGGCCGAGCATGATCCGCACGATTTGGGGCGATCCTGAGCGCTTTAAGACGAGCTACTTCCCTGAGGAGCTACGCGGTTATTACCTCGCTGGCGACGGCGCAGTCAGAAGTAAAGACCGCGGCTATTTCCGCATCACAGGCCGCATCGATGATGTGCTCAACGTATCGGGCCACCGCCTTGGCACGATGGAGATTGAATCGGCCTTGGTTTCCTGCACGCACCTTGTGGCAGAAGCCGCAGTGGTAGGCCGCCCAGATGAGATGACGGGCGAAGCCATCAGCGCTTTCGTGGTTTTGAAGCGCAGCCGCCCCACAGGCGAAGAAGCCAAGAAAATTGCGCAAGAGCTGCGCAACTGGGTCGCCAAAGAAATCGGCCCGATTGCTAAGCCCAAAGACATCCGCTTTGGCGACAACCTCCCCAAAACCCGCAGCGGAAAAATCATGCGCCGTTTGCTGCGCTCGCTGGCCAAAGGTGAAGCGATCACGCAAGACATCACCACGCTTGAAAATCCAGCGATTTTGGAGCAGTTGGCAGAGAAGCTCTGATAGCGCTAACTATTGATTTAGTAGCGCTTCACGCAGTATTCATGCCGGCTAGAGCATTAAATTGATGCAATACTCACTTCCGTTCGGCCTGAGCTTGTCGAAGGCTTCGCGCAGCCTTCGACAAGCTCGGGCCGAACGGAATAAGAGGCAGCACTTCAATGCCTGAAGGCCCTGAAATCTTCCTCGCTGCTCACGCTGTGCATGAAGCTGTTGCTGAGCAGCCCTGCACAGTCAAGCTGCTTTATCCTCAGATCGCGGCAAAAACGCGCAGCTTGCGCGGCATTCAAGTCCGCCGCGTACACGCACGCAGCAAAGCCATGCTCACTGAGTTTGCCAATGGCGCAGTGCTGTACTCACACAATCAACTCTATGGCGAATGGGTGGTGCACAAAGCGTGCGAGCCGCTTTTAAAGAAGCAAGTGCGGCTCGTCATCACTACAGCCAAGCATCAAGCCGTGCTCTACAGCGCCACAGATTTCGCTTGGCTTCGTGCAGGCGAAGAAGACGCACACCCGTACATCGCAAAGCTAGGCCCCGAAGTGCTGAGCGCAGACGTGAGCGCCGCGCAGATCGCAAGCCGCCTCGCCCAATTCCCGCGCCGCGTGATCGCCGATGCTCTGCTCGATCAACATGTACTCGCTGGCTTGGGTAACTATTTGCGAGCTGACATCTTGCTCGTCGCGCGAATCAACCCATTGCGAAAAATCGCCAGCCTCACGCCCCAAGAGCTGCTGCGCATCGGAAAGACCAGCAAACTGCTCACACAGCGCAGTGTGCAAAGACGTGGCGTGGTGCGACCCTGGGCGATCTATCAAGCCACTCGCAAAGCTGGCGCAAATTTCGAACAAGCCCGCTTCTACGCTTTTGACCGCGAAGATGAGCCCTGCTGGGAATGCGCCACGCCAATTGCACGAATCACACACAGCGGGCGCGGCCAGTTTTATTGCCCTGCTTGCCAAGTTTAAGCCTATCGTTTGCTACGTATTCAGTAGCAATCTGCGCAGTATTTATGCCGGCTAACGCCCTAAATGATTCACATTAGGGCTCCCCATCACTCCCGAAAGCTTCTGTTGCGCGCAATGAGCTCCGTGAAGCCAAGCCTGCGGCATAAAAATGCCGTTCGACAGCAAGGGCGTTCCGTGGCTTCCATTTCTAGAGCAGATATCACCTCGCGTTTGAAGCTCAGGCGTGGATACTGCCCCACCATATCGTCGATCTGATCGCGCAGCAAGACATCCAGCCCTAGCCCCGCGACATCACCACCAGAGCCAGCCCTCACCATCTTCGCTTCCTTGCCATGTTCATCGCCAATGATGACATTCAGGTGCAAGCTGATCGCGTTTGCCGCAAGCTTCATGCGAGCGTCTGACCACTCATGGCGCTGTGCCAGCTCTACAGTCATTTGCGCACCCACGCTCGTAAAACACTGCTGCTGACTGCCTTGCAAACGATACTGATCCGTTAAGCCCAAATCATGCAGCATGCAAGCAACAAAGACACCTTCATCGTCATAAGGCCGCGCATCATCGTCAAGTAGCTTCGCCCAAAAGTAAGCTCGCATGCTGTGGTTAAACAAAGCCGCTGAGCAGGTTTCACGCGCCATGGAAAAAGCCTCCCGAGCAACGGCGCTATCCGGCGGAAGAATATCGCGCACCTCGCGAATGCGCAGCTTGGTTTTAGCTTTAATTCTTCGATGCGTCGCGAGCTGTGAGCGCACGGCTTGCGCCATTAGTGATAGCCGCTCTGACCAATTCGTTTTGCCTTGCGTCTCATCAAGCCATTGCAGCGTTCCAAGCTTTGCCATCACATCATCTGCTCAGCTTTGTTCTGCTCATTGGCTAGACGCTCACGCACTAGGCCCACGAGTTCTTTCGTAGCCAGCTCAGGTCGGCCGCAATCAAAAGGCGGCTGCGGTGCGTATTCCAAAAGCAACTGGACTTGCTTGGCCTCTTCCTCTCCGCACATTTCAGCCAACACAGTAAGCGCCATATCAATGCCCGCTGTGACGCCGCCTCCCGTGATTCGGTTGCGATCTCGCACGACGCGCGCTTCATCGCTCTGAGCACCAAAATGGCTCAGATATTCCCGATAGTTCCAATGGCTCGCTGCACGATACCCCTTAAGCAGCCCAGCAGCGCCCAAAAGCAAAGAACCCGAGCAGACACTGGTGACCCAAGTCGCACTCTGCCCCTGTGAGCTAAGCCAGCTCAAGACTTGCACATCTTGCATCCATTTGCCCTGCCCCGGCCCGCCCGGCACGCAGAGCACATCCAACGCAGGGCATGTCTCAAAAGTGCAGGTCGGCAGCAATTGAATGCCAGCATCGCTTTGCACGGGCGCAGTGTCTTTCCAGACCAAATGGATCTTGGTGTTAGAAGCAGCAGCAAACACTTGCGCAGGCCCCGTCAGATCTAGCTGAGTCAAATAGGGATACAACAGGAAGCCGACATTCAATGGTTTACTCATCACGTGCTCTTTCATCACGTTGCAATGCATAAATTATTGCGACAACAACTTCATTTTTGGTTTGGCAATAACGACATATTTATGTTCATAATAGCCAAATGACAAAAACTCAGGCCCTGCGCATTGCCCTCCTAGCCTACGAAGGCTGCATGGGCATAGAGATTTTTGGCATGGCGGATGTGCTGCTGGTGGCCAAGCATGTGGCGCATGCGATGAAGCGAGCGTCATCTCAAGCCATTGAAGTGCGCGTCGTCAGCATAAAAGGGCGCAGCGTCAAAGCAGCGGGTGGCATCAGGCTTGGCACGCAGCTCGCCAGAGGCAAGTTTGATTGGCTCATCGTGCCCGGCCTAGAGATCGTGCAAGGCACGCAATGGCCTGCAAAATTAGCGCGGCTGCAACCCGAGCTGGCTTTCATTCAGCGCAGCTTTGCACGCGGCACGCGGATCGCATCCGTCTGCGTCGGCAGCTTTTTGCTAGGCGAAGCTGGGCTTCTGAAAGATCGCCAAGCCACCACCGCTTGGATCATGGCGCGCGAGCTTGCTGAGCGCTATCCGCAGGCCAAGGTCAACCCGCATGCAGTGTTGCTTGAAGACGGCGGCATCATCACCAGCGGCGCTATCACCGCCACTTTCGATCTCGCGCTGCACCTGATCAAACACATCTACAGCGCAGAAGTAGCCATCGCCACCGCCCGCATCGCCTTGCTCCCCAAACCACGCGCCAGCCAAGCGCCCTATGCCGATGCGCAGCTCATCGCCCCCAAACTGGCAGACCAGCCGCTGACTTTCTCCAGCAGCGTCGCGCAATGGCTAGAAAAGCGCTTGCGTGAGCCCTACAGCCTCACGCGCTTGGCGCAAGCCTTCCACGTCAGCCCCCGCACCCTAATGCGCCGCGTGAAAGCAGAGACAGGCCACTCGCCGCTCACCCGCTTGCAACATGCACGCATTCACGAGGCCAAGCGCCTATTGAGCAACACCCGCTGGAGCATCGCAAAGATCGTCGAGAGCGTTGGCTACACAGACATCGCTACATTCAGCCGCCTCTTCGCGCGCGAGGTGGGCGAGACGCCGGCGCGGTATCGCGCGCGATAGGCACTATTAATTCAATAGCACTCCGCGCATATTCTATGCCGGCTACTGAACATTTTTCATGAAATAAACACAAGAGCAGCATCAAGAGCGCTCACCTTGAATCAGCCAGACTCCAGCTTACTTCCAAACCCGCTTAAGCTGCGCATCTCGGCCACAGCCGTTGCGGTAGTAAGCGTAGCGAATTGGGTTTTTCTTATAGTAGTCTTGGTGATAGGCCTCGGCCAAATAGAAGGTGCTGGCGGCGGCGAGCTCGGCGTGAATGATTTTGAAGCGCCCCGTTTTCAGCAGCGCATCCCGGCTGGCTGTGGCTATTTGCCGCTCTGCTTCGTTGCCCCAATAAATCCCGCTGCGGTATTGGCTGCCTGTATCGCAAAACTGTTTGTCTTTTTCTGTCGGGTCAATGGTTTTCCAAAAATACTCCACGAGCTGAGAGTAAGTCAGCTTCGCTGGATCGTAGGTCACGCGCACAGCTTCGGTGTGCCCCGTCTGCCCTGCGCTCACGGCTTCATACGTCGGGTTGGGCACTTTGCCTGCGGTGTAGCCAGATTCAGCGGAAATCACGCCGGGCAGTTTCTCAAAATCAGATTCTGTACACCAAAAGCAGCCGCCGGCGAAGATGGCTGTGGCAGTTGCCGCATGTGCGGTGTGCGCCAGCAGCGCGGTGGCGAGCAAGGTAATGTGTATGCCGATTTTCTTGGCGAATTTCAAAGAGATGAATGACATGTTGGTTTCCGTTCAATGTTCAAGTGCGCGGGGCGGGCAGAGGCTGATCTTTGGGCACGAAGGCCAGCGCAACGCCGTTGTTGCAATAGCGTTTGCCAGTAGGCTTGGGGCCATCATCAAAAATATGGCCTTGATGCCCGCCGCAGCGTGCGCAGTGGTATTCCGTGCGCGGATAAATTAGCTTGAAATCCCGCGAGGTGCCAATCGCGTTTGGCAGCGCTTGCCAAAAGCTCGGCCAGCCCGTGCCGCTGTCAAACTTTTGCGCCATATCAAACAATGGCAAATTACAAGCCGCGCAAACAAACGTGCCCGCGCGCTTCTCAGCATCTAGCGGGCTGCTGCCCGCGCGCTCCGTGCCATGCTCAAACAACACGCGATACGCCGCCGGCGACACAATAGAGCGCCACTGCGCATCAGTCTTCTTCAAGGGATATGGCGCTGCTGCCAACACCGATGCAGGAAATACCAATGCAGCAGGCATCGCGCTGGCTGCGAGCCAAGCAGAGAAGGCTTTAAGGGTGTGTCGTCTGTTCATGAGAGCTTCCTAGAGTTTGTATCTGAGTCAAAGCGCGGCTGTTGGTTGCTTGTATGGTTCTTTGTCTGATGCTGGGGAGGTTTCTTACATTCCGCTCTGCTTCACGCTAAGCATGCTGGCAGGCCTAAGAGAATTTTTCAGCAAACAACTTGCTACATATTCAATAGCACTCCGCGCATATTTTGTGCCGGCTATTGGCCTAAATTGGCATATGAATACCCACTCAAATCACCCCGAGTGGGCATTCTTCATTGACCACCTACCGCCGTCACTGTCAATTTTGACAATGATGTTTAGACACACCGCGCAACTTGCGCTAACGTAGAGCCCAATGGCCACGCTTATCCCCGCTCTCAATAGCTGCGTCTCCCGCATGACCGGGGGAGAAAAGCGCTTGGCGCAGCGGCTGGAGGATAAGCTGGATGCGGACTATTTGCTTTGGTATGACGTGCCGATGGGCCCTCGGCACTCGCACCCGGATTTTGTGGTGCTCCATCCGTTTCGTGGGCTGCTGATTTTGGAGGTCAAGGATTGGAAGCTGTCTACGATCGTGCAAGCCGACAAAGACCATTGGACGATTCTGGTTGACGGGCAACCCAAATCTGTGGCCAGCCCGCTGCTGCAAGCGCGGCATTACGCGCACGAGGTGATCAACGCCTTACAGAAAGATCCGCAACTCATCCAGCCAGATGGCAATCACCAAGGCAAGCTCGCCTTCCCGTGGAGCTACGGCGTGGTGCTTACGAATATCACGCGCAAACAGTTTGATGCCGCTGAGCTGCACCATGCGCTAGAGCCGCAGCGCGTGATTTGCCAAGACGAAATGCTGGAGAGCGTGGGCGCAGAAGAGCTGCAAAGCCGCTTGTGGGATATGTTTCCCTACGGCATGCGCGGCCAGATCAGCCTGCCCCAGCTTGAGCGCATTAGGTGGATCATGTTTCCGCAGGTGCGCGTGCAAACCTCTACGTCTGGTCAGGGCGCGCTGTTTGACGACAGTGATGAAGATGCCGCGCTGCCAGACATCATGCGCGTGATGGATTTGCAGCAAGAGCAGCTCGCTCGCAGCTTGGGCGAAGGCCACCGCGTGATTCACGGCGTGGCCGGCTCAGGCAAGACGATGATTTTGGGCTACCGCGCGGAATATCTCGCCAAAGCAAGCACGCCGAGCAGCAAGCCGATTCTGATTTTGTGTTTTAACGAGCCGCTGGGCGCCAAGCTCGCGAGCGTGATGGCGGCAAAAGGCTTGGGCGCAAAAGTACACGTGCGGCATTTTCATAAATGGTGTCGTGAGCAACTCGTCGCCTACGGGCAAACCTTGCCTGCGCACCACATGCCGGTAGAGCCTAAGATGGCAGAGATGGTGCAGCGCGTGATTGCTGGCGTAGATCGAAAACACATCCCCAGCGGCCAATACCAAGCCGTGATGATTGACGAGGGCCATGATTTCGCCCCCGAATGGCTCAGGCTCATCACGCAAATGATCGACCCCGCCACCAATAGCCTTCTCGTGCTGTATGACGATGCGCAGAGCATTTATGAGCGCTCGCGCTCCAAGCAATTCAGCTTCAAAAGCGTCGGCATCCAAGCTCAAGGCCGCACCACCATCCTCAAAATCAACTACCGCAACACCCGCCAAATATTGCAAACAGCCAGCCTGGTAGCCGCAGACCTGCTCACCGCTGAGGATAAAGACGACGACGGCATCCCACTCGTCAAGCCCATCAGTTGCGGCCGCGAAGGCCCAGCGCCCCTCATCATCAAGCTGCCCAGCCTGCGCGAAGAAGCCTACGCGATTGCAGACCACCTAAGCCAAGCCCACAAAGAAGGCTTCGCCTGGGGCGACATGGCCGTGCTCTGCCCAGACCACAAGATCCGCGACCTCTGCGCGCAAGCTATCGCGCAACGCAAACTTCCCGTAGAAAACCGCATAAGCACAGGCGACTTCGACCCGACAGCCAACAAAATCAAAGTCATGACCATGCACGCCAGCAAAGGCCTCGAATTCCCAATCGTCGCCCTCCCCGGCGTAGGCCACATGCCCGCACCGGGGGAAGATGAGAAAGAAGCAGCAAGAGTGTTTTATGTGGCGGCGACGCGGGCGACGCAGAGGCTGGTGATGGGGATGGGCGGAAATGGTGAACTGATGAAACGACTTCATCCTACAACTTAAATGCTCCACCCAGTGCTACACTAACGAGTGCCTGAAATGAACGTTTCCATCAACAGAGTCTTCAAGACCGCTTGGTTTAGCAAAGCGGCTAAGAAGGCGGGCATCCGCGATGCGGAACTTTGCAAAAGCATTGAGCAAGGCATGCAAGGACAAGCCGATGACTTGGGCGGCGGAGTTTTTAAGAAGCGGCTGAATGGCAATCAGCATCGCTCCATCATCCTAGCCAAAGCGGGTCGCTGGTGGGTGTACGAATATGTCTTCGCCAAGAAAGACCGTGACAACATCGACAGCGACGAGCTTGCTCAGTTCAAGCTACTCGCCAAAAGCTACGCAGCGCTTTCGAACAAAGAAGTGCAGCAATTGATCGACGATCATTATTTTTTGGAGATATGCCATGCCTACTAAACCCGCCCAAGCAGCCAAATTCAAATCCGATGCCTTTCAAGCCATCCACACATCCGCCAGCGCGTTGCTCAAAATCGGTGCGATCAGCAAAACCACCATGCGCAGCTTTGATGTCAACTGCCTCGCTCAGCCCACAGAGATCAAGCCCCAGCAAATCAAAAAGCTGCGTGAAGCCCACCACATCAGCCAGCCCATCTTCGCCCGCTACTTAAACACCAGCGCGTCCACCGTGCAAAAGTGGGAAGCCGGTGCCAAGCGCCCAAGCGGTATGGCGCTCAAGCTGCTCGCCGTGGTGCAAAAGCATGGGCTGGAAGTATTGGCTTGAGTTGCTACTAATTAAATAGCACTCAGTGCATATTCTGTGCCGGCTATTGGCCTAAATCAGCATATAAATGCCCACTCAGATCACCTTGAGTGGGCATTCTTCATTGATCATCCACCTCTCTGACTGTCAATTCTGACAACCATTTTTGGACACATCCTGCAACTTACGCTAACGTAGACCTCAATTAGGTATATCGATAGACCACCCCATCTCAGAATCGCAGACATGAGCGAACTAGTCCCCAACGCACTACACGCCGAGCTACGCGCGCTGCTTGCCGGCAGCCGCCAGAGCTTGGCTGGCGCGGTGAATGCCGAGCTCACGCGCTTGTATTGGTCAGTCGGGCAGCGGCTGCGCTCTGAGGTGCTGGGTGATACGCGTGCCGAGTACGGAGCCCGGCTGCTGGATCAATTGGGCCAACAGTTGGCCCACGAATTTGGTCGAGGTTTTGAGTCGCGCAACCTGCGCCGCATGGTCAAGTTTGCGGAAGCTTTCCCTGACGCCGCAATTGTGTCGACACTGTCGGCAAAATTGAGCTGGAGCCACATGGTGGCCATCGTTGCACTCAAAAGCTCGCAGGCTCGCCTGTTTTATGCCCAGAACGCCGCGCAAGACACATGGAGCGTGCGCGAGCTAAATCACCAAATCGAACGCAAAGCATTTGAGCGCACCGAGCTTGCCGCATTGCCAACCCACACGCCCGTTCGGGCTGAGCCTGTCGAAACCCAAAGCACTCCCGCCCAAGTCTTTAAAGACCCGTACTTCCTGGACTTTCTAGGCCTGCGCCAAGGCCACGACGAAGCCGATTTAGAGGCCGCCATCCTGCGCCAGCTAGAAGCCTTCATCCCAGAGCTAGGCCGAGGCTTTGCATTCGTAGAGCGCCAAAAACGCATGGTCATCGATGGCGACGACTTCTATCTGGACTTGCTTTTCTACCACCGCCGCCTGCACCGCTTGGTGGCCATTGAATTTAAGCTAGGCCGCTTCAAAGCCGCACACAAAGGCCAAATGGAGCTCTACCTGAAATGGCTCGACAAGCATGAGCGCCAGCCCGGCGAAGAAGCGCCCATCGGCCTCATTCTGTGCGCCGAATCCAGCCGCGAACAAGTCGAGCTGCTGCAAATGCACAAAGACGGCATCACCGTGGCCGAATACTGGACCGAACTGCCACCCAAAGCCGAGCTGGAGCAAAAGCTGCATGCCGCCTTAATTGAGGCGCGCGAACGGCTGGCGAGGCGTGGGATGTTGTTGGAAGACTCGGATGATGAGTGATGGCATGCGGGTCAGCAAAGTCTTGGGGTTCCCCGTGACGGCCCTGCCCGGCGTGGGGTACATGCCAGCGAAGGGTGAAGACGAGCAGGAAGCCGCGCGGGTGTTTTATGTGGCGGCGACGCGGACAACACAGAAACTGATGATCGCCGCAAGTGGTGATGGCAAATTTGCGGGGCTTGTCTTCCATCGGCGAGGGACCCCAACTCGAAATCGGCATGATGGAAAAACAAAAATCACATTTGAGGGAAGATCATCAATATGAACGAAAAGCTACAGGAGTGTCTTAACTACGCTGACGGGGCTCACTTCTATAGAGGTGACTTGCACATTCACTCATATGAAGCGTCGCATGATGTTCAGGATGCCTCGATGACACCATCGGCAATAGTTGCTAGCGCGCTTCAGGAACGTCTCCATATCATCGCTATTGCAGACCACAATGAAATTAGCAACGTTCAGGCTGCCGTAACAGCAGGAGAGGCTTCAGGAGTTCTGGTTATACCTGCCGTCGAGCTTTCCACACCGGAGGGGCATTTACTTTGTTACTTTCCAACGGTAGATGCTCTAACCCGGTTCCATAGTCGCCTCGATATCGTTGATCGCGCGCTGCCCAATAGTCGATGCCGCCAAGCAATGCACGCTTGCTTGGATATTGCGAAGTCACTTGAAGGGTTTTGTGTTCTAGCGCACGTAGATGGAGGCAATGGGCTAGAAACCAACAATCCCGGTGGCTCCCCGCACAAGAGCGACATAATTTGTCATTCGGCACTACTCGCCATTGAGTTAAGTAGCGCTGCTTCGCAGGTTAGTTTTGCACCAAATGATCCTGATTCCGTTCGTGCCAGTATCGGAAAGCAAAGGATTGAACGACTGGGGCTTGGCGAACGCCAGCATCTTGCTCGCATACTCAGTTCTGATTCGCATACCCTAAACGCGCTTGGTCGCAATGCGAGTCAAGATCGCAAGCTAACGCGCTACAAGATGGCCACTCCTTCTTTTGATGGACTCCGCCACGCTCTAGAAGAAAGCGATTCCAGAATTCGACTGGAAAACGAAATCCCCTCAACAACCCCCTTCATACTTGGCGCGACCATAAGCGGTGGATTTCTGAGGGATCAGGGCATTCATTTCAGTCGAAATCTGAATTGCATTATTGGCGGGCGGGGGACTGGCAAGTCAACAACATTTGAGGCGGTACGCTGTCTTACAGGAAGATCGTCGGGTGAAGCAGTCGTTGACTCTGAGGTTTGGCCAAATCTATTGCATCTTTTTTGGCAAGACGAGGCGGGTCAACAACACGCTCTTTCGCGAGCGATGGGTGGAGAATTGACTAATGTCGACGACGAGTTTGACGGGCCAATCGCATTTGAAATTGATTGTTTCGGTCAAGGTGAAGCGGCTCGCGTGCGCGAGCAGGCAAAGGGAGACCCACTGACGTTAATGAAGTACCTTGATACCTTTACGAGGGTTCAAGATGCACTGGTTGAAGAGCGAGAGAGTCTGGAGAGCATTCAAGAACAACGCACAAGCATTGTCGATGCAGAGAAGAAAGTAAATGCGATTCCGGAGACGCAGAGAGCACTCACGGTAGTGCAGCAGCAGTTAAAAGCTTTTGAAGCGGCGAATGGCGCCGAAGTAATAAAGTTGCAACGCAGCCTCGCTACAGAAAAAACTAAACGCGAGAATCTAAATGGCCATTTGGAGCAACTAAGGTTGCTAACCGTAGAGCTATCTCTCTCCGAAACCACCGCTGAACTGCGATCTATTGCTGACGCCGAAGATATTGTCACGGGGGCAACAGAGGCGACGGAAATCACAGCTGCCATAGACGAATTTTTCGCCAAATTAATTGATACACAGCGTGAGATATCAGTCGCTTTTGCAAAATTGCAGGCGGTAATGAAAGCATCAATTGGAAGATGGGCAGCCAAAGAGCGCCCCATTCGAGATGATATTGAAGCCAAGCGCGCTGCACTGGAGCTGCAAGGTATCCGGCTTGATATGGCGCACGTCGCCAAGCTAACGTCCGAAGAAGCGAAACTGCAAAAATCGCTCGGAAATTTAAAAACCTGGGAGCCTCATCTAAAAGGCTTGCGCACGGAATACGCATCGACCCTTGTCCGACGATGGACCGCTCGGCAAAAAGTCGCATCCCTTCGACAGGCATATGCAATCAAAGCGTCCCGCGCACTTGGAGAGGTGCTGACCGACCTTCAAGTCAAACTGCAGTATGTAGAAAGTGGCTATGCGGAACAAGCGGTGGAAGCGATCGCTTCTGCGATGAGTTGGCGCACAGTGAATCACCCGAAAGCACGGCTAATCTTGGAAAAGTTGACACTGCCGAGCTTATTAGCTGCAATTGCCAAATCGCAAATCTCACCTTTGACTTCAATAAGAAACGATGCCGATCTCCAACAGTTTTCCGTATCCGATGCCGGGGAAATTCTCCAGAAACTCAGTGAGCCAACTGTGCGGGCAGAGTTGGAAAAGTGTCACGTAGATGATCTCCCCAAGTTGACCGTAACAAGACGCATCGAGCACGCTGATGGACACAGGTTCGTCCAGCGCGATTTCTCACAACTTTCCCTTGGACAACAGCAGTCCGTTTTGTTGGCATTGATCTTGTCGTCCGATAGCAAGCGACCGCTCATCATCGATCAACCCGAAGATAACCTTGATAGTGAATTCATTTTTCATACTTTTGTTCCGGTGCTTCGTCGGGCAAAGGAGAGGCGCCAAGTAATCATCGTCACCCACAACGCCAATATTGCGGTTTTAGGCGATGCTGAGCAACTAATTGTCTTTAAGAGCAATAACGACCACAGCAAAATCGTGGCCCGAGGATCGATTGATGACGGCGATGCTAGAGACGCCTCCTGCAAGATTTTGGAGGGCGCTCGAGAAGCGTTCACACGCCGTGCAAAGATATACGGAATTGCATGATGGCGCAGGCCAACCTTACGGGTGCCATGTCCAAAGCTACCTGCGCTAGGCCCGAGGCTTGAAAAACAAAAAGGGGGCAGGCTCGAATTACCGGAAGCTCTTGCGAACGAGCTCATTCGACCCAATGAAAAATCGGCAAAAATCAATAGAAACCGCACACACCAATATGCACGAAATCATCTGCCCCCACTGCAACAAAGCCTTCAAAATCGACGAGGCCGGGTACGCAGATATCCTGAAGCAAGTTCGCGACGGCGCGTTCGAGCAGCAGTTGCATGAGCGACTTGAATTGGCAGAGCAGGATAAGCGCAATGCTGTTGAGCTTGCGCAGGCCAAGGCCGCAAGCGAGATGCAGAAGTCTGCTGTAGCTAAGGATTCCGAAATTCAGCAATTGAAGGCCAAGCTCGATGCAGGTGAGGTAACGCGGAAACTCGCTGTAGCTGAGGCGCTGAGCGCTGTAGTGAGAGAGCGTGATGCGTTTGCGAATGAGCTTGCGCAGGCCAAGCGCGACAAGCAGGCTGCTTCAGAACTGGCCGAGGCAAAGCTCGTGAACGGGCTGCAGCATGCCGCTGCCGCTAGGGACGCGGAGATACAAGGCTTGAGAGCAAAGTTGGATTCCACCGGGGTTATACAAAAGCTCGCGATTACAGAGGCAGTGAGCGTGGTTGAGAAGGAACGCGACGAGCTGAAGAGTGGCCTTGCGCGGGCTGAGCTTGAAAAGCAGCTCGCAGAGAAGTCACTCAAAGACAAATACGAAACTCAGATCAAGGATCGCGATGATGCGATTGAGCGCCTGCGCGACATGAAGGCGCGCTTATCGACCAAGATGGTGGGCGAGACCCTTGAGCAACATTGCGAGACGGAATTCAACCGCATTCGCGCGACGGCGTTTCCGAAAGCCTATTTCGAAAAAGACAACGATGCGCGGACTGGCAGCAAAGGAGATTACATTTTTCGCGACTTGGACGAAGCTGGCACAGAAATCGTCTCGATCATGTTTGAAATGAAAAATGAAAACGACCGTACTTCTACAAAGAACAAAAACGAAGATTTTCTAAAGGAGCTTGACAAGGATCGCATTGAGAAGGGATGCGAGTATGCCGTGTTGGTTTCGCTGATTGAGCCTGATAGCGAGCTTTACAACACTGGGATTGTTGATGTGTTTCACCGTTTCCCGAAGATGTACGTCGTGCGCCCGCAATTCTTTCTTCCGATGATCACGCTGCTGCGCAATGCGGCGATGAACTCGCTCAAGTACAAATCGGAGCTTGCTTTCGTCAGGGCACAGAACATTGATATCACCAACTTCGAAACCAGCCTCGAAACATTCCAAACAGCTTTTGCGCGAAATAACGAGCTCGGTTCTAATAGTTTTAAGAAAGCTATTGATGAGATCGAAAAATCTATCGATCACTTACAGAAAACCAAAGACGCCCTGCTCGGCACAGATCGAAATCTACGCCTTGCGAACGATAAAGTGCAAGATCTGTCAATCAAGAAGCTAACGCGTGGCAACCCGACGATGGCTGCCAAGTTTGCCGAGCTGAAGAACCGTGATCGCTCCGAAACGTCATGACGAACGTGGTTGATTCACGGTGCGCTGCGCTGAGCGGCTGTCTGGCTGACCCAATTGAGCAGCAAGCTCGAAGCACGCAGCTTGCAAAGGTAAGGCGTACTCGCCTTAGCAAAAACGTGTTTGAGCGAAGCGAGTTGTTTTTGCGGCCTTTGGAAGCGAGTACTGCAGATGCTTACCCTGCATCGGAGGTGCATAAACGCACCGGGTTTGCTGCGACGGGTCAGACGGGCAGCCGCTCAGCGCAGATGAAATCTAGCTCACTACGAATTTAATAGCGCTCCGCGCAGATTCTATGCCGGCGAGTGGCTCAATTGGCACATAACTCATACCCCGTACTCCTCCCCCCGCCCTCCAGCCTGCGCAACACGCCGCGCACCAGCAGATCGTTGATATCTCGCAGCGCTGTATCCGCTGAGCATTTACCGATGGCTGCCCACTTCGCGTTAGTGATGGCGTTGGTGAGCTTGCCCTCGATTCCGTCGAGCACTCTGTTGAGCACCAAGGCTTGCCGCGCGTTCATAGGCGTGCCGGCCCAGCGTTGCCAGAATTGAGCTTTACCTAGAACATTGGCGAGCGCGGTGTCTGCGCCTTGCACGGCGCGCAGGAGGCAGCTGAGGAACCAATGCAGCCAA
This sequence comes from Variovorax sp., assembly GCA_043755865.1. Taxonomy (GTDB): domain Bacteria; phylum Pseudomonadota; class Gammaproteobacteria; order Burkholderiales; family Burkholderiaceae_C; genus JANMDU01. The sequence continues at coordinate 11,117 of JAYUSD010000010.1, read as the reverse complement.
GCGGTCACTTCTAGCTTGCCTTTTTGCGTGGTTTCGAGTTGCTCGTAATACGCTTTTCGCTCGCGCTGCATTTGGGCGCTGAGGCTGTAGAAGCGCTGGCTCGTTTGCTCTGCGCGGGCCAGCGCCATATCGCCCACGGCGCGGCTGATGCGGCCATTGCCGTCGTCGAATGGGTGGAGCGTGACGAGCCAGAGATGCGCGAGGCCAGCTTTGATGATGGCATCGCCTGTGGGCGGGGCTTCAAACCATTCGATGAAGGCTTGCGTTTGCGCGGAGAGGCTCACTGCAGGCGGGGCGATGAAATGCACTTTTTGTTTGCCATCTCCTCGAATCGGGCCAGAGACAACTTCCATCGGGCCGCTGGCGTCCAAGCGCCATTGGGCGACGCTGATACGCATGCGCCCGCTGTAGCCGGTGGGAAACAGGGCGGCATGCCAGCCAAAGAGGCGCTCGGGCGTGAGCGGTTGATCAAAATTTTGGGTGGCATCGAGGACGACTTCAACCATGCCGTCGACATATCTGTCGCTTGGAGCTAGGGCGCCAATATCGAGCCCCAGCTTTCGCGCAACCGATGAGCGCACGGTCTCTAAATGGAGGTTTTCACCTTCAATAGCGCTTGTAGTGATGACTTCTTGCGTGAGCACTTGCAGGGTAGCTTGATCGCGCTGCGCGAGCCCGAGAGAGGCCATGCGGCTGGCCAGCTGCCCTTGGGCGCGATGCACCTGCGCGAGCGGCTCGGCCAGCGCGGCCGCGTCATATGTGAAACTCGGCCAATTGGGCAATTGCCAAATGTAGCGAGGCGTGCGGACCGGGCGGTCAAGGTCGCGGGATTGCATGCGGTGATTATGGCATTATTCACCGCATTTTGTGCGGTGAATAATGCTGCAAGATACACGTTCACCGCAATTTTTCAGGCTTGTTACCATTGCTCATCAGCCCATGTCGGGCTAGAACTGAAGGAGACAACGATGTTTAGTCATGTGATGCTGGGTGTGAGTGATTTGGAGCGCTCCAAGACTTTTTATGACGCGGTGTTGGGAGCTTTGGGGCATGGGCCTGGGTTTGCGAACAAGAATCGCTATTTTTATCGCAGCCCCACGGGAACATTTGCGATTTCTACGCCGATCAATGGCTCTCCGGCCTCGCATGGCAATGGGAGCACGGTGGGGTTTGTGGCGGCTTCGCCTGAGCAGGCGCTTGCTTGGCATGCGGCGGGGCTACTCTGCGGCGGGGTCACTTGTGAAGACGCGCCGGGTTTTCGCGAGGGGCCAACGGGCCAAATTTATTTGGCTTACTTGCGCGATCCGGATGGCAACAAGCTTTGCGTATTGCATCGGCCAGCGAAGGTTTGAAGCGGAACAAGCATGGCGTTGCGCTAGAAGAAAGATGGCTTCATTACTACTATTTTAATAGCACTCTACGCATATTCCATGCCGGCTAGATGCTGATTTAGCTGAAAATTTTTATGCAAAACGCCACTCAGCCGCTGCACACACCGCATGCAGTGCCTATCGCACCTGCGCCGCATACAGCACACACCCCACAAGCCCCACATGCACCACATGCCGTGTGGCGGGTGAGAGCGGAGCGCTTGGCGCGCAGCAGCAAGCCGTTTCTCGCACGAGGGGGCATGCGCGCGGAGCGCTGCGCAGGTTGCCGGCTTGCGCCCACTCACTGCATCTGCGCCTTGCGACCAAATCTGCCCACGCACTCTGCGGTGTGTTTGCTGATGCACGACATTGAGCCCCTCAAACCCAGCAACACGGGCTGGTTGATTGCGGATGTGGTGCGCGATACGTTTGCCTTCGGCTGGGCTCGCACCGAGGTGAGCCCTGATCTGCTGGCGTTGCTGGCTGATCCGCAATGGCTGCCGATGGTGGTGTTTCCGGGGGAGTTTGTGGATGCGCAGCGGGTAGTGCGCGAAGTGCCTCGTGGCTTGCGACATGCTGCTGGCGATGCTACACATGATTTTGCAGGCGAGGCCAGCGATTCGCGGTTCATCACGTGCCACGCAGAGCATCGTCTTTCCGAGCCCCTTGCATTGCACTTTGAAAAACGCCCGCTCTTCATCTTGCTTGACGGAACATGGCCCGAGGCCAGCAAGATGTTTCGCAAAAGCCCGTATCTGGCTCTCCTGCCTGTGCTGAGCTTAGAGCCCGAACATATCTCGCGCTACAAGCTGCGCCGCTCAAACAGAGAGGATCATTTCTGCACAGCCGAAGTGGCCGCGCTGTGCCTTTCGCTTAGCTGCGAGGCGCATGCTGCGCAAACGCTGGAAGCGTATTTGGATGTGTTTACGCATCACTATTTGCAAGCCAAGCATCAGCTGCCTTTTAACGCGGATCATGAAGCGCATCTGCGGCTGCAAGCGCTTGTTAAATGAGCTTTTGACGATAAGCCTTTGATGATGAGCCCTTGATCATGCGGCGGCGAAAAATCGCTACCGGCTTCTGCTTTTCACTCAAGCGCATGGCTATTTCGCTCAACAGATGACGATTTTTGACCCGTTAGCTTACTATGTATTTCATAGCATTCTGCGCAGGATGTATGCCGGCTAACTGCCTAAAAGCGTCATAGAATGCTCCGCTAAATGCCTTTCACGCCCATCACACTTGAAGCCCTGCGCACATACGCCGTCTCACGCACTTTGTTTGCACCGACAACGCTTGCCAAAGCGATTGAGCGGCTGGGTTTTGTGCAAGCCGATCCGATTCGCGCACCCGCTCGGGCGCAAGATTTGATCTTGCGGCATCGCGTGAAGAATTACGTGGCGGGGGATTTGGAGCGGCAATATTCCAAGCTGGATGTGGAAGAAGATTTTTTCGTGAACTACGGCTTTTTGCCGCGCAGCACGCAGGCGCTGATGCATCCGCGCACGCCGCGCGTGGCTTGGCCGGCGGCGCGCGTGGCGCAGGCTGAGGACGTGCTGGCTTTCGTGAGAGAAAAAGGGGTTGTGCATCCGCGTGAAGTGGATGCACATTTTGCACATGGCCGGGTGCGCAACTGGTTTGGCGGCTCGTCGAATGCGAGCACCCAGCTCTTAGATGGCATGCATTTCACAGGCATGCTGCGCATTGCGGGGCGCATCAACGGTATTCGCACCTATGCGGCATCTGATTTGCCGCAAGAGACCGCCGATCCAGCGCAAGCCACGCAGGCCATGGACGCGCTGGTCGATGTGATCGTGCACAAATACGCGCCGCTGCCAGAGCGCTCGCTGCGTGAGCTCATTGGCATGCTGCGCGGCGGCGCGCCGCAATGGTCTGACGCGCGCGCAGCGGCCTTTGCTCGCGCGAAAAAGCGGCTGCCCAATGTCCTGATTGACAATGTGACTTGGTATTGGCCAGCAGGCCAATCGCCGACAGCAAAGCCCCCTATCGCCGCGCACACTGACACGGTGCGCCTGCTCGCACCATTCGATCCCGTGGTATGGGATCGCCGCCGCTTTGAGATGTTTTTCGGCTGGGCCTATCGCTTTGAAGCCTACACGCCCGCGCCAAAGCGCGTTCGTGGCTACTACGCCTTGCCCTTGCTCTGGCGCGATCAGGTGATCGGATGGGGCAATTTCGCGGTGAAGGATGGCCGGCTGCAAACCGAGCTGGGCTATGTGACAGGTCAAGCGCCCAAGGGAGCGGTATTTCGCACCGCGCTGGCTGAAGAGCTTTCTCGCATGGAAAGCTTCTTACTATTAAATCAATAGCAAGCTGCGCATATTCCATGCCGGCTACCTGCCTAATAGCCTTGAAATTCAAGCCAGAAATCACCTGATACGCTTGTCATCAAGCTGTCAAACAAACATCACGCCTTTGTCATGTGGCGGATTGAAACTCTTTATTACTTCAATCCAACGCGTTGCCCTCAAACCGCACGCTACACATCATGAAAATGTCTTTCCATATTCGCACCTTGCTGGCTGCATGCTTGCTGCTCGCCAGCGTCTTCACCACCGCAGCCCATGCCCAGCTCACCGTGTACGTCGTGCGCCACGGCCAGACGGATTGGAACAAAGATGGCCGCATCCAAGGCGGCACAGACAATCCGCTGAATGCCACAGGCCGCGAGCAAGCCAGCGCCATGAGCCGCTTGATGGCCGAGGTAAAAGTGGATACGGTGTATGTGAGCTCACACCAGCGTGCGAGGCAAACGGCTGAAGTCTTCCAAGGCAAAACGCCCATTGTGGCGATGGACGAATTGCGCGAGCGCTTCTTCGGCAAGTTTGAAGGCGCAAATGACAAAGACGCGGCAATAGTGGCCGATTGGAATAAACGCCGCTTCAGTTGGGCCGACGACATGGAAGGTGGCGAGACGCTGGAGAGCCAATCGCGCCGCGCCGAAGCTGCCCTCAAATCCATCCGCGAAAAGCATCCGAGCGGCGGCACAGTGGTGATCGTCGGCCATGGCGGCATCAATCCCCTGCTTGTCTCGCATTTGATTGGCGTGCCACCGCAGGAGGGCGCGAGCGCCATCAATCAAGGCAACGATGAGATTTACCAAATCGTGCTCCCCAAAACTGGCGCGCCTGCGATCTGGAAGCTGATTGCCCGCAGCAAATTAAACGAACTCTAAACAACCCTTTCAATGCAAGAAACTAACAATGAACGCGACTTTCTTCACCCAAACCCTCGCCGTTTTAGCTGCAGCCATCGTTTGCCTGCCTAGTGTGAAAGCACAAGCTACCGCACCCACCGAATTCCCCGCCGCGCTCGCTGGCCACGCCATTCTTCCTGCACCCAGCTTCATCGCAGCCCCAGCCGATGCGCCTGCCGATCTTCGCGTGAGCGGCAAATTCACCACGGGCTCGCGCGTGGAGCGCTTAGATTCTGTAGAAGGCCGCTCGGCCAACCGCCCTACTGGCATCTCTGTGCCCTTCGCAGGCCAGCCCTTGCAAGGCCACTCAGGCATCAAGCGCATGAGCGACGGCAGCTATTGGGTGCTCACAGACAACGGCTTCGGCTCCAAAGCCAATTCACCCGACAGCATGCTGTTTTTAAACCGCTACAACATCGACTGGAAAAGCGGCGAACTCAATCGCTTGCAAACCATCTTCCTCCACGATCCTGACAAAAAAGTCCCTTTTCGTATCGTTCATGAAGGCACACCCAAGCGCTATTTGACGGGCTCTGACTTTGACACCGAGAGCTTCCAAATCGCCGGCGGCGCATTGTGGATCGGCGATGAGCTCGGCCCTTGGCTCATCAAAGCCGACCTCACAGGCAAAGTACTCGGTGTGTTTGAAACGCAAGTCGATGGCAAGCCCGCACGCTCGCCCGATCACCCCGCGATCACCACGCCAGCAACGCCCAATGGCACAGTTGATTTCACGATCCGCCGCTCGCGCGGCTTTGAAGGCATGGCATCCTCGCCCGATGGCAAAAAACTCTACGCCATGCTCGAGGGCCCGGTGTGGGACGCTGCCACCAAAGACTGGGAAAAACTGGGCGGCAAAGAATATCTGCGCGTGCTCGAATTCGATGTACCGACTGAGAAATGGACAGGCCGCCATTGGAAATACGTGTTGGAATCCAATGGCCTGGCCATCGGCGATTTCAACATGATCGACGCAACGACCGCTCTCGTGATTGAGCGCGACAACGGCGAAGGCACGCCCGATAAAGCCTGCCCCGTCGTCAACGGTGCAATTCAACGTGCGGAAAATTGCTTCCATGATCTACCCAAGATCAAGCGCATCTACAAAATCGAAATGGCGGAAGCCAATGTGAACAATCCCGTGCGCAAAATCGGCTACATCGACTTACTCGCCATCAACGATCCGCAAAATTTCGCTCGTAAACCAAAACAAGACGGCAAGCTCAGCATGCCCTTCTTCACGATTGAAAACGTCGACATCGTCGATGCCGAACACATTATTGTGGGCAACGACAACAACTTGCCATTCTCTTCAAGCCGCAATCCAAATGAAGCAGACGACAATGAGTTTGTGTTGCTGCGCGTGCCTCAATTGCTGCAAGCGAAATAATTGCTGGCGTGCGTGATCTGTGAGCGTGGCCTCAACGTGGTTGATCGCCACGCACTTCATTCATCCATACTTGCGCTGGGTCTTCTGGGCTGGCGTGCTGCGCTTTTGCTCCCGCAGCATGAAGAGGTATAGGCTCTCCACTTTCTCGCGCGCCCAAGGCGTTTTGCGCAAAAATTTCAAGCTCGAAGCTACGCTAGGCTCGCTCGCAAAGCAGCGAATATTGATGCGTTGGGCCAAGCCGGGCCAGCCGTAATGCGCTTCTAAAGCCGTGAGAATAGCCTCCAATGTGAGGCCGTGCAGCGGATTGCGTGCTTGTTTGGCTGACTCGACCACGGGCGTTGGCGGCTCGATGCCGCTAGATGCCGGCAGTTCACTGCGGGCCGGCGCGGGCAAATCGGGGCAATCAGTAGGGTCTTCAATCATCAAGCGATTCTGACGCAAATCATGCTGCTTGCTCGCGCCGCCTGCGCTGGCAGCGTTCGCAGCGCCTAAAATAAAAGGCTTTGCACACTAAGAAAGCCGATCTGTGGACATCACCCTTTTGATCAAAGCCGCCATCATGGGCATCGTGGAGGGGCTGACTGAGTTCCTGCCTATTTCATCAACCGGACATTTGATCCTAGCGGGCAGCCTGCTGGGCTTTACCGATGAGAAGGCAAAGGTGTTTGATATTGCGATTCAAACCGGCGCAATCTTTGCAGTGATTTTGGTGTATTGGCAAAAGATTCGCGAGACCATTGCCTTGCTGCCCACGGATAAAAAAGCGCAGCAGTTTGCGCTGAATGTGTTGATCGCCTTCATTCCTGCTGCCATCCTTGGCCTCTTGTTTGGCAAAGCCATCAAGGCGAATTTATTCACCCCCGTTGTTGTAGCGAGCACTTTCATCATCGGCGGCTTCATTATTCTGTGGGCTGAAAAAAGGCAACAAACTACAGTTCGTGTGCAAAGCGTAGATGATATGAGCTCGCTTGATGCGCTCAAAGTCGGCCTTGTGCAATGCCTGGCGATGATCCCCGGCACAAGCCGCAGCGGTGCCACGATTATTGGCGGCATGTTGCTCGGCCTCTCGCGTAAGGCCGCTACAGATTTTTCTTTCTTCCTCGCCATGCCTACGCTGATTGCTGCGGGTGCTTATAGTTTATTTAAAGAACGGCATGTGCTCTCAGCAGCAGATCTTCCGATGTTCGCTGTCGGCCTGCTCTTTAGCTTCTTGAGCGCTTGGCTTTGCGTGCGCTGGCTGCTGCGCTACATCTCTACAAATAATTTCGTGCCTTTTGCGTGGTATCGCATCGTGTTTGGCATCATCGTGCTCATCACGGCTTATACGGGTTGGGTGAAGTGGGCAGCGTAGATATGGCTGATCCAAGTGGTGATGCAACCGTGAAGGCGCACTCGCCATGGCGCATGTCCGTCGCGCCCATGATGGATTGGACGGATCGGCATTGCCGCTATTTCCATCGTCTGCTCACAAAGAATACCCTGCTCTACACCGAGATGGTGACGACCGGTGCATTGCTTCATGGCGATGTGCCGCGCCATCTAGACTTCAACACACAAGAGCATCCGGTGGCGCTACAGCTCGGCGGCAGTGAGCCAGCAGACTTGGCCAAAGCGGCCAAGCTGGGCGAACAGTGGGGCTATGACGAAATCAATCTCAATTGCGGGTGCCCGAGTGAGCGCGTGCAGCGCGGCGCGTTTGGTGCTTGCTTGATGAATGAAGCGGCTCTGGTGGCTACCTGCGTGAAGGCGATGCTCGATGCGGTGAGCATTCCTGTCACGGTGAAGCACCGTATTGGCATTGATAAAACCGAGAGCTACGAATTCGTACGCGATTTTGTGGGCACGCTCTCGGATGCAGGCTGCAAAGTGTTTCTTGTGCATGCGCGCAATGCGTGGCTTAAAGGCTTGAGCCCCAAGGAAAATCGAGATATTCCGCCATTGCGCTATGAGATGGTCTACCAATTGAAGAAGGATTTCCCACATCTCACCATTTGCATCAATGGCGGCATCACAACGACTGAAGAAGTGCACGAACATTTAAAGCATGTCGATGGCGTGATGATCGGCCGCGAGGCGTATCACAATCCGTATTGGATGGCGAGTTGGGACGAAGAGTTTTACGGCAATACCTCAAGGCAAGCGCCCTCGCGCGAAGAGATTGAAGCGCAAATGTGCGACTACATGGCACGCCGAGCTGAGCAATTTGGCACACCATGGCATTCAGTTGCTCGCCACATCCTCGGCCTGCGGCATGCGCAAGCTGGCTCACGCGGCTGGCGTCAAACATGGAGTGACCATCGGCTCAAAGCCGAATCTGCGCACGCAGTGAGCGCGTTGGCGCAGCAAAAACTGTTTGCGCGCCAAGAAGCTTGAGAACAAGCTCAATCCGCGTTTTAACAGCAGACAAAGCGCTGCTGCCATGCATGTCACGCTTCACGCCACCCCATGCGCAGCGGCTGGCAATGATGATTTCTATGCCTTGTGATGTCGCATCGTCTAACGCAGATTGAAGCAATTGACTGACTGTGCCATTGCCCGTTCCCGCTACCACGATGCCGCGCAGCGGATCTTGCGGCGTGGATGCGGCGAGCAAAGCGCGCACGATGCTGCCTGTGGCGTGCGTATGATTAAGAACAATTTCTACGCGTGGCCACGCCATTGTTTGCGGCACCTCATCTACTACTAAATCAATAGCACTCTGCGCATATTCTATGCCGGCAATAGGCTGTTTTTGATCTAAAAGTATTTGAAAAACAGGCATCCAATGCACCGCATCACTGCGGACCCGCGCCACCACACCTGGCTCACCCAAAATCACATCACCGCTAGAAAACGCATTGAGCGCGAGGGTGTGAACCTTCTGTACTGCTAGCGCGTGATGCACATCGCCCGCACATACTGCGAGCACGCCTCGCGCTTGTGCATCTATTGCCACATGCACCGCATCACGCAGATTGCGCGGGCCATCCGCCTCGTTGCTGGTCGCCGGGCGCATTGCGCAAGTCAACACGATGGGCTTGGCTTGCAACTGGCAGGGAATCATTCGGTGCAGAAAATACGCTGTCTCTTCCAGCGTGTCAGTGCCATGCGTGATGACGATGCCTTGCGTTTGCGGCTGCGAAAGATAGTACGCACAACGTTGGGCCAAGACAAGCATCGTGTCGAAATCCATGTCTTTGCTATCAAGCTGCGCCACTTGACTTGAAATGAGCTCGCGGCCACGCAGGGCATCTTGCAGCCCCGGCACTGCTTGCAGCAGCAAGCCGATGCCAATCTGAGCTGCGGTGTAACCCGTCTGGTCGCTGCTGTTGGCCGCCGTACCAGCGATGGTGCCGCCCGTGCCCAAAACGATGATTTGCTGAGTCATAAAAATATTATTAGAAAAACTTGTTGAAATCGCAAAACTGGGCTAATATCCAGTTACTGGATGCGCAATCAGGCTGTGATCAATCGCAGTTGCCAGCGGCTTTATGCGCTTCCGGTTAACCCATTTTTGGTTTAACGCTCACAGGAGTTTGCCATGTTTGATAGCCCAAAGCTCACCGCTCGCCAGCAACAGATTCTCACGCTGATCCAAACCACGATCGAGAAAACCGGCTCGCCGCCCACGCGTGCCGAGATCGCCACGGAGTTTGGCTTCAAATCAGCCAACGCCGCTGAAGAGCATTTGCAAGCCCTGCATCGCAAAGGCGCCATTGAGCTCCTACAAGGCACCTCGCGAGGCATCCGCCTGCGCGGCGAAACGCTTCGCGCCATCCACGAATCGCGCAGCAAGCAATTCGGCCTGCCCCTACAAAGCCTCATGCAGCTTGCCCTGCCCCTCATTGGCCGCGTGGCTGCAGGCTCGCCCATCCTCGCGCAAGAGCATATTGACAAAACGTATTACGTTGAGCCCAGCATGTTCCCCACCAAGCCCGATTACTTGCTCAAAGTGCGCGGCATGAGCATGCGCGATATCGGCATCATGGATGGCGATTTGCTCGCCGTGCAAGCCACCAAAGACGCCCGCAATGGCCAAATCGTCGTCGCCCGTATTGGAGACGATGTCACCGTCAAGCGCTTCCAGCGTAATAAAAACATCATTGAGCTGCATCCCGAGAACGCCGATTTCAAAACCATCATCGTCGAGCCCGGCGAGCCGTTTGAAATCGAAGGCTTGGCGGTGGGCTTGATTCGTAATTCATTCATGATGTGAGGCACTTAAATCATGAATGTTTCTGCCATGAACGCATCCTTGAATTCCTCAGCGTATTTGTTTAGCCAGCTGCTTTTGCCGCTGCAAGGCGTGGTGGATTTTTTCTCTCCACCTGTCGTATCTCGCATTCCAGTTGCGGCGTCATTTTCTAGCAACATGCTGCGCGCTCAGCCTCGCTTGGCGAAAGCGCCTGCACTTCCGTCTGGCGCAAAACGTGCAAGCGCAATCAGTTCACAAACTAAGATCCAACCTGCAGGTATTCGCCTAAACCGGGAAAGCGGCATCCGCCTTGTGGGCCACGGCTTGATGGGGCAAATGAATCAAACAGAATCACGCATGACAGCCGAGCAAATCCTGCGCTCACGTCGCGCGCAAGATGGCCGCATCGTGATCTCTGGCCGCATGCGCGATGTTTGCGCTGAGCTAGATCGTTTGTGCGATGAGCCTGCTTGATTATTGAATCACTATTTATTCGATAGCACTCCGCGTATATTTCATGCCGGCTATCAGGTAATTTTGATCATTTTTCTTAGCTAAAAGTGCTTTGCGGCATATCCGCACCACAATTCCAGCATTGTTGAAAGCCACCCTCAATATGTTCGCCACACGCTTGGCACACCCAGTTGTGCTGCGGCATGTGCTGTAGCTCAGCAAAAGCGACTTTCGCGCGATCAATCTGCGCATCGTCCTGCACCCAAATCTCCGGCAAACACTGATCTGGCGGCAAATCCCCAGCAGCCCCATTCAAAAAATAGCGCTGCAGATTTGCATCAATGCCTTGGGTCTTAAGCATGTCCACCCACAGCTGTGCAATCGCAATATTGGGCGCTTGGCCGAGTCTTTTCATCTGCCCAGAATAGCACCCAAACTGCTATTAATGCGGCATCAATGAGCTCAATTCCTGCACCCTATACGCGTCTTGGGTGGTAGCCCATCCGACGTGGG
>JAYUSD010000009.1:0-33488 GCA_043755865.1 Variovorax sp. | reverse complement strand
GCAGCGAGCTCATTGTCTTTGCCGAGGTGGGCAATCGCGCCACTGACGGGGCCAACGTGACCAATTTTGATGACGGTCATGTCGCCGGCTGGAGCGGCTGGTGTAGCTGCTGCTGGGGTAGCTGCGGCTGGCGCTTTGGCAGCTTCTTCTTTCTTGCCACAGGCAATCAGAGTGAGGGCGATGGCGGCGGCTGCCGTCAGTTTCAAGGTTTGCTTCATCGAGCGGATCTCCAAGTTAATGAGCGAAGCACCGAAGATACCCTAAAAACTGTGACTTTGTCTACGTTTTGATGAGCCAAAACTCAGTAGTTTCACCATGCCTGTATTCACGTGATTCATGGGGCATTTGAAACAGGATGCTTGGCGGCATGGGCGATCGCCTGTTGCACGGCCTCGTCCACCACTTGGGTGATGCTGGCCTCCAACTTGGGTTGGATTTCTTCAAACAGCTTGTGGGCGTGCTCAAGGGCCAGCTGCGAGACCGTCTCACGAATACGGCGCTGGAGCTCAATATCCATGTACTGGCGGGTGCGCACCAGCAATTGCTGGCGCAACTGCTGGGCCATATCTTCAGCAGTGGGTGAAGGCACGGCGGCTTGGCCGAGCGATGCCTTATCAGTTGCAAAAGTTTGTGTAGCAAAAGTTTGTGTAGCAAGCACCGGTGCAGCGCTGGCAGGCTTGGCTGCAACGACTTGGGTCAGCGTGGGCACGTAGCGGGGCGGAGATTTTTGCATGGCGCTTTGCATCGTCATTTAAGAGGCTAACTGAAGGTCATGGCGCACGATCTCATAGCCTTGGCTTGCGTATTGCTTCCAACGCAATCGGGCGCTGGTGCGATCCGTATCGCCTTGACTGACCACTTCAATCACCCGATCAAAGCGCTCTACACCCGCAGGCACGGTTTGCGTGAGATTGACCAGCACCTGCCTGCCCAAGCCCTCGCTTGCCGATTCACACAGCCAAATGGGTGTGTGCTCGCGCTGCAGCGGGGAGAGGCCGTCCCACCTGCCATGCGGCACAAAATCGAGTGCAGAAAAACTCCACAATTGCTCATCGAGCTTAGCCAGCGATGCTTGATCACCCAACACAGCCACGGTGCTGCCACTGGCTGCGGCTTTGCGCAACAAGCGACAGGCGTATTCGATTTTGCCGGGGGCATTAAAGTGAAAGGCAACGGATGTCATGCTATATATTTAGTAGCATACTACGTAGATTTCTTGCCGGCTAATGACGGTTTTTGCTTAAAATTCAAGAGAAAATGCATAAGCAAGGGCACAGGCCGCCCGGTTGAGCCTTTGGCAGTGCCGCTCTTCCATGCTGTGCCAGCAATATCCAAATGCGCCCATGGGTAGGCGCCGGCAAAGCGCTGAAGAAACTTCGCTGCAGTGATCGCGCCGCCCATGCGCCCAGCGACATTGGCCACATCCGCAAAATTGGTTTTGAGGCCTTCGGCGTACTCATCATCCAGCGGCATGCGCCAAACAAGATCAAGGGATGCCTCACCAGCGAGCAATATCTGAGCTGCTAAATCATCGTCTGCACTGAACAATCCGCTGCGCACGCCACCTAAAGCCACCACGCAAGCGCCCGTGAGTGTCGCGATGTCTAGCACTGCGGCTGGTTTGAAGCGCTCGGCGTACGTTAGCGCGTCACACAAAATCAGTCGCCCTTCGGCGTCGGTATTGAGATTTTCAATGGTTTGCCCGCACATGCTGGTGACCACATCGCCAGGCTTGACAGCACGGCCCGAAGGCATATTTTCGCAACTCGGAATCAGGCCGATCACATTGATTTTGGGCTTGAGGATGGCCAGCGATTGGAAGACGCCCAGCACGCTGGCCGCGCCGCACATGTCAAACTTCATCTCGTCCATTTCGGCGGAAGGCTTGATCGAGATGCCGCCGGTGTCAAATGTGATGCCTTTGCCCACTAATACGATGGGCTGCACGGCCTTTGCTGCGCCTTGGTATCTGAGCACGATAAAGCGAAGCGGCTCGTCCGAGCCTTGCGCCACAGACATGAAGGAGCCCATTTTGAGCTTCGCTACCTCTTTGGGGCCGAGCACTTCACACGTCACCGGTGATTTGCCAGCGGCTATGGCTTGCGCGGCTTTGCCGAGCATCGTGGGCGTGGCGTGATTGGCCGGGCGATTGCCCCATTCTTTGGCAAGCTCTACGCCGGCGATCAAAGCATGACCTTGCTGCAGATCGGTGCCAAGGCGCTTGACATCCTTTTCACTGGCTACATTGATGATCACTCGGCTGAGCTTGCGAGAGAGTGCTTTGGGTTTGGTGTGCGTGTAAACATAGCTGGAGGCTGCGGCCGCTTGCATGGCAGCTTGCAATGCTGATCCTGAGACCTTTGGCAACTCTGCCAAGCAAAGCAACACGTGCGCTGATTTGGCAGATTTGGGGATTTTGCAAGCGGAGAATGCTGCTGCACAAGCGCGCGAGACATCTTTGTCACCGCCCTTGCCCGCGCCCACCAAAATCACCTGTCGGGCTGCAATACCCGCCGGACGGTAGCAACTGAGCAGCTTGCCAGTCGCAGTGTCTAAATCATCTTGCGCCAAAGCTACTCGCATCAGCTGCTGCAAAGCCGATAAGCCGCTGGATACCTTGACCTTAGGTTGGCTCTCTGGCTTGTCGGGCTTGGCGCTTGCTGGAACAAGCAAGATCAAGACGTCGCAAGTCGTTTTCTCGGCTACGTCCCAAGATAAATTCTTCAGCTCAAAGTTCATAATATGTGCTCTCAACGATGTACGCTTGGGTGTCACCCATTTTCAGTAGCCCTGATGTTATTCCATTCCTCCATCCGCCAAGAACTCGCCCGCAGCTTTGTGGCTACGCTGGTGGTCTTGATCACGGTGGTGATGAGCATGATGCTGATTCGCTCGCTCGGGCTTGCTGCCAAAGGCAGCGTGAATCCAAGCGATGTGATCATGCTGATGGGATATTCAGGCTTGGGGCATCTATCTACCATCATGACGCTTTCGCTCTTCATAGCCGTCACCAATACGCTCTCGCGCATGTACCGCGAATCGGAAATGGCGGTGTGGTTTGCCTCGGGCAAGGGACTCACAGGGTTCATCAGCCCCGTGCTGCGCTTTGCTTGGCCTATTGTGCTGGCCATCGCGGCTCTGGCCTTGGTGGTGTGGCCGTGGACGGCGCAGCAAACCAATAAGTTGCGCAACCAGTATGAGCAGCGCGGTGATTTGGATCGCGTTGCCATTGGGCAGTTTCAGGAAAACGCTTCTGGCTCGCGGGTGGTGTTTGTCGAAGCCACGAATCGAGATGACAGCAAAGCCTCATCTGCGCCTGCGACCACTCAAACCACAGCTCATCTGCAAAGCCGGCAAGCCCGCAACATATTCGTTTCAGAAACGGATGGCAACAAGCAGCTCATCACCTCGGCGCGCAATGGCTATATTGATCGCGTGAACAACGATCAGTTCATCGTTTTACAAAACGGTCAGCGCATGGAGCAAACCAAAGATGGCAGCCAAGTCAAGGTGATTGAGTTTGAAGAGTATTCGGTGCTGGCCAGCGCGGCGAAACTTGGCGCCCAGCGCGAGCCGCCCGCTAAATCACTGGACACGCTGGATTTGCTGGCCAAGCCTACAGCGCTCAATTTAGCCGAGCTGAGCTGGCGGCTGGGCTTGGCGCTTTCCGCATTTAATTTGCTGCTGCTGGCGCTCTTGCTCTCAGCAGTTAATCCCCGCGTAGGTCGGGGCTTTGGCCTTGCGTTTGCCCTGCTGACCTTCGTGGTGTACTACAACATGCTCAACGTGGGCTTCTCGCGAATTGCCAGCGGCCGCAGCGATTTCACCACGTGGATGCTTACCCTGCACGGCGGCGTATTTGCACTTACGCTGGTTTGGATGGCTGCTCGGCATAACCAATGGTCTTGGCGGCAGCTCTTGCCTCGCCGTGCTGCCCCTATTGCTACTGCCTAGATCATTATGCAAACCATCCGCCGCCTGCTGCACCGTGAAATCTGGATCTCTGTGGGCTTTGTCGCGCTGGCCTTCCTCACACTGTTTTCATTTTTTGATTTGGTCGAAGAGCTGGGTGACATTGGCAAAGGGCCTGCGGCCAACCCGTACCGCCTCGTTCATGCCGGGCTTTACACCTTACTCTGGGTGCCCAGCCGTTTGTATGAGCTGCTGCCCATTGCCGTGCTGATTGGTACGATTTTTGTGATGGCGCGCTTGGCGCAAAGCTCTGAATTCACGATTTTGCGCACCAGCGGCATGGGGCCTTGGCGCGCGCTGAAAACGCTGCTTTGGATGGGCTTGGCCTTTACTTTGCTCACTTTCGCGTTTGGCGATTACATCGTGCCGCAGGCCACACGCGCCGCCCAGTTGCTCAAATCTAAATTTACCGGGCAAATCAGCTCGGGGCTGACCGGCGCTTGGCTCAAAGACCGCCAGCCGTTTTCAAGCTACGCGGTCAATGTGGGTGCGCTGACCAGCGATGGCGGCATGCGTGATGTGAAGATTTATGAATTCAACTCAAAAGGCCAGATCGTGGCCAGCGTGCAAGCAGCGCAGGGGCAGTTTGAAGATGATGCTTGGGTGCTCCAAAGCGTGCAGCGCCAAGAATTCTTTTTGCCTCAATCCAATGCGCCAACCGCTACCTTGCCTTCGTTTAAGTTGCCGCCTGCGCCGGGCAGCGTGCGCGTGGAGCGCAGCGCCTTGCTGCCCGAATGGCGCTGGCCGACCGGCATCAGCGCAGAAATGGTCTCTGTGGCATTGCTCAGGCCCGACCGCATGGGCACACTTGATCTGTTTCACTACATTCGGCATTTACAAGCCAATGGTCAAACCTCGCAGCGCTTTGAGATTGAGTTTTGGCGCAAGGTGTTTTATCCGCTCAGCTGTTTGGTGATGGTGGTGCTGGCTTTGCCTTTTGCCTATTTGCATTTCAGAAGCGGCTCGATCAGCGGCTATGTGTTTGCAGGCGTGATGATCGGCATCAGCTTCTTTTTGCTCAACAACGTGTTTGGCTACATCGGCAACCTGCGCGATTGGGAGCCCTGGATCACCGCCGCCCTGCCCGGCCTGATCTATTCGCTGGCCTCGCTTAGCGCATTTACTTGGCTGGTGCTCAGACAATAATGGCGATCCTGCAATGACAACCTCCTGTCCAGACGGCATCATCGTGTTTGCGCATGGCTCACGCGATCCGCTGTGGCGCGGCCCCATTGAAGCTGTGGCAGCGCGCATTCGCGCAGATCATCCTCAGCAAAGCGTGGCCTGCGCCTACTTGGAGCTCTGCGAGCCGAGCCTGCCGGATGCTGCTGCGCTGATGATCGCGCAATTAACGTACGCTACTGATTCAATAGCATCTCACGCATATTCTATGCCGGCTACCAGCCAAAATCACTTAAAAATACGCATTGTGCCGATGTTTTTAGGCATGGGCAAACATGCGCGGGAAGATTTGCCAGAGCTCGCCATCGCGCTTCGCGCCGCGCATCCTGATGTTGAGTTTGAAATTATTTCGACCGTGGGCGAGGATGCGCGAGTGACCGCATTGTTGGCACAGATCGCGGTGGGTATTTCAGCTTGATTTAGATCGTTTTCGGCATATTGCCGGCATGTAAGCTCAATAGTTTGCTATTTAAAACATAGCGTCAAGCCAGCAGCGCCAACATCGCCGTCTCATCTATCACCGCTACGCCCAGCTCTTTGGCTTTGTCCAGCTTGCTCCCCGCATCGGCTCCGGCCACGACGTAGCTCGTCTTCTTGCTCACAGAGCCTGAAACTTTTGCACCTGCAGCCTCCAGCCTATCTTTGGCCTCGTCACGGCTGAGCGTGGGAAATGTGCCGGTGAGTACAAAGGTTTTGCCAGCGAGTGTTTGCGCAGCGCGCTCTGCTCCCTTGCCCTCTTCCCAAGAGATGCCCACGGCGCGAAGCTGCTCCATCACTTCTCTGTTGTGAGGCTGCGCGAAGAAAGTGTGCACGCTATGAGCCACGATCGGGCCTACATCAGCCACTTCGAGCAACTGCGCCTGTGTGGCATCCATCACCGCATCAAGACTGCCAAAATGCTTGGCCAGCTCTTTTGCTGTGGCCTCGCCAATGTGCCGGATGCCTAAGCCATAGAGGAAACGCGGGAACGTGGTTTGCTTGGATTTCTCCAGCGCGGCCAATACGTTCAGAGCAGATTTATCTGCCATGCGATCCAATGCAGAAAGAGACGTCAAGCCTAGTCGATACAAATCTGGCAAGGTTTTGATCACGCCTGCGTCGACCAATTGATCAACTAATTTATCGCCCAAGCCTTCAATATCTAATGCTCTTCGCTGCGCAAAATGGAGAATAGCTTGCTTGCGCTGAGCGGGGCAAAACAGGCCGCCTGTGCAGCGCCAGTCGGCCTCATCGTCTTCCTTGGCAATGGCGCTTTGGCATTCGGGGCAGACACCGCCAAGACGTTTGTAGATGTCTAAAACTTCGCCACGCTCCTGCTGCATCCGATTGACATTGATGGATTCTTGGGTCAAGCCTGGGGCAAGGCTTGTCCTGAGCTTGTCGAAGGGTTCAGGCCGAACGGGATGAGGCACTACACCGACGACTTCTGGAATCACATCGCCTGCTCTGCGCACAATCACCGTATCGCCCACCCTCACATCTTTGCGCTGCGCTTCGCCTTCGTTATGCAGCGTGGCATTTGTCACGGTGACGCCGCCCACGAAAACGGGAGCGAGTTTTGCGACGGGCGTTAGCTTGCCGGTGCGGCCGACTTGAATATCAATGGCCAAGACGGTCGTTATTTGCTCTTGCGCAGGATACTTATGCGCCACAGCCCAGCGCGGCTCGCGCGTCACGAAGCCTAGGCGCTTTTGCAGAGCGAAGCTACTCACTTTGTAGACCACGCCATCAATATCGAAAGGCAAAGCATCTCTGCGAGAGGCAATGCGCTGGTGATATGCTATCAATTCAATAGCGCCTCGCGCACGTTCTGTGCCGGCGGAGACCGGAAAACCCCATAATTTTAGGGTTTGCAGGGCTTGCCAATGCGTTTCAAACACCGGGCCACCTTCGTTTGCTGGCGTGACCTCGCCCAAGCCGTAAGCAAAGAAACTCAAAGGGCGTTGCGCGGCAATTTTTGAATCTAGCTGCCTCACCGCACCGGCCGCCGCATTGCGCGGGTTCACAAAGGTTTTCTCGCCCTTCATGCCCGCTGCAATCTTTTCCCTCTGCCGCTCATTCATCGCCTCAAATTCATCACGGCGCATATACACCTCGCCACGCACTTCGAGTAAGGGCGGCGCATCTTGCGGCAGCTTGAGTGGGATCTGATGGATCGTGCGGATGTTGTGCGTTACATCTTCTCCGCTCTCCCCATCGCCGCGCGTGGCAGCTTGCACGAGGATGCGGTTTTCATACCGCAGGCTCATGGCAAGGCCATCGAATTTCAGCTCGGCCACATATTCGACGGGTGGCGCATCAACGGAGAGCTCAAGCTCTTTGCGGATGCGTGCATCAAAGGCCTCCGCTCCGCTGGCTTCGGTATCCGTCTCGGTGCGAATCGAGAGCATGGGAATGGCGTGGCGCACCGAGGCCAGCCCATCCATCACCGCGCCAATTACACGCTGCGTGGGTGAATCCTGCGTTAACAAATTGGGATACTCAGCTTCAAGCGCCTGCAAAAGTTGAAACACGCGATCATATTCGGCATCGGGAATTTGCGGCGCATCGAGCACGTAATACTGGTGCGCATGATGATGCAAAAAAGCATGCATGGCATCGCGCCGCTCGATGGGCGATGCAGAGGCATCATTTGATATTACTATAGATTTCATAGCACTCTGCGCATGTTTCATGCCGGCTACAGGCGTATTTCCATCTAAAAACAGGTTAAGAGTAGCCATCGAAACGATGCAAAAAGCGAATTAAACTTTAGCTGAACAAGCGCCGCGCCTGAGCCGAGCCTGCGGCCAGATCACGCGATTCGAGCATGTCATACAAATGCTCTAAATCCGCGCCAATCGCATCCATCGCATCGCGCGTGATCATGCGGCCCTGCGCGTCTGTGATCGTGCCATCCATTGAAGCGGCGAGGCAAATAGCCACATCTCTGAGGCGCGGATAAGGCTGCTCAGCGCGATCAACTTGCGGCACATCGAGTGCCAAATCCACACTGCGCAGCGCCGATTGTTCGGGATCATCAGACAGGGCGGCTTGGGTATCAAAATGAAGGACAAGAATCGGCGGCATGCCATGCACAGATGCAGGCAGCACCATGCGCCCCGGCATGGAGCCAGCCACAAAGCCCTGCCGCGCCGCGTGCTGCTGCGCATAACCGGCGCTCCAAGCCACATTTTTCGCGCGCAAGGTAAAGCCCAATTGCGCATCATGGCTGCTGGCAAATTGATCAAGCTCGCGCCCGCGCAACACTTCATCATTCATCTCAGGCAGCTCAGCTACCCCACCAATCACATCAGCAAAGGCTTGCACTTTCTGCACAAATTCAGAGAATTCGATTTCATTCAATGCGCCTGTGCGGCTGGCCAGTTGCACGCCCGCTTGGAAGGCGTCGTAGCGCTCGCCTGCGCGAGGCGTTTCCCATTCGCCATTTTGATTGCGGCCCTCGATAGCGAAGGTTTTGCTGCCGACGCGGCGCGTGGCGGGCAGCGCGGCCAATGCGGCGTCCCCTGAGATCGCTTCATCCACGGAGATTTTTGCAGTCGCGTCAATCAGTGCATCGAGCGCGGGCTTTTTGTCGACCACCCAATTGGCGCCGAGCGGCATCAGGTTGGATTCAAAATCATTGCTGAGCGTTGACGCCAATGGCTTTTCAAAGCCTTCAGCATCAAAGCCGGGCTCGGAGCGATCTGCTGATACCGGTGCGATAGGCTCGGCCTCGGGCTGCGCCACGCGCGGCGCATTGCGTCGGGTGCTCCAAGCGCTGTGCGCCACCACGCCGGCAAGCACCAAGCCGCCGAGCATTGCGAGGCCGATGGTTAAATTAGACATGGTGTCCCCACGCTCTGCGCTCCGCGCTGGCGCTGCACCCCGAGCAGCTGCGCGCGCGTAGGCACGGCGGCTCTACGTTGCGCTTTCACACCGTCTCCACCATCTTAGTAGCCGCTTCCATGTCCACAGCCACAATGCGCGAGACGCCCTGCTCTTGCATCGTCACGCCGATCAATTGCTCTGCCATTTCCATGGCGATTTTGTTGTGGCTGATGAATAGGAATTGCGTGCCTTTTTTACTCATGCTCGCCACCAGTTTTGAATAGCGCTCGGTATTCGCATCGTCCAGCGGCGCATCCACCTCATCGAGCAAGCAAAAGGGCGCGGGGTTGAGCATAAAGATCGCAAACACGAGAGCAATGGCCGTGAGCGCTTTCTCGCCACCCGAGAGCAAATGAATCGTTTGATTTTTCTTGCCCGGCGGTTGCGCCATCACCTGCACGCCCGAATCCAAAATCTCGTCGCCCGTCATCATGAGCTTGGCATTGCCGCCGCCAAACAGTTCGGGAAACATTTTTCCGAAATGCTCATTGACGGTGTTAAACGTGCCTTGTAAGAGCTCGCGTGTCTCGCCGTCGATCTTCACGATGGCATCTTGCAAGGTGTTGATCGCTTCCGTTAAATCGGCCATTTGCGCGTCGAGGAAAGTCTTGCGCTCCTTTGATGCAGTGAGTTCTTCCAATGCCGCCAAATTCACTGCACCGAGAGCATTCACATCGCGCTGGAATTGATCAATGCTGCCTTGCAAGCCACTGAGCTTCACATTGCCCTCGGTGATGCTCTTGGCAAGCAGCGCCATATCGGCATTGGCTTGCGTGAGATGCTGTGTGTAGGTTTCCAAACCAATGCGCGCGGCTTGCTCTTTGAGCTGGAAATCCGTGATGCGCTGGCGTAGCGGATCGAGCTCGCGCTCGAGCTTTAAGCGCTGCTCATCAGATCCTCTGAGCTTGTTGGTGAGATCGTCATATTCGCTGCGCTTGGCGCCCAGGCTCTGCTCGCGCTGCATCTTGACTGCCAGTGCGCTTTGCAGCCCTGCTGTGGCGGCTACATCCGATAAGCGCTGCAATTCTTCGCCAGCACGGCCGTTTTCTTGGAGCAACGATGCGCCTTGTTGCACCGCCGTTTCGATGGAACGCGCCAATTCAGATTTCCGCGCTTCCAAAGTGCGCAGCGCAAACGTGGCTTCTTGCGATTGGCGCTCCAAGCCGCGAATTTGCTCGCGTGATTCGGCTAATTTGCGCTCCGATTCAATCACACGTTCATCGAGCTGCGCATGCCGCTCTTGGCTGTCAGCAAGCTGCATATCCAGCTCTTCAAATTTTGCCTCAGCGGCAGCTTTGCGCTCCGCCAAATCTTGCAGCTGATCGTCGACTTCTTGCAAATCGCCAGACAACTGCTGCGCTCGCGCTCGCGTTTGCTCGGCCAATTGCGTGAGCCGCAGTGTTTCCACCTGCAACTCATGCGCTTTTTGAATCCCGTCTTGCGCTTCACGTCGGGCTACTTGCAGACGCGAAGATGAATCGTTGTATGCGCTTTCTGCTTTAAGCTGCGCATTGCGGCTTTCTTCAACGATAAAGGCCTGCGCCTTCAATTGCTTGTCAATATTTTCAATCTCTTGCGCGCGCGCGAGCAAGCCGGCTTGCTCAGAATCCTGTGCATAAAAACTCACGCTGTATGGACTCACGCAGTGGCCGCTTTTGACGTAAATCACCTCGCCAGCTTGCAGCTTCTCACGAGCGGCCAGCGCATCTTCTATGCTCTGCGCCGTGTAGCAGCCATGCAGCCAATTGCTGAGCAAAGCCTTCAAGCCCGCATCGTTGACGCGCAGCAAATCCACCAGTTTCGGCAGGCTTGATGCACTCGAAGGCGCAGCAGCTTGCGGCGCAGAATAAAACGCGAGCTTGGCAGGCGGCGCATCTTGCGCAAACGCGCGCACCAGCTCCAGCTTGCCCACTTCCAAGCTCATCATGCGCTCGCGCAATGCGGCCTCGAGTGCTTGCTCCCAGCCTTGCTCGATGTGCAGCTTCGTCCACAGCGCTGCCAGCGAATCGAGGCCATGCTTTTGCAGCCAAGGTTTCAGCTTGCCATCCGTCTTCACTTTGTCTTGCAATGCTTTGAGCGCTTCTGATCGGGCAGACAAATCAGCGTTCTTTGCAGACTCTTGATTCAAAGCCGTTTGCCTTAGGCGGCGAGCTTCATCGAGTTGAGGAAGGCTCTCTTGCAATTCGTGCAGGCGAGCCTGGGCAACATCTTTGTTCTCAACAGCAGTGGCCAATTGAGACGTCAAATTCACCAGCCGCTGCTCATCAGGCGAAGCGAGCGCATTTTTATCCGCTCGCAGCCTCTCGCTCCTGAGCGTCAGGCTCCTCGATTGCTCTTCAATATTGCGCTGATCCGCAGCCAACACTTGAATTTGTTGCTGCACTTGGCCCACCGCGCTCCGCTGCTCATTGGCTTTGCTCTGCGCGCCGCGCAAAGCTTCTTCGAGGTCAGGCAAGCGGTTGCCCTGCTCTTCAAATTGCGCAGCAAGCAGCGTAGATTTTTCGTCACTTTCCGCCGCTTGCGCGCCCAGCGCATCGATCTCCGCCGCAGATTCATCTTTGCGCGTGGCCCACATCAGCGATTGCTCTTTGATCTGCGTCAATCGCGCTTCAATGCGCTGGCGCCCCTCCACCACGAAGCGAATCTCCGCTTCGAGCTTGCCCACATCGGCGCTGGCCTCATACAGCAAGCCCTGCGCTTGGTTTACGCCATCGCCAGCAGCGTAATGCGCTTGGCGCACCGTCTCCAGCTCGCTCTCAATCTTGCGCAAATCGGCAATGCGCGATTCGAGTGCGTTGACTGCCGTCTCTTGATCCGCCTTGAGCTTGGTTTGCTCGGCCTCAGAGTCAGCACGCTTTAAAAACCACAATTGCTGCTGTTTGAGGCTGATGCCATCTTGCAGCGATTTGTATTTCTGCGCTACCTCGGCTTGCTTTTCAAGCTTCTCTAAATTCGCGTTCAGCTCGCGCAAAATATCTTCCACACGCGTCATGTTCTCGCGCGTATCGGTGAGCCGGTTTTCGGTTTCTCTGCGGCGCTCTTTGTATTTCGACACACCAGCGGCCTCTTCTAAAAAGAGGCGTAGCTCTTCCGGGCGCGATTCGATGATGCGGCTGATCGTGCCTTGGCCGATGATGGCGTAAGCACGCGGGCCCAAACCCGTGCCCAAAAACACATCTTGCACATCGCGGCGGCGCACGGGCTGATTGTTAATGTAGTAGCTGCTCGTGCCATCGCGCGTGAGCACGCGCTTAACAGCAATTTCTAAAAACTGCCCCCATTGCCCGCCGGCGCGGTGATCAGCATTGTCAAACAGCAATTCCACGCTGGCGCGGCTTGATGCCTTGCGCGAAGTTGTGCCATTAAAAATCACATCCTGCATCGATTCGCCGCGCAGCTCAGAAGCCCGGCTCTCGCCCAACACCCAGCGCACCGCATCCATGATGTTGGATTTGCCGCACCCGTTCGGGCCCACCACGCCCACGAGCTGGCCGGGGAGCAGAAAATTGGTGGGCTCAGCAAATGATTTGAAGCCGGATAACTTGATCGAATTAAGACGCACGGGGAACCTGTGAAACCATTGTTTTTAGAGAGCTTGTGAGCGCAGAGCTCCAGAGGCCATCTGCGATGTTACCTGAGTCAAAACAGGTGGTTTTTGTGCTTTTATTGTGCCATCCGTTATTACTATCAAAAGGTGAGCACTCCGCGTAGGTCCTATGCCGGCTAACGGCTGTTTTCGTCCCTAAAAATGCTCGCTCTGCGTGTTTAGCATGATTTGTTTGTACTCTCGCGCCACACGAAAGCAGATTTGGGCGAGCTAGCGTGCAGTGGCCCGAACTCTCCGCCTGCGCTTGGGCTATCCCCCTGCGCTCATGTCCTCCGCGCTGGCCTTCGGCTGGCGCTCCCCCAATACGGTAGCTACGGGAGACAGCCCAATCACAGCCGAAGAGTTCAGGCCGGGGTTAGCGAAGGGAGTTCTCACCCCTATTGCTCCGGCCTCTTTAAGTTTTAACGTCCGTTCGGGTTGAGCGTGTCGAAATCCTTCGACAAGCTCAGGGTGAACGGTTCATATTTCATCGTGCCGAATCAATAACCAGCGAATATATTGCGCGCAGTTATTGTCGGCGCGAGAGAACCATAAGAGCGGCGAACAGGCCACAAGTGTGAGGCGCGGCGGTTGGGGTATCTCCCGCAGCGAGGTCAAGGGGGAGCCGAAGGCGGAGGACACGAGCGGCGGGGGATACCCCAAGCGCCGCGTCTCACATTTGCAGCCGCTCTACAAGACGAATATTCCGAAAAAACGCTACTATTTTAATAGCACGCTACGCAGCAAACACACCGGCAATATGCTATTCTCACCACAAACTTAGTTAGAAAACGAAGCCGCAGAGCGAATATCTGCCATCACGCGATGATCGCTGGCTGCAAGTGCCCAAAACGCGGCATCTTGCTGCGTTGTGCGCCGCGCCAAGGCCCATTGAGCCAAGCCGCTCCTCAACTGACGCACCAAGCCCAGCGCAGGATCCATCAGCAGCGCCATCGCTGCAAAGCCGAGCGCCCACAGGCCAATCCAAGCGGCAAAAAGATGCCCATCAGTGATCGTCTCAATCACTTGGTTCGCCACCACCAGCAGCGCCGCCACCAAAGCGGTAACCAGCATCGCCGCCAACATGCGCGATCCGTCAAACTTTGCCTTGCGACCTTTAAAAAACGAAACTGCGTTCTCCACACGCTCCACACCCGCATGCGACGCCGGGTAATCAATATGAACGAATTTACTCATGGCACAACCTCTTTGAAAACTTTCCAGTCACCATGGCTGGAAACAACCACCAATATAAGGGTTAACGAGTATTCATGTCTACTTTATATTTGTGATAAATACCATTCACGAAAATGATAGTAAAGTCAGTCTGCCATGCCCATCCACGCTCCAAATCCTCACGCTCTTAACTTCCGCACGCTAGATCTGAATCTGCTGCGCATCTTGGATACCGTGCTCACCGAGCGCAGCCTCACCCGCGCCGCGCAGCAGCTCTCCATGACGCAGCCCGCAGTCAGCAATGCCATGAAACGGCTGCGCAGCACCTTAGGCGATGAGCTGGTGCAGCGCTCTGGCTTTGGAGTGGAGCCCACGCCGCGCGCGCTCCTGATCTGGCCGGCGGTGCGCAGCGCATTGCAAAGCTTGGAGCACACTTTGAGCCCTGGCGGATTTGATCCCGCCACGTCAGACGCCACCTTCATCCTCGCCATGGCAGATGCCACCGCCGCCGAGCTCATGCCCAGCTTGGTGGAGACCATTGAGGCAAGCGCACCCGGCATTTCTATGCGCGTGCTGCCGCTGGTCACGCGCGATCCGCGCCGCCTGCTTGCAAGCGAAGAGATTCATCTCGCGGTGGGCCATTTCCCCGCAGTGCTTGCCGATATCACTGCGCAAACCCAAGCCGGCAAAGCAATGGCTGGCCAAGCCGCCGATTTTTCCCATGATCGCTTGTACGACGGGGATTATGTTTGCGTCATGCGCAGCGGCCATCCGCTGGCCAAAAAACGCGTGCTTAGCCTCGATCAATTTTGCGCCGCGCATCATCTGCTGGTCAGCTTCTCGGGCAGGCCTTTTGGCTTTGTCGATGAAGCGCTGGCCGGGCTGTCTCGCAGTAGGCGCATTGTGCTCACCGTCAACCAATTCTTCACCGCCGGCCGCGTGGTGGCGCGCTCTGATTTGCTCACCGTACTGCCCCGCCATTTTGTGAGCGTGGCCGACAGCGCCCATGATCTCGTGATCCGCGAGCTTCCCTTTGCCATGCCCGTGGTGCATGTGGATAGCCTCTGGCACAGCAGGCAATCGCCGCAAGCTGCACACACTTGGCTGCGACGCCAAGTGCAGCTCGCCGCACAACATGTCTTCCAGCCCAAGGCGCAAGCCGACAAAGCCCCATCAAACGGGGATGAACGGTTTAGGGGCTAAAAAAATACCCATAAACTCCTACTTACATTTGTCTTAGACAGCTTTTAGATCATGAACCAACAACGCCGAGCCTTTCCTTTTTGCCGTCTCCGCACGGCAACCCTCCTTACCGCACTTGCCACCACGCTCCTGGTGCAATCCTGCGGTGGCGGTGGCGGTGGCGGTGGCGGTGGCACAGCGGCTGCCAACAATAACAACACCACAGCCGCGCCGATCAACACCGGCACCAACATCCCCGCCCCCACTGTTGACACCGCTCTCACCGACGCCCAAGCCAAAGACATCGCCATGCGCCTGTGGCGCAACGACAATTTGCAGCAGCATCCCAAGGGCTCATGCGCCGGCTGCCATGGCGCCGATTTCTTTGATCTGGCGCGCATCGGCTCTACAGACGCAGATTTAACGCGCCGCGCCACAGCCGATGGCGCCACGCAAAGCCAAGCCCAAGCGCTTGTGCAAGCGGTTCGCAAAATGCGTGCAGATTTTTCAATGCCCGCGACGAATGCACGGCAATTTCGCCCTTTCCAGCCCGGCGGCAATGTGCTATTGCCCGACCTCACAGCAAGTTCGCAGCCCGAGGAGCTGGTCGTAAACGTCAAACGCGATGTAGCCTTTGCTGAGCAACTTCAGCCGCTCCTGCCCACGCTCTTTGGCGAGCGAATCACAACGCTAGTGCAAGCCAAGCGAGCCCAAAAAGAGCTGCTCGATTTAGCTGCGGGCAGCAATGCAGGCGGCGCAAATCCGCTCATGCTCAATCTGCGCAACCTGCCCACCGGCATCGCCTATCCGCTGTGGTCGGCAGATCTCCATCATGGCAAACCTGAGGGCACATTCAACGATTGGATTGCCGACATTGCTCACGATGCCAAGCCAGAGCGCAAGATCGAATGGCAAGCTTTGCAAGAGTCCTATTTGCAAAACCCGAGCACCAACAACTTTTGGCGCATGTATTCCGCCGCCCGCAGCATGACGCAACTGCCCACGCTGGGCGATTGCACATTGGGCAACTCAATCACGAATACCGGCCTCAAATGCGAAGCGACTGATGATTTCAACAAACACAAATTTTTAACTGCGCTCAAAGGCCAGCACATGCTGCGCATGCAAGCCACAGGCAAGCTCGATGATTTTCTCAAAGGCTCCGTCGCCTTCTCCTATCTCGACAATTCCACCGTTACCAGCCCCGTCTCAGCCTTGCTCCCCGCCGATATGTGGGAAATCGGCGACAGAGGCCGCGTCATGCTCGAGAGCACGGGCACGCAAGGCAGCTTCAAAGGCAATCTCGCCGCTTTGGGCTACCCCGTATTTGCGCAAGACAGTATCGATTCTCTGCGCAGCGCCGGCACCGAGCAAACTGCACTGCGCAAAGCTTGGTTTTGGATTGGCTTCACGCTTGATCCCAGCTTCTCGCGCATTCACAAGAGCAACGCCACACTCTCCGGCGAATACATGGTGGGCACATTGGCGGATGAGCGCATGTTCAACCACATGCATTTCAGCGCCCTAATGCGATTAGTGACCAAAGGCAGCTTGCAAGAAGCCAACATGAAGCGTGCCAACAACGCCGCTACTGCGCAGCCCGATCGCGTGCGCTTTTTGGCCAACTACAGCTACGCCACAGGCTATGGCCGCACCCAAATCAAATGGAATGAAGATCGCAACATCAAATTTGATGCCGCTCTTAAAGCGCAAGCAGAAAGCCTTTTTGCAAAACTCGCCGGCAATGGTTTTCGCATGAGCCTCCTCCTGCAAACCGATGCGCTAGACAACAACCCCGCCTTTTCCGCCGCAGACAAAACGCAGCTCATCGACATCATGAGCAACAAAATCAACACAACAAATTTAGACACGATCTACGGCTTGGCTTACAGCATGCACGACCATTTTGAGGCGTATCACAGTGCCACACGAGCGCAAGACGAAGCCATGATCAATGCGCTACTCGCGAAGCTCGGAATCACTGCAAACCAAGGTTTTTGAAGAGAAATCGGCAGTTAGCCGGCATAGAATATACGCAGTTTGCTATATAAATAGTAGCAAATAATCAGTAGGTGATAGTGAGTGTGTGGCCGTTGCTTGTTGGCCCACCGATCTGACCGGCTTGGCCAGCCTGCATTGAGGCGTTGATGAAATGCACTTTCGTGCCTAGCGCGCCACCCACATCGGGCAGCGAAGTTGGGCCGATGCTTCCAGCGCTGCCTTGCGAGCCAGTTGACAAACCGAGTTGGTAATTTAAGCCACCCACAACGCCCGCTGTTGGGCTCACTTCCATGGTGTATTGCAGTAAATTAGTACAGTTGGCATTAAATTGTGTGAATGCAAAAGCTGCGGTGTTTTGGAAGGCTTGATAAGTCAAATTGATCGTATTGGAAGCTGGCAAGTTTGTGATGCTACAAACGCCCCTAACGTTGATATTCACAATCAATTGCGCTATTCGATCACCGGCGCCTCCGCCGCTGTTGTATCGTAAATTCATATTTGACGAATCCGTGTACACACCAGCAGGAGACGAAGTCACGTTTTGGGCTGAGTTGATACACGTATAAAACACAACGCTAATTGGTTGCGCCACGGTTAACGCAGCAGTTAATGGAATACTAATCCTGTCCGCGCCCATCATGCCAGCAGCGTCGTTCAAAACCTGTGTGCAACCGGCATCTTTAAATGTGTCGTAGTTGACATAAGAAACTGGCGTGCCGAATGCCGCACGATTGCTGCCGCCACCGTTTGACCCGTTCGTCACTCCAAAGAAAACCGACGCTGGCGATAAACTTCCTGTTCGCGTGCAAGAGAATGAAACCGTGTTTTGAACGACGTTGGCTGCGCTTGACGCATTAGTGCCTGAGATATATGTGAAATATGCGTTGCTATTGGATATCGGCGTACAAGTTACGGCAGCATAAGTGCCGTTCGCTACACAGGCCAACAACAGCATAATCAAAAAAGCAGTCAACTGCCGAGTACGCAAACCAAGTGACGTGTTGCTCATTTCGATACTCCTTTGCAGACCACAGGCCCGGCCTTGGCGATATCGTCTTTACTGACTGTGGGCAAAGTGACTTCAAACCGGCACTTTTGGCCATTCCAAGTCAGGGTGATCATATTTACCTTATCAGATAAGCCGGTGACATACCCCAATCCGCGATTGGCTACATAAAAATCTTGACTGTCGTTATCAATCCGCAGTACCGAACCCACCGGCGCATCACTGCTGTCATCGAGTTTGATCGTGATCACAGCAGCCCTGCCGCCGCGCACCGCAAATTTAGCCAACGCGGCGCTGCGCCATGCGGGCACAACGGGCGCTTCAATCGAATCGAGCTCGGCGCTGATCGGCAAAGCATCAGGATCAAGCTGAATGCTGTTGATTTGATAAGGCGCAAGCCAAGGCACGAGCAGTTGACCATTGGCATCTGTTTTACCTCTGCGCTGGCCGCCTACGATCACCGGTACATCCGGATAACCCGTCACTTCAACTAAGGCAAAGCTATTGTTAATGCGCTGGCTAGCATGAATACTTCCGCCCACCACAGTGACCGCACCGGCCAAGCCCAACCGGGTATTGAGCTGCTTCTCGCGTACGCTCACATCCGCGCTGAAGCGCCCAAACTGGCCGGGGTAATACACGCCAGCTTCTGCATAAGCACCTTCTTCTGCCTCTCGCTTTCCGCCCAACACGCGCCAGCCCCATCGGCCATCATCAAGCGGGTTGTATTGCGCGCTGGTGTAGATATCACTATCGCGCTTGCGAAGATTGAGCCCCGTACTCCACTGAATATCTTTTTCAAGCGGGATGGAAAGCGCGATGCCGATGCTGGTGCTCCCGCCGCCGCCGCTGATTCCACCCGCATTAGAGCGATTCAAGCTGTAGCTCAAGCGGCCACGCTCGCCCACGCGGTGGCTATAGTTTGCCGACAACGTGGTCACATTGTTGCCGGCATTGGCCAAATCGTAGCGGCTGATGGCGGCCAGCGACAAGCCCCATGAAGATTGACCATCAGGCATCGCGTAATTGATATTTGCAAAGGCCTGATACTTATCTGGCTTGGTAGCAAGGTCTAAGCCAAGTTGGCGGAAATGCTCGCTCGCCGCCGTGATCTGCATGCCGCTAGACCACCTGTTGCCAAAGTATTCAAGCCCGAGCAAAGTTTGCAGCCCGCGCGTATGGCCCGTGCCCAAGCGCGAATTGCTGCCAATCAATGCAAAGCGCCCAAGCAGATCTGCAGGCAATGCTGCGATCACGCCAAAGCCCACTGCCTTGATGTCGTCGGTCAGCTCAATGCGCCCTTCGCCAGTGATACTGTCCGTGATGCCGCGCCGCCACAAGCCGCTGACAAACGGATCGCCATAATCATTGCTCCTTTGCGAATAGGTTTGTCGCAGGGCTCCAAGCTCCACGCTCCAATCATTTAGATCTGCCGCCAGTAATGAAGGGCTGGAAAACACAGATTGCTGAAGCACAGTCTCGCGCCCCAGCAAATCGCGCACCACAAGGCGGGTTTGTGCGCCACCATTGAGCTGCGGCAAATTTCCTAAAGTAAAAGGGCCCGTCGGCACCTGCGATGTTTGCCGCAGCACATCATTGACATACAGCTCCACAGTGGATGGCGCAGACGATACGCCAGAAACGCTGGGCTTAGGCTGCCCGATGAAGCCCGGCATGAGGCCAAAATTCGAGCCAAATTGGACACCGCCGAAATACACGCTGCGCCCCAGCGAACCGGCGCGCGTCGTGCTGTCGCCTACACGCAAGGTGTGGTTGCTCTCTAGAAAATCATAGGTGTACGTGCTCTCAAGACGCACAAGCTCTCTGGGGCTTGCAAAAGAGCCGCTCGCCGTGAGATTGCGAGCAACGCCCGTGGTCGTGAGTACGCCTGCACCGAGCGAAATACCTAGCTCGGTGAGCGCGCCAGTTTGCGAGCTGCTCGCGCCATTCTTTACATTGTTGTGAGTGTGGCTGATGTCGTAATTCAAATACACGCTAGGTAGAACCGGGCTGAGCGGTGCGCGCGCATACGCCTCAGCTGAGCGGGCGTAGGCAGAAAACGCAGTGGCAGCAAAGGTAAGCTCTAAGATTTGTCGCTGCACGTTAATTTGAGCAGAAAAGCCAGGTACAGCCGAAAGAGGGAAAAATTTCTGATCTTGATGATCAAAGCCCTCCACGCCTTCGCGTAAGCCAACGCGCCATTCAGCGAATGCTTCTTTGGGCGCATTCAGAATGCCATTGCGCTCAATCAACACCCATGTGCCGCCCCAATCGCCATTGACGATGACTTCAAGCGGCAAAAACTTGTCTTTCACGGCAACAGGCGTAAGCGCTGTGGCCACAGCCGGGGTCGAAGCCGGCGCGGTCTGCGCCTTCGTGGCCACACCAGCCACGCTGCAGAATGCAGCGAATGCCACGGCACGCAAAACAAGGTAAGTCGAATGCAAACTATGAGCAGCCTTCATATACATAGCCGCCCGTTACTGAGGCAAAGTCACGTTGACGGTTTGCTGGGTATTGTCGTCAAGGCTAATCACCATGCGAAGACTGCCTCGCGGCAAGGCTTGGGCTTCGCTTGTTTTGAAGATCGGGAACGGGCGACCAGAATTGACCAGCGTGTAACCCGGCTGATTTGAGCTTGCCACCTCACCCGATGAGTCAAAAAACTTAATGGATGTAATAAGAGCATGAGCGCTGCCTGAGTTATCACAGCGCGCCAAAAACGCTGGCTGGAGCTCGACCGAGCTTCCATTCGCCGATACAGACAAAGGAGCGGCGGGCGTGGCAGTCATGGACACCGGAGCAGCAATTAGCTTGCAGCTCACGTTATGACTAAAGCCTGCTGGCGTGATGAAAATAGGAAGGGAAAAGGCCAGTGCCAGATTGACGTTGAATCCCGGCTTAAGTGGCCCAGAAATTAGCACCTCACGCACCAAAAGTCGATACGTCATTTGTACACCGGACGTTGCTGGCACGATGCGCGCCACTCGTATTACTTGACGCGCCTTCGATGCAATACGCATTTGAGGCGGCGAGACGATGACATCATCGGTAAGCTGTTGATCAAAGCTGCCATCTGGCTTTTGCTTCCAGAGCGTGATTTCAGTTTCTAGCATGAGGTCACCCTCGCCGTGGTTCACGATGGTCACGGCTGTGGCGCGCTCATTCGGCTTCATGAAAATACGCACAGGCGACACAGAGAAATTACCGGCCATTGCAGTGCTGGGAAGGCAAAGTGCGATGGTCATCCACAAAGCCAGCAGCGAAGGCAACATTGGCGTTTTGATCATAGTAGGTGGGCTATCAAAAGCATTGGGGGAATACTTTTCAAACAAAGAACGCGTTCACATAGGTCATGAGCGCATGAAAATCCTGCAAGGCGTGAAGTAGCTTTTCCGATGCACGACAGGCTGAATCACGCTAGGTTAATTAACCTAACAAGCTCAAAATTCAACATCATCTTGCCACCAGCGTTAGCAAACCCTTGAAATAGTTTGCTAACGCGAAGAAAGCATGCGATGAAGGACGACTTAAAACGTGATAGTGAGTACGCGATTGTCAGTATCTAAAATGCCAGGAGTCGCTGCACCATTGTTGATGCCTGCTTGTTGTGGAATCGTGCCACCAATCGTGATGGAGGTCGCATCAGCACTGCCTATTGCACCGTTAGCGGCAGATGCAGCATTGCCCGGCGTATTCAATTTGGTGCCAAGGGTTAAGAAGTAATTCAAGCCAGCGGTAGAAAAATAGCCTGTGCTTGCAGCACCTGAAGTGCTGCCTGAGCCACCACTAATAGCAAAAGTGGCTGCTGCGCCAGCGCCACGACTGCATTGGTAGCTGAACGTGACAGGCGTGGGCGCAACCAAGTCTGCGGCAAACGCTGTGTAAGTACCAAATGCTAATAGCGTAGGCGCAGTTGCTTGGCAGGCAGATGTGAAGTTGACTGTGACTTGAAAGTTGCTGACGATAGAGCCCGCATGGGCCGCACCGCACAAAGCCAACGATGCAAGGGCAAGAGAAAGTTTGTTCATTTGAAGCTCCGGTGAAACTTAGTTTTAACGCACCCAAGCAACGCTTAGGTAACCAAATATTACACCGCCGGGCTTCAAAAGAAATGGCAAGTTGAATTAATTGAGAATTAACACACGGTTTATCGATACAAACGTTCATTCTCTTCAAGTTTTTGCACACAATTGAATGGCAAATCTTCAGTCGTAGCTCGCTGTTATTTTTCGATATTAAGAAAAGCGGCCTTGAGTTTAAACAATGCCTTGTCGCTCGTTGCCGCGATAAGTGGCATTTTTCACAAACCAAGAGTGGTTGCTGCAAACGAAGGCGCACTTAGCGCGAGCCATTCGTTAGATAGCTCGCGCAGATCCACACGCCGCTTGGATTCATAGCCCGCCATGCCTTTGCACAGGGTGCTCTGCAAGCGGTGCATCGCCCACTGAGGCGCGAGGATCAGAGAAGGAAACTCCTCATCGCTTGCACTGCTCACAGCGCGCGCCTCAATGATGTGGCTCCACTGCTTGCGCCAATTCACGAAGCGGTGATGCTTGGCAATGAGCGGATCAAAACGCTTGGCCACAATGGTGAGCTTGCGGCCGGTGGCGCTCCACGCTTGCAGATCAGATTCCACACTTCTCTCGCCCAGCGGCCAATCTCCAAAGCTCACATCCATCCAAACCATTTCTCGCCAGCCTTCTCGCGCTGCGCAAGAAATCGCATCGCGGATGAGCTGCTGAAATTGCACGCGGCCTGAGAATGCTCCTTCAAGCAAAGTGCATGGGGTTGGCAATTTAGTCATCAAATTCACCGCTTAGGCGCGCTTCATAGTCTTGTCCACCGTAGAAAATCCCAAGGATCACTACGGTGTCTTGCAAAACTTTGAATGCAATCACGCAGCGCTTTTTGTAATGCGTGATGCGAACTCCTTTAAGCAGGTCATCTCGCTTTGTGCCGCGCTCAGGAAAAAGATTGAGGCTTTCGCAATAGCCCGCGATATTGTTAACGTAGCGCTCAGCTGTTGCAGGAGACGCAGCCTCACGAATGTAGTTGTAGATATCAAAAATCTGAGCACGTGCCTCTTGCGTGTATTCGATCTTGTAGATCATGTTTGCTCAGCATGATGCTTGGCCAGCTCAGCGCGCAACTGAGCGGCACTAATGGCTTGTGATGGATCTTTGATGTAGGCATCGTGCGCAGCCACAACTTCTGTTCGCAACCAATTCTCCAACGCACGATCACGCGCCATGAGCGAGCGCAATCCATCACGAATTACTTCACTCTCTGAAGCATATTCGCCCGCCAAGACTTTGCCTCGAATGGCCTCAGCCATTTCATTAGGCAAGGTGATGCTCATTTGTTGGGTGGTGCGCATGCTGAATTCTCCTTGAGTAGGATTAAATCATACTCTCTTCACAAAACGGACTGCTTCACTCGCCACGTAGCCACCCTTCTTTAGCAAATTCGCCAATCGCCGGCATCAATGCTGCGCTTCCAGCTATCAATTCAGTAGCGCTTAGCATGCGATCGTCAGCGAGTTTGCGCAGCAGTTTGGCGTCTGCGCCAGCGCATTTGAAGCTTTGGCCGTTGATGAACATGTGTTTGGGGTCGTAGCTCATGCGGGTGGCGGGATGCAGCTTGATTTGCTTGAAATTCTTCTGCAAAGAGCCTTCTTCGAAATACACGCCAGCTTTGGGGTCAGTCAAGTATTCGCCGATCAGTTGCTCAATCAGCGTTTTGTCTTGCAATGCTTTGCTCACAGCCTCTGATGCAAATGCCGTGAGCGCAGCAGGCAGCAAGCCGGGCTGAGAGGTCGCTTCTTGCGATGCATCTTGATATAGCTTGGCAAGCCTGGGGTCGTCTTCCATCCCGTCTGCAATTTCTTCGGCGATGCGATGCAAGAGCTCTCTGGCTAGCTCGCCAGATTTCGGAGCGCGAAAACCGATGGAATACGTTTGGCAGCTGGCATCCAACGCCACGCCGTCATGCGCATAGCGCGGCGGCAGATAGAGCATGTCGCCGGGCTCTAAGGTAAATTCTTGCGCGGCTTTGAAATTTTGCAAAATCTTCAAAGGCGCATCTGGCACGAGGCTCAAATCTTTCTGCTTCGATATTTGCCAGCGCCTGCGGCCTGAGGCTTGCAGCAAAAACACATCGTAAGAATCAAAATGCGGCCCAACTCCGCCGCCCTCGCCTGCCAAAGAGATCATCACGTCATCGAGCCGCGCATCGGGACAGAAGCGAAATTGCTGGAGCAGCGCATGCACGGCTGGGCTTTGAATGTCCATGCCCTGCAAGAGCAATGTCCAGTCTTTTTTCTTTGCGCTCGGTGGCTTCTCAATAGGCCCTTGCGTCAGTTTCCAACCTTTGGCGGTGTGCTCCACAAGGCGCGATTCGACTTCGTCATTGGCCGCCAGTTCGAGCAGCTCTTGTTCATCCACCAAGGGCTTGAAATCCGGCACAGCAGCGCGAATTAATAAGGGCTTTTTTTGCCAATACTGGCTCATAAATTGCTCAGGGCTGATGCCGCCGAGCAAAGGCAGAGGGAGTTTCACATTCATGGGACAATTCTGCCAGACAAGCTTTTCTTGTTTCAGCTTGGTTTCAGGGCTTTTAACTTCCGGACGCGAAAGACGCGAAAGTTACGCAAAAGGCGCGAAAGAAGACCAAGAACGAGTTTTTTATAAGTATTTAAACTTTCTCTTTTTAGCGTTTT
Organism: Variovorax sp.; assembly: GCA_043755865.1. GTDB lineage: Bacteria > Pseudomonadota > Gammaproteobacteria > Burkholderiales > Burkholderiaceae_C > JANMDU01. The sequence continues at coordinate 8,792 of JAYUSD010000009.1, read as the reverse complement.
TCGCGTAACTTTCGCGTCTTTCGCGTCCTGTATTCGTATTTATCATCATGTCCGACGAAACCCAACTCCACCACGTCAAAGCCCAATGCGTCGTTGCCCTCACATGGGTGATGAAAGACACTTTGGGTGAAGAGCTAGATTTGCTCGATGAGCCCGCTGAATTTCTTATCGGTGGCAATGATCTTTTGCCAAAAATTGAAGAGACTTTGATCGGCAAAGTTGTCAACTCCATCGTAGAGCTCCAGCTTGAGCCCCAAGATGCCTTTGGCGATTACATCGACAAGCTGGTCTACATTGCGCCACGCGATAAATTTCCCGAAAAATTGGAAGAAGGCATGCTGTTTGAAGGCCTGCCGCCCGGCTGTGATCCTGATGCGCCCAAAGATGTGGTTTTCCACGTGACGGATGTGTATCCCGATCACGTGATTTTGGATGGCAACCACCCGCTGGCCGGCATGGCGCTGCGCCTGCGCATCAAGATCGAAGGTGCACGCGAAGCAACGCTGGATGAAGTAGGCAAAGGCTCAGCAGGCGTGGGGTTCTTCAAAATGGAGGCCAGCCATTATCATGATGGGCATCACCACGATCACGGCGATGATGACAACCATGACCGCTCACACCGACATCTGCATTGATTTTTACAAGCCTTTTGGCTATATGGCCGGCATAGAATATGCGCAGAGTGCTATTAAATAGTGAGCAATTCACATGACTGATAAAGCGCCAGCCACCGGCTCGCCACAATCCTTAAGCGGCCTCGTTCCATTTCTAAAGCCCTACATTGGCCGCATTGGCGCAGCTTTGCTTTTTCTCGTGCTCGCAGCCGTGGCTACGTTGGCATTTCCCATTGCGCTGAAGGAATTGATTGATGGCGGCTTGGAAGCTGGCGGTTCGCGCGAGGGCAAGGCGGCGCAGCTGATGGCGTTGCGTGGGCATTTCTTCGATTTGTTTTTGGTGGCGGTGGCGCTCGGGCTGTTTAGCGCAGCACGGTTTTTTACGGTGAGCTGGCTGGGTGAGCGCATTACCTCGGATTTGCGCAACGCGGTGTATGGCAAGGTGCTGCGCCAAAGCCCGGAATTTTTTGAAACCACGCAAACCGGCGAAGTGCTCTCGCGCCTCACGGCCGATACCACGCTGGTGCAAACCGTGGTGGGCTCGTCGCTGTCGATGGGCTTGCGCAATGCGGTGATGGGCCTCGGTGCATTGGCCGTGTTGGTGTGGACGAATCCGAAGGTGATGATCACGGTGCTGGGCATTTTGATTTTGATCGTGTTGCCGGTGCTGATTGTGGGGCGGCGTGTGCGCAAGCTCTCCCGCGCCAGCCAAGATCGCGTGGCCGATTCGAGCGCCATTGCTGCTGAGGTGCTTAATGCGATTCCTGTGGTGCAGAGCTACACGGCAGAGGGCCGCGAATCGGCTCGCTTCAATACGTCTACAGACAACGCTTTTCGCGTGGCGATTCGCCGCTCGGCCATGCGCTCAGCTCTGGTCGCTTTCATCATCATTGCCACATCGGCGGCGCTGCTGTGGGGTTTGTTTCAAGGCACACAAGCGGTAGTAGCCGGCAAGATCAGCGCGGGGCATTTGGGGCAAACGGTGGTGTACGTGATCATCCTCGCTAGCGCATTTGCTGTGCTTGGCGAGGTGTATGGCGATCTTTTGAGAGCTGCGGGCGCTACCGAGCGGCTGATGGAGCTCTTGCATGCGCCTGAACGTATCATTTCAAAGCAAAACAAGGCTTTAGCCGGCATAGATACTGCACAGAGCGCTATTGAATTCATAGCAACAACTTTTCACTATCCCTCTCGCCCCGCGACAGCATCAATGCAAAATTTCAGCCTCAAAGTGCCGCGCGGCGAAACGCTGGCACTCGTGGGTGAAAGCGGCGCAGGCAAGACGACCGTCCTTCAACTCTTGCAACGCTTTTATGAGCCGCAGAGCGGTGGGATTGCACTCTTCGGCACGCCAATCCAAGATTTATCTCTCACAGCCTTGCGCGATGCCATAGCCGTCGTGCCCCAAGATGCCGTGATTTTCTCCAGCAGCGCTTTAGAAAACATCCGCTATGGCCGCCCCAATGCGACTGATGAAGAAGTCAAACAAGCCGCCATGGATGCCTTTGCAGACGATTTCATCACGCAGCTCCCTGAGGGCTACAACACCTTCCTAGGCGAGCGTGGCGTGCGCCTCTCTGGCGGCCAAAAGCAACGCATCTCCATTGCCCGCGCGATGCTCAAAAACGCGCCCATCCTCCTCTTGGATGAGGCCACCAGCGCCCTCGATGCACAAAGCGAGCAAATGGTGCAAGCCGCCCTAGAGCGCGCCATGCAAGGCCGCACAACATTAGTCATCGCGCATCGCTTGGCCACCATCCAAAAAGCCAACCGCATTGCCGTGCTCGACAAAGGCCAACTGGTGGAGATCGGTACGCATGAGGCGCTCGTCGCGCAAGGCGGCGTGTATGCGAAGTTGGCGGCGTTGCAGTTTCGTGTCAATAGTTCTAATCAATGACTTGATTTGATCACTATGAGATCATGAAAGACAACAAAAGTTGAGCATTCCTGACTACCTATTCGACCTTGAGCAGTGCGATGTTTCGCAAGTTAAGCGTACGCAACTTGGTGAATATCGAACATTCCGCCGTAAATGCCTTGAATACATGAGAGGCGATGACGACACCTCGGTCATGAATCAAGTTTATGACCTCGCTTGGAAAACAGTGACTTTTCGCACTTTAAACGAGGCTCGCCGCATTGAGCCAAATCGAATGGTAAATGGCTCGCTTTGGGAATTAACAAACGCTGGCTACGTAAGCTTGGTGAGCCTTGGAATCAGAAAGTTAGTTGATAAAGATCCAAAAACTCATTCGCTGTGGAACGTAATCACTACTGTGGAAAAGCGTCCAGAATTATTGACTCGCGAAAATTTCGTTTGCTATGACGGGTTGCCATACGACTACGCAACAGTCCGAGACAACGATTTGACATCGCTCGATGTCAATAACGCCGTACGTGTACGTTGGTTGCCAACGACTGGGCCGAAGGCATGGACAACATCTGAGATGTTGCACAAAGCATTTGATAAATTATCAAATACAGACGCAAGTAAGCGCAACCGAACGGACAAAATTCAATCCTCTATTTTTGCTGCTGTCAAAAGAGGTTTATCTGATCCAGCTATTGAGAATGTGTGCAATTTAGCTAACCGGCGGATTGCACATGCCCAGCGACTCTCTGAGTCTTCCAGCCTGATTCCAACGACCACATACGATGACATTAGCAATGCATTGAAGCAAGTAGTTAATGTTGCGAACTTCCTTTCTACGTCGTTCTTTTACGATACTGCGTTTGGCTCAGTCGTACCAGTTCCTCAGTTCGATGTCCTTGAAGCACTTGATCAACCTTGGATAACTTCTGACAATATGCCCGCACTTAGACGATATTGGAGTGAGCTATCCGATTCAATGGATTCTTGGACGGCTAATGCCAGCGAAGAGTTTTTTCCTACTTCCAGTTGATCAATTGCAGCAATACTGTTTTGCAGGCCAAATTGAGCGCCGCTAACTTACCGAACAGCGGCCAGCGGCAGGGCTTGGCTCAAGCAGTGAGCCCCGAGCTGGAAGCGCGCAGCTTTCACAGGTAAAGCGCATCGCGCTTTAGCAAAAACGTGTTTGAGCGAAGCGAGTTGTTTTTGCGGCCTTTGAAAGCGAGCACTGCACATGCTTCCCGCGAAGCGGGTCGGGGCGGGCTTGCGCTGAGCCCTGCCGCTGGTCGCTGTTCTGCCAACAGCTTTCGTGATTCGGCACTGAAGAACCAAAACTCAATCCAGCTTGATCCCCAAATCCACAGCTAACTTGATCCACACCGGCACATCGCGCTCCCAATCCACTCGCGTATCTTTCAAATTCTTCGGCTTGTTCGGAATCGCAAAAGTCTCGCGCAGTTGTGCAGCTCGCGGCGTGTTTGCACCTTCGACCAACACTTGTGAGAGTGCTTGCAACACCGCCTCAGGCGTGCCGCTCGGCGCCATCACAGGCAGGCCGCCTTCCAGCGTCACCAAGCGGCCTGTGATGCCCTGATCTGTGAGAATGGGCACGTCAGGCAATTTCGGCGAGCGGTAGGAACCCGTCACGCCAATCGCGCGCACGCCGCGCTGCTGCACGGTAGAAAACGATTGGTAGCTGCCAATCGCCACTTGCAGTTGCCCGCCTGCGAGATCCACCCACATCGGCGCTTCGCCTCGGTAATTGATCGTTTGAATCTTCGTGCCTTCGTTGCGATTGGTTTGATCGGCCACCATTTGCGGATACGAGCCGGGCGCATAGCTGCCCATGTTGACGGGGTTTTGCTTGGCATAGGCAATCAGCTCTGCAAACGTGCGCACGCCAATCTTCTCGGGCACGCCCACAATCAGCGGGCCTGATGGATAGAAGGCCACAGGCGTGAGATCTTTGTCAAGGTTGTACGGTAGCTTGGAATAGAGCACGCGGTTTTGCCAGACGGTGCCCGAAGTCGTCATGAGCAAGGTGTAGCCATCCGCAGGAGATTTGGCTACTGCATCAATTGCGATGATTGCACCCGCGCCGGGCTTGTTGTCCACAATCGCTTGAATACCGAATTTCGCATTGAGTTGCTCGGCATAGAGCCGCGCATACGCATCCGTGAGCCCACCAGGCGGAAAGGCCACGATGATGCGGATCGGCTTGGCTGGCCATTTGGGCTGCTGCGCGAAGGCTGAGGGCAAGGCAAGAGAGGCTGCGGCTACTGCGCCCGAGGCGAGGAGCTTGCGGCGCTGAAAAAGCGGAAACTGTGTCATGCAAAGGCCCCATTGAATTTTGCGTATAAACCAACGATACAAGGATTCTGCGCACACAGCGCATCTCACAAACCCTCAAAGGGTAACTTAAGAGACCTTTGACATCCGCATGACGCGCTCATCGCTCAGCAGGGTTTTCCACAACTGGCGGAACTACTGCATCGCAGTTTGAATCACGCAATCACTTTCAATAAAAGGAGACACATATGAAAGCTCGCCGCCAAACTCTTCTGGCATTCGCCGCCGCCGCATCCACGCTCTGGTTGGCATCCTGCGCGACAACGCCGCCCGATGCCAACGCTGTGATCAGCAAAGCCAGCGCAGCGATGGGCGCAGATGCTGTAAAAACTTTGCGCTTCACATCCAGCGGCACAGGCGCTGTTTATGGCCAAGCTTATTTGCCTGATACGAAGTGGCCGACAGTTGCATACAGCAATTTCTCTCGCGTGTATGACTACGACACGGCGGCCATGCGCGAAGAATTTGCCAGAGCGCGCAGCGAGCCCAATGGCGGCGGCGCATTGCCGCTCATGGGCGAAGGCGAGCAGCGCGCTGTGGCCATGCTGCAAGGCACATCTGCATGGAACATGATCGGCCCAGCCCCTGTGGCCTCCCCCGTAGCACTTGATGCGCGCATTCATGATTTGTGGACATCTCCACATGGCGTGCTCAAAGCCGCCGCGCTCAACAAAGCCACCGCCAGCAGCGTGAGCGAATCCGGCCGGGCTTATAGCGTGCTCAGCTTCTCGCAGCCCGGGCGCTTCTATGCCAAGGCATACATTAACGAGCAAGGCTTGGTGGAGAGAGTCGAATCTCGCCTGCCCAATGCCGTGATGGGCGAGAGCCAAGTCGTCACGAACTACAGCGAATACAAAGATCACAGCGGCGCAAAATTCCCCATGCGCATTCGCCAAACGCAAGAGGGCTCACCCGTACTTGATGTGCAAGTGAGTGAAGTGCAAGTCAACGTGCCATCAGGTATCGTCACGCCCGAGCTCGTGCGCACACCTCCGCCAGAGCGTGCCGTCGGCGAGAAAGCAGCTGATGGCGTGTGGCACATCGCAGGCGGCTCTCACAACAGCGTCGCCATCGAGATGCGTGATCACGTGATCTTGGTTGAAAGCCCGCTATATGACGCACGCGCCGCAGCAGTGCTCGCCGAAGTTAAGCGCCTCATCCCCGGCAAACCCATTCGCTTCGTGATCAACTCACACCATCATTTTGATCACGCAGGCGGCTTGCGTGCAGCGGTTGCCGATGGCGCAACACTCATCACCAGCTCCCCGGGCGTGAGCTTCTTCCAAAAAGCCTTTGCCACTGCCAACACGATTGCGCCAGACATGCTCTCCCAATCCAAAGTCAGCGCCAAGGTAGAAGGCTATGACGGCAAACGCATCCTCACCGATGGCCAACGCAGCGCCGAGCTCCACGCCATCACAGCCAACGTCCACGCCCAAGGCTTCAACATGGTCTACCTTCCAACAGAAAAGCTGCTGATTGAAGCCGATGCCTACACCCCGCTGCCAGCTAATGCCGCCCCACCCGCTAAGCCCAATGGCAATCATTTGAGCCTGATCGCCAACATCGAGCGCCTAGGCCTCAAGGTCGACAACATCCTCCCCCTGCATGGCCGCGTCGTGCCAATCAGCGAGCTCTACCGCATGGTGGGGCGCAGCGCGCCTTAACGCCGCCCTAGCATCGTCATGATTCGCATGATGTGCAAGAATCAAAATTGATGTGATATTGCATCAATTTTGATACCACTAAGGAAACGCATGCGAACAACGATCACCATCGACGACACGCTCTACCAAAAAGCGCTTGAACTGATTGACCCTGAGCTGGACAAGGCAGACGTATTCCGCGAAGCCATGCGCACGTTCGTCAGGGTGCAAGCAGGCAAGCGGCTGGCAGCTCTAGGCGGGCGAGCACCTAAGATGGCAGACATACCCCGACGTGCTACCCGCAGCGCGGGAGCGGCTAGCGAATGAATGTGCTGGTGGATACCCCAGTTTGGGTCGATCATTTCCGCAATTCAAACAGTAACCTAATCCATTTGATTGCTCTAGATCAGGTGCTCGTGCATTCCATGGCATTGGCCGAGCTAGCTTGCGGCACGCCGCCTGCTCCGCGCAAGCAGTCTTTGGATGATATGGCGCTGCTTCGCCCCGCGCATGAAGCCAGCATGCGCGAACTGATGGCCTTGATCGAGCGAGAAAAGCTCTATGGCCGGCTGCGGCTTGGTCGATCTGGCACTACTTGCCAGCGCCTGTATCACGCCCGACGCAACACTTTGGACGCTAGATCGCCGCCTCGCAGTCCTAGCAAAGCGCATGGGCGTTGAGTATCAGGAGCTGATGCACTGAGAAAATGGATGCACAAAATCTATACAGTAGCTTCACTATGAAAATAGTAGCACTCTACGCAGGTAATACGCCGGCGAAGTGCCAAAAAGGCCTCAAGAATCACCTGAAAGCGGCTAGCGGCAGGGCTTAGCGCAAGCAGTGAGCCCCGAGCTGGAAGCGCGCAGCTTTCAAAGGTAAGGCGCAAAGCGCTTTAGCAAAAACGTGTTTGAGCGAAGCGAGTTGTTTTTGCGGCCTTTGAAAGCGAGCACTGCACATGCTTCCCGCGTAAGCGGGTCGGGGCGGGCTCGCGCCAAGCGCTGCCACTGGCCGCTTTTCCGCCAAACTCGTTATATTTTGCTTTTCACAGGCAAGCGAACTGCCCACATCGCTAAAGCAATCAACCCGCATGCAATCCACACGTTCCAGCCAAGGAGCTCGGCATCCAGATAACCCCAAAACAACGCAATCAGCGGCACGACATAAGTACATGCGCTAGCGCGAACAGCATCCCATCGGGCAATGAGCCAGTTGTAGCCAGTCACAGCAATCGCGCTGAGCACGGCAAGCCCGATCAAGTGCAAGCTTGGCATCCAACTGCTGTGGCTTCGCATTTGAGGATCATCAGCTTGAAGCACGAGAACACACAACATGATGAGCGCCATGACTTGATAGCTCACAGCCGTGACATGCAAGGGATTGAACTGCGCCAAATGTCGTTTGTATTTTTGCGCCGCCAATCCCCAACAAATGGTCGCCATCAAGGCAGCGACTAAGGCGTAGCCAGAAATCGCTGACTGCGAACCTGCGATGGCAAGCGCATCCCATCGCAACGCGATGACACCCAACGCACCAGCGATAACTCCCAACCAATGCAAGGGGCGAGATGCTTGCTGAAACAAGAGAACGCCTGCGAGCAAAGCCATCATGCGCGCGAGACTGGCAATCACGCCGGCAAAGCATCAAGCACTTCTTTGGCAATTCGATCAACGCCGTAAAAACCCAAATCTGGATCGCCATTTGCACTGACCTGATCGCTGTGCTAGCGCACAAAGCAATCAATCAGAAGATCACGCTTCGTCACTTCCTGCATCTTGTGGAAGTCAATATGTTTGAAAAAATTACCCTCCAGCAGATGGTCACCAATGCACTGGAAAGTAATTTGATTACAAGTCAGGATGACCAGCAAAATTTGTTCTAGACTGGAACTTGAATCTTCCGGACACTAATGTTTTGAATACTATTAGTATCGAAAAAAGATACCTTTCGGTATGAAAAAATTAGATTTGAGGCTTTGCAAACAGACTCAGCATCGTCACATCATCGTGCGGTGGTCGTTCGCCAATATGTTGCGCGAGATCTGCGCTGAGTGTCTTTAACAAAGCCTCTGGGCTGTGTGCACAGGTGCGAAACGTAGACAACACGCGCTCTTCACCAAACGCCGTATTCTGCGAATTCAAGGCTTCGGGAAGCCCATCACTGAACATAAAAAGGCTGTCACCCGTGTTGATTTGTATATGCTGCGCTTGGTAGCGCTCACCCGCCATCATGCCAAGGGCTAGCCCCGCTGGCGGCAAAGATTCAATGGTGGAGCTGTTGTGGCGCAATAACAAAGGTGCGTCGTGCCCAGCGTTG
>JAYUSD010000008.1:0-33529 GCA_043755865.1 Variovorax sp. | reverse complement strand
TTTTTGATGCCGTCGATGCAGAGTATCAAAACATTGTCACGCAAGATGGCGCGCCACACACCATCCCGCAAGCTGAATTAGACCGAGTTTCAAAGCATTTTATGCCTCTAGCCGGCATAGAATATACGCAGACCGCTACTGATTTAGTAGCAAATAAGATAAACCGCATTCTCGAAGTCGCGACGCATGATGACGTGGCCTTCACCCGCTGGCTCTCCCGCAATGTCCATGCACACAAGAACCCTAAGCTGCGTGCTGTGACGCTCTCCGTCAAGCGCGTGGGCCAATCGCCGGGTGACGTAACGCCAAGCCAAATGCAAGCGGCCGCTGATATTGCAGACCAATTTAGCGCGGGCGAAATACGCGTGACGCATGATCAAAATCTCTTGCTGCCTTGGGTCAGCTGCGATGCATTGCCTGATCTGTGGCGCGCTGCTAAAAAAGCAGGATTTGCATCCAGCAATATTGGCTTGCTCTCCGACATGATTGTCTGCCCCGGCGGCGATTTCTGCGATCTGGCCAATGCCCGTAGCTTGCCAATTGCACAAGAGCTCACCGAGCGCTACCAAGATTTAGACGAGCTAGAAGACATTGGCGATATTGATCTGCACATGAGCGGCTGTATCAACTCTTGCGGCCATCATCACAGCGGCCACATTGGTATTCTCGGTGTGGATAAAGATGGCCAAGAGTGGTATCAGCTCACGCTAGGTGGCTCAGATGGCAGCAAAATTAGCGGGACGTCGGTGGCAGGAAAAGTCGTCGGCCCATCGTTTACGGCAGAAGAAATTCCTGAGGCGATTGAGGCGGTACTCACCACTTATAAGCAACTACGCGAACTACATGGCGAGAAATTCGAGCTGTTCATCGACACACTCAAACGTTTAGGTGCAGAGCCCTTCAAAGCAGCGGCCAATAGCGTTCGGCACAAAGAAGAAGCTGTTGCTTAAAGACAATCGATATGACCAATACTATCGAATTAATAGCACTCTGCGCATATAAAACGCCGGCTAATGGCCTAAATGATACTAAAACCGTTTTGAGAATAGAGAATGACAGCGATGTAGCTGCACACAATGATGCGTTAGGCAGCGCGGAGATCGTGGAGCTGCATTTCCCTGCATTTACCGATGGCCGTGCATTCAGCCAAGCGGTGCAACTGCGAAAGCGCTTGGGCTTTAAAGGCGATATCCGCGCCACAGGTGATGTGCTGATTGATCAACTCTTGCAGATGCAACGCAGCGGTTTCTCAAGCGCTGTACTGCGGGGTGATCAAAGCGCGGAGCATGCAGCAAAGCTGCTGAGTCACTGCAAAGATTTTTATCAAGGCGATGTGGCCAACCAGCCCGCTTTTGCTGGTAGCAAGCTGGCATGAGCGCCACGCAATTGCACGCTCGCCCGTCTGCTGACTACGATAAAAAAGTAGCCGCCACACAAAGCTTGCTGCGTCAAGCTGGGGAGCTGTATCAGCCGCTCACTCAAGCGAGCAGTCTCGGCGTTGAGGATATGGTCATCACGCATCTGTTGCAATCGCTGGGCGTGAAGAGTGAAGTGTTCGTGTTGCAAACCGGAAAACTGCATGTGCAAACTTTGGATTTACTCAGCCAAGTGCAAAAGCAATTTGGCAGCCAACGCACGATCCGCATCCACGAACCTGATGCACAAGCGGCGGCAGATTTTGAATCGTCCAACGGCAAAGATGCAATGTACAAAAGCATCGCCCTGCGCAAGCAATGCTGCGATATCCGCAAGATGCAGCCTTTAGCGAAAGCTTTGAGTAGCAAACGCGCGTGGATCACCGGCTTGCGCAAAGAACAGTCTGACGCCCGCGCCTCGGTGCATGCGATAGACGACAGCGCCATGCCCATCAAGGTCAACCCGTTGCACGACTGGCTGCTGGGCGATGTGTGGCATTACGTGAAATCCAACTCTGTGCCCTACAACGCACTGCACGATCAGTTTTACCCCAGCATCGGCTGCGAGCCTTGCACACGAGCGGTAACGCTTGGAGAAGATTTCCGCTCTGGCCGCTGGTGGTGGGAAAACGAAGCGGCCAAAGAATGTGGACTGCATGTTGCTGTATAGCTTATTGAAGATAACTATGTAACGCGAAAAGCGCGAAAACTGCGCGAAAAACGCAAAAAATCCATTCAAAACTTTGATGTCATTCATCTACTTTTCATTTATCTTTCGCGCTTTTCGCGTTACCTAGTCAATATCATGAATGCACGCACCGAACCTCAACTGCTCCAGCAACTCTCCAACCAGCATCTCGATGCTTTGGAAGAAGAAGCCATCTTCATCCTGCGCGAAGTGGCAGCCAGCTTTGAAAAGCCCACTCTGCTCTTCTCCGGCGGCAAGGATTCTGCTGTGCTGCTCAAGTGTGCAGAGAAAGCTTTTGGCGGAAAAACGAGCCCCTCCGGTAGCGGCAAAATTCCCTACCCGCTGCTCATGATCGACACCGGCCACAACTACCAAGAGGTCTGTGATTTCCGTGACAAAAGAGCCGCTGAGCTCGGCGCAAAACTCATCGTCCGCAAGGTAGAAGATTCGATGAAGCGCGGCACAGTGCGCCTCGCCCGCCTCGATGAATCTCGCAACGTCCATCAATCTGTCACGCTGCTCGAAGCAATTGAAGAATTCCAATTCGACGCACTCATCGGCGGTGCGCGACGTGATGAAGAAAAAGCCCGCGCAAAAGAGCGTATCTTCTCGCACAGAGACAGCTTTGGCCAATGGCAGCCCAAAGCCCAGCGCCCCGAGCTGTGGAGTCTCTTCAACACAAAGATTCATCCCGGCGAGCATTTCCGCGTGTTCCCCATCAGCAATTGGACAGAGCTGGACGTATGGCAATACATCGCCAGAGAAAACATTGAGCTGCCCAGCATCTACTACACCCACAAGCGCCCCGTAGTCGAGCGCCGAGGCCTGCTTGTGCCCATCACGCCGCTCACACCTGCAAAAGATGGCGAGGTCATTGAGCAGCGCGACGTGCGCTTCCGCACCGTAGGCGACATCACCTGCACCGCGCCCGTGGCTAGCCTCGCCGCAAATGCACACGACATCGTATTAGAGACCTTAACCGCAGATATCTCCGAGCGCGGCGCAACCCGCATGGATGACAAAACTTCTGAAGCTTCCATGGAGAAGCGCAAGAAGGAAGGTTATTTCTAATTGATCAATTGACTAGGTAACGCGAAAAGCGCAAAAACTGCGCGAAAAACACAAAAAAGATACCTCGTGAAATTTTCAAAACAAACACTTTTTGGAGCTTTTTCGCGCTTTTCGCGTTCTTTTAGCGTTTTTCGCGTTACCTAGTAAGCAATCCTAAATCATGCAAACCCAAGCCCTTAAATTTATCACCTGCGGCTCTGTCGATGACGGGAAATCCACCCTGATTGGCCGCCTGCTCGTTGACAGCAAAACCGCCCTCATCGATCAAATCGCGGGTGTGTCTAAAACCGGCGAGATTGATCTCGCCCAGTTCACCGATGGCCTCACGGCCGAGCGCGAGCAAGGCATCACGATTGATGTGGCTTATCGGTATTTTTCCACCGCCAGCCGCAAATTCATCATCGGCGATGCACCCGGCCATGAGCAATACACGCGCAACATGGTGACTGCGGCTTCCAGCGCAGATGCCGCCGTGGTGCTCGTTGATGCGACTAAATTGGTGTGGCAAAACGCAACAAGTACGCAGCCCGTGCAGCTCTTGCTGCAAACCAAGCGGCATAGCCTGCTTGCCCACCTACTACGCGTGCCCAGCATTGTGTTTGCGATCAATAAACTTGATGCGGTTGAAAACGCAGAGCTTGCTTTCGCCAACATCAGCGCTGCGCTGCACGGTATGGCAGAACTTGCTGGCATCGAAGTGAATGCGATCGTGCCGATATCTGCGCTCAAAGGCGACAACGTGGTGGAACTTTCCAGCCGCTGGTCATTTTATGCTGGGCAAAGTTTGCTACAAATTTTGGAGCTTCTTCCTGCGCAATCTGGCTTGAACGAAGAGCGCAATGTGCCAACAGCCCTGCCCATCCAATGGCTGGATAAGGACTCATCGAGCAACACAACAGTCCATAGCCGCCGCACATTTTGGGGTCGGTTGGCCTCGGGCAGCCTAGAAGTTGGCCAAGAGCTGCAAGTCTTCCCCAGCGGGCAAAAAGCCATCGTTTCTCAGTTGCTTGATCACGCTCGCGAGCCCTTGCAACAAGATCAAGGGCTGAACACCAGCTACGGCATCGTGTTGGATCGCGAAGTAGATATCTCGCGCGGCGATTGGTTGCTGGCGCCTGATACTTTTCATGCGCAGCGCAGCATCACCGCTACTGTGGCTTGGATGGATGAAGAGCCCCTGCAAGCTGGCCGCACGTATCTGGCGCTGCATGGCCATCGCTGGGTCAAAGCCAAGGTGAGCGCGATTACGCAACGCTTTGATATTCACAGCCTCACCCCCCAAGATGCCAAACAATTGCAGGCCAACGAAATCGGCACGGTGCAGCTCACGTTGCAAGAGCCGATTGCTTCGCTGGCATACGCGCAAAGCAAGGTGCTCGGTGCGCTGATCTTGGTGGATGCTGCTAGCCACAAAACCTCGGGCGCGGCCCTGATTCGCTAGCCCATCCGATCGCTCAAGAGATAAGCGTTTCCACCAGAGACCCTAGCCTCTCAAATGCCTTAATTCCCCTGTAAAATCAAGGGTTTACACCAGTTATCCAACGCGTTATTTCTGCTCGCCAATTCCCACGCGCAACCCACGTTAAAGCCATGACTCACATCGTTACTGAAGCCTGCATCAAATGCAAATACACCGACTGCGTGGACGTCTGCCCCGTGGACTGTTTCCGCGAAGGCCCGAACATGCTCGTCATTGACCCCGATGAGTGCATCGATTGCGCGGTGTGCATTCCAGAATGTCCGGTCAATGCCATCTACGCCGAAGAAGACGCACCCGCTGACCAATTGCACTTCATCAAGCTCAACATCGAGCTGAGTCAAAAAGCCGGCTGGAAGAGCATCACCAAGCGCAAAGCTGCTCCAGTTGACGCCGATGAGTGGAAAGACAAGGCTGGGAAATTGGCATTGTTGGAGCGCTGAGATTTTTAAGACAGAACTTCCGGTCGCGAAAGACGCGAAAGTTACGCGAAAGAAGTACCCAAAAAGAAAAATTCCAAGACATTTATTCGATTCATTCATTTCAGTCTTTCACTTTTTTTCTGTCTTTTTCGCGTCTTTCGCAAAACTTTTGGGTCTTTCGCGACCGGAAATTTGTATTTAGGTAATTTTGTATTCAGGCACATCTCATGGAACCGATCGTGAATCAGGAAATCGTCAACACCGCCAATGCCCACGATGGCCCAATTGAGACCGATGCGGTCATCATCGGCGCCGGCCCGGTGGGTTTGTTTCAGGTGTTTGAGCTCGGGCTCTTGGAGATCAAAGCGCATGTGATTGATTCGCTCGCTTATCCTGGTGGCCAGCCGATTGAGCTGTATCCCGACAAACCGATCTACGACATTCCTGCAATTCCTGTGTGTACTGGTAAAGAGCTCACGGATTCGCTCATGAAGCAGATCGCGCCGTTTGGTGCGACTTTTCATCTAGGCCAAACAGTGACGCAAGTGCAAAAGCAAGATGATGGCCCGCACGCCGGTAAGTTTTACGTCGAGACCGACAAAGGTACGCGCTTTCTCACGAAAACGATTCTCATAGCTGCTGGCGTAGGCGCTTTTGAGCCGCGCTTGCTGAAACTCGACGGCCTTGATGAGTTCAAAGGCACGCAGCTGCACTACAGCGTGAAAGATCCTGCGAAATTCAAAGACAAAAATCTCATCATCGTGGGTGGCGGAGATTCTGCGCTTGATTGGGCGCTGAATTTTGCGCAGGAAGGCGCGAACAAAGCAGCCAGCGTGATCTTGGTGCATCGGAGAGATGGCTTCAAGGCCGCGCCTGCCAATGTGGCGAAGATGAAGGAGCTTTGCGACGCTTACGAGATGCAATTCATGGTCGGTCAAATCACCGACATCGTGGCTAACCATGGCAAGCTAAACCAAGTCAAAGTCACAGGCGGCGATGGCGTGACGCGCACTGTGCCACTTGACATGCTCCTGGTCTTCTTTGGCCTTTCGCCAAAGCTGGGGCCGATTGCAAATTGGAGCCTGCAAATAGAGCGCAAGCAACTCGTGGTGGACACAGAAAAATTTTCCACCAACACGCCCGGCATCTTTGCTGTGGGCGATATCAACACCTATCCCGGTAAGAAGAAACTGATCCTCTCCGGCTTCCACGAGTGCGCGCTTGCTGCGTTTGCTGCTGCTGCGATGATCTTCCCCGAGAAGGGCAAGATTCATTTGCAATACACCACGACTTCGCCGAAGCTACACAAAGTGCTGGGTGTTGAGTCGCCAGTGTTTGATTAAATCAGTTTGTTTTCGTAAGACTGAATACCAACATCCGGTACGCGAAAGACGCGAAAGTTACGCAAAAAGAAAACCAAAAAGAGAAGAGACAGAAAACATTTTTTGATTCACTCTTTACTACTACGTATTTTTTTTCCATCAATATTTTTGTATGCTTTTGCGTCTTTCGCGTAACTTTCGCGTCTTTCGCGTCCGGAAATTTTCTTTGGCTCGATCAGCGCTCTAGTTCACAGGAGTCATCTTGCAACTCGTCGGCATCTGCGCCTTTGCTGCATCAATCACACGAATCACGCGGAAACCGTAGCCTGAGCCTTCTACGTCGTATTTCACGCCTTGCGTACCGAGTTTGTCCATCAGGCCAACGACGAGAGGCTGTTGAAATTGATGATCCGAATTTCTCATGCTGCCACTTTGGCCAAAAAGGCTCACATTCGATTTAGAGAGGCGCTGCGCAAGCGCGGCGATATCAATCGAGGTAGCCGTATTCATGCCTTGCAGCGCCTGCGCAAGCGCCTCCATCATGAGGTGCATGCGCATATGCACGTAATCATCTTCTGGTTTGGGGAAGCGGGCGCGGAAGGCCTTCATAAAGTTGTCTGCCTCGATTTGCCGAGTGCCTTTGACGATGCCATCAAGCGCAGCCACATTAGGCAGCCAATCGGCCACCGCAATCACTTTGCCAATACCTGCCTCGCCAATCGCCGCTGGCGCGCCGAGTGCGTTGCCGTAGAAGGTATAAAACTTGCCGTCAAAGCCCACTTCTTTGCAGGCTTTGATCAGCAGCGTGAGATCGTTGCCGAAATTGCCGGTGAGCACAGCGCCTGCGCCACTGCTTTTGATCTTGGCGGCATACGGCGCAAAATCTTTGACGCGGCCTAGTGGATGCAATTCATCGCCGACGATTGAGATGTCGCTTCGCTGAATGCTGAGCTGGCGCTTGCCTTCGCGCAACACAGCTTGGCCGAAACTGTAATCCTGCCCAATTAAATAAACAGATTTCAACGCTCGATCTTCGCGCAGCACTTCCATCAGCGCTGCCATGCGCATATCGGCATGCGCATCAAATCGAAAATGCCATGGGCTGCATTTCTCGTTCGTCAAAATCGGGTCAACCGCAGAGTAATTCAAGAACACCAAGCGCTTGCCCGGCACGCGCTCGTTGTGTTTATTGATCGCATCTATCAAGGCCGCCGCCACTGAGGAGCTGTTGCCCTGCATGATGATCTGCGCGCCATCGTCAATCGCAGCGCGTAGCATCGCTAGCGCCTCTTCCACTTGTCCCTTGCTGTCGTAGCGCTCAATCGCAAGCTGCACGCCACCACGTGCATTGATGCGCTCTGTAGCCCACACGAGGTTACGATGCACCGCCTCACCCGTGTTTGCAAACGCCCCCGACAGCGCCTCAATCATCGCTATCTTTATAGGAGCGCTCTGCGCAGTATTTGCGCCGGCTATCCTGCCAAAACTCATTAAAAATGCGCCCGATGTAGTGACGGTAAGCATGCTTTTCAATAGCAGCCGCTTAGAAATATTTTTTGCCTGTGGCATATGTCTTTTCCCTTGAAACCTGATGCATGGGCTACAGATGTGAGCCATGCGGCAACGCTCTCGTCATGGTGATGAGTAGCGCACGAGCCGCGAAGTGTACTAGGAGTTTGCTATGTTTTTTACACCTGCTCGATCACCCGTCAGTTTGGGCCATTCTTACTTGAATGGTGGCGGCTACGCGCCCCACGTTGGCTTACGCGCTGACACCTTAAACCGATTTTTCTCCGATGCGGATGAGCGTACATCCCAGCACAGTCAAGTTGAAAGCGATGAGACCTCCATCACGCTGAGCTTGGATCTTCCCGGCTTGGCAAAAGAGCAACTCACCATCGGCATTGAAGGCCGCATCGTGCGTATCGCCTCCAAAGACGACGCGCCCCGCACCTTTAAAGCCACCTACAAGCTGGGCAGCGATGTGGATGCAGCGCAGAGTGAGGCAAAATTAGAAAATGGCGTATTGACTTTAAAGTTTACAAAAGTAGCGCCAGAAAGCCGCCAGACGTTGCTGACGATCAATTGATCAACACTTTTCTGCAAATCCTTAACCGTTCGGGCTGAGGTATCGAAGCCCAAGCTGCCCTTTGATACCTCAGGACGAACGGATTGTGTTGCAACCGTTTTTGATCAGAGGCTATCGAGAGGCCAACGCGGCTTCACATCAAAGGCGTAGCCCCGCGAAGGTTGCGCCTTGCCTCTTTGCAGGCGCATGGCCGCAGCCAGTGCAATCATCGCGCCATTGTCAGTACACAAATGCAGCTCGGGGTAATGCACACGAATGCCCGCCTTGGCACAGGCCGCATTCAACTGCTCGCGCAAGCTGCGATTGGCCCCCACGCCACCTGCCACCACCAAGCGATTCAAACCGGACTGTTGTACAGCCTTCAGTGATTTCTTGATCAACACTTCCGTGATAGCCGCTTGAATGCTCGCCGCCAAATCGCGCTTGGTTGCATTAGACAATGATTCAACCCCCGCTCCGCGTACCGTTGCGCCTTCAGGCACATCGCCCACCAAGCGCTTGATCTGCGTAAGTACCGCAGTTTTCAAACCCGCAAAAGAAAAATCTAAATCACCGCTGTGCAGCAAAGGACGTGGAAATTTGAAGGCCAGAGGATCACCGGGCGTGGAAGGATCACCGGACTTGGAAGGATCACCGGGCGTGGAAGCATCATCGGGCTGTGACAAGTTGCCTCCATCTGCCAGCTTCGCCAATTGCGGCCCGCCGGGATAAGGCAAGCCCAGCAATTTCGCCGTCTTATCAAACGCCTCGCCCGCAGCATCATCAATCGTCTCGCCCAGCAACGCATATTCGCCCACGCCGTCCACCCGCATGAGCTGCGTGTGCCCGCCGCTTACCAGCAACGCGATAAATGGAAACTCAGGCGGATCGGCGCTCAAAAACGGCGAGAGCAAATGCCCCTCCAGATGATGCACCGCGATCACTGGTTTGCCTAATGCACTACCGAGCGCACACGCCATGCCTGCACCCGTGAGCAGCGCACCCGCCAAACCCGGCCCGCGCGTGTATGCTACATAATCAATAGCACTCAGCGCAGTAGCTGTGCCGGCCAGTGCCTCTTTTGTCAATGGAATCAGCCTGCGGATATGATCCCGGCTCGCCAGCTCAGGCACCACGCCGCCATAAGCGCGATGCATCTCAATTTGGCTGTGCAGCGCTGCACCAACAAGCACAGGAATAGGCAAAGCTGCGCCTGCTTCTTGGGTTGTTGCGCCATCGGGCATTTCAGCTCGCACCAAAGCCACGCCCGTTTCATCACAAGAAGATTCAAATCCTAAGATCAACATATGCCCTGAATTTTGCACTACTCGTGCATGCGCATGACGAAATCATCACCTCGTGAGCCAACCGAGCCCGCGCTCGACGCGAAAAAGCTTCGCATCGCCGTCGTCGCGCCGCTGTCTCTCAGCGCAGACACCACGAACGAACAGGCGGCGCAAGACCGAAATAGACACAGGCTTAAAGCTTTGCAACGTAGCGGAGCGGATGCTGGATGTGACGAATTTGCAAGTTTGGAAACTTGAAATGCTTCAAAATCGCAGAACGACACTGCCTCTCTTGTGGCCGCTGTCAACGCGGCGATGCGCATCAACGAAGCGCTCGAACGGGTAAGTACTGTCGATGTGTGGAATGAATTTTCCAGCTTTAGCGAGCGCGCATAGTTGATACACATACTCAGGCCGCTCTGCGCAAGGTGCAGCCAGCACTTTTTTTCCGCTGACATAGCTCTGCCATGGCGCTTTCAACATATCAGGCAGATGAGCCAAGATGAGCAGCAATCTCCCGCCTTTGGCCAATGCCTTTTCACTGCGTTCAAACGGTGCATTTCCAACAGTATCCACGATGATGTCGAACAGCTCATTCGACTTCTCGAAGTCGCTCTTTGCGTAATCGATCACCTCATCTGCACCTAAAGAATGCACAAGCTCAAAATTTAAGCTACTACAGACCGCAGTAACGTGAGCGCCAAAATATTTAGCCAATTGCACAGCTGCGCCACCCACAGTGCCCGAAGCGCCGTTCACCAGAACTCTTTCACCCGAAACAAGCTTTGCTCTTCGATAGAAATCAAGCATGGTTGCGCCGCCAAAACAGAGCGAGGCAGCTTGTTCAAAGCTCAGGTTTTTAGGTTTGATGGCCACTGCACCATTCGCTTTTATGCACGTGTATTGCGCATGGCAACCCAGATCAAAGCCCGGGTAGGCCACCACCTGATCACCTACTTGGAAAGAAGTCACATCTGTCCCTGTGGCCTCGATCTCGCCAGCTAGTTCGCACCCGAGTATCGGTTTTCTGGGTTTGCGGAGTCCGAATGCGAGCCGGGCAAAGAGACCAAATCCACAGGGCATCGTCAAACTTCGCAAGCGCCAATCTGCCGTACTCACAGCACTGGCGTGAACACGTATTAACAGCTCATCAGCTTGGGGCTTCGGCTTTGGGATGTCAGCGATCTCTAAAACCTCCGGTGATCCAAAGCGTTGATAGATGATGGCTTTCATTCTGTGATCGGTTATTTTGAGATTAAGCATCTGAATTGAGCTGATACAACTCATAAAGTCCACGCACCCACCAATTGAATTTACGTGGAGGATTAACGCGGTATTTAGGCAAGTACAGCGTCGTGCGCGTCCAGTTAGCAAACGAGCGCTTAGCCGTTTCTTTGAGTTGCACCAATCGAGCCTGAGCCGCTTCAATAGGCAAGCCAAGCTGCGATTTAGCACGCACAGCAAATGCAACAAAACCCGCCACATCTAATGCATGATCCATATGTGCTTCATCTGCGCCTGCATCGCCAATCAAAGTGCCGCCAGCCAGATACGCAGGGAAGATCAGCCCGGTGAATTCAGGATGCGCATCGCTACCCGGATAAAAGCCGCGATGGGTGGGCACATTGAGCCAATCAAAATAATTGCTCGCCTGCGTATACAACTGCGTGGCAACGCTTGCATCCAAAGCCGCATAGTGCCGCGCCGCTTGAAAATACAAAGCGCTCATCCACGGGCTGCTCACCAAATCGGTGGGTTGCGTGCCGCCGGGGCCGCCGCCTTCGTGCTGCGTGTAGCTCACCAATGGCGCGCCCCGCCCTGCGCAAACGGCATCCCATTGATTGAGCATGGCGCGGGCACGGCTGCGAGCCGTCACGTCGCCATTGATTTGATAAATGTTGCTTGCAGCTTGTAGCGCCACCCATACTTCGCGCTCCGTCCAAAGCGCTCCAGCGTTCAAATTCGCAGTGTTTGGCCAGCCTGCCGAAGTGGCGGTGTAAGCGGCCTGCGCTTTGGCCGCATCGCCGCCCCAAGTGTGAACATACGAATACTTCGTATCTTGCTCACCGCTTTTGTTTAGAAAATACCCATTTGCATCTAAGCGCGATTGATAATAAGCAAGATCAGACTGCGCGTGCACAGCCCAGCGCGTATTGCCCGTCATCTCAAAAAGCAAACGCCAAACATGAGCCCGGTCAAACAACCAAGGTTCGTATGTGCTGTTTGTGTAGTCCCACAAACCTTGCGAAGCCGTGAATTGACTCGTAACGCTATGCCCATCAAAATTCCAATTGCGAGAAGCCGTTTCTGCAAAATTGAGCAACGTCATAAGCAACTCTGAGCTTGCCCGCGGTGAAGACGGTGGCGCTTGAGTGCCTGAGCCATCCGAGCTGCCGCCGCAGCCAGATAGCCATGCTAACGAGACAGCGGAGAACCCAATGATTTCACGGCGTTTCATTTGTACTTTCAACATTCATCACCTGAGGCGAAAAACAGCAAGGAAAAAAGCCACCTCGTGCAAGGTGGCTTTTTGTTTAAAAGCTTCAACGATTAAATATTGTTCAAAGTGCAGTTAAGCTTAAGTGGCAGGCCGCCACCTGGTCTTTTGATATCCACCTCGAGAGTGTCAAGACCATTCGCGTTCAGATTAATACTTAAATCGACTGTCTGAATGCTGTTGTCAGGACCACCCAATGTCCAGAACAATACCCCTAGCAAAATTTGTAGGCCATTTGGTTCGGTTGTTTGATTCTGATAAAAGCCATCGTTTGCGACGGCACCCGCTGGAGACGTGGCGTAATTTACGCCGTTATGAGTCACGGCAGCGCCACCATTGGCTAAGATGCGCAATTCACAAACTTGTGCGGCAACAATCGTGTCGCGGCCAACAAAACGTTTGCCAGCCAAACAATTGCTCCAGTTAGGAATGCCAGTAAGCAAATTATCTGCGCGCGGACATGCGCGAATATCTGCACTGGTTGCTAAGTCCGATGCTGGTGGTGTAGTCGTAACTGAGCCACTTGCAGTTGCCACATCGCATATTGTTTGATTCGGCGCTAGACGGCACAACTGATAGCTGAATGCATAGGCCCCTGCGCTGGTACCTGCCGCAACGGTGACTACACCCGTGCTGGTGTTAAAAGTAATCGATCCCACTGCGGGCGCTGCACTGGTGCGCGTGACTGCTGCAATGCTGGCATTCGTGCCTAATCCGGCGGCTGTTGTTGTGCCGTTAATTGTGACGGTGTCGTTAAGTTGGACAGCAGTCGTACTTCCACCAGCTGCTGACTGAATCGCTGGAAAGGCATCATCGACTGCGTTTGCGTTATTCACCGGATCAAGCACAGGAGGCGCAACAGCGTCGCCCCCACCGCCGCCACACGCTGCAATGGCAGACACCACAGCCAAGCATGCCGCCCAGCGCATCAGGTGAGTCTTCGTACTAAAAATTGTTTTCATAAAATTTCCTTGTGATTAAAGTTAAGTTGAGAGAAGGGAAAGGATCTATTTGCGCAAGGTGCTAACTTTGCATTTCTTGCTGTTAAACAGCGACGTGAGGTATTGCTTTCGCTCAGCGGCGCTAGTGCGTGCGAGTGCTTTGTTGGCCTCAATTTGTTGTTGATCTCCGCCAAAACCAGAAGTCAAGCGCCCTAGCAAATTGGCGAATTGAGCCACCTCGCCTGAGCGCGTTTCGCGCGCCGCAATGTCTGTGAATGCCTTCGTCGTATTTGCAGCTTGGTTGGCAGCAGCGCTTTGGCTGGGTGCATTAGCGGAAATGGTTGCATCCATCTGCCGGGCTTCGTCATACAGCGCTTGACAGCCCAGCTCGGTATCGCCAAGCTGCTGACGAGGGAAAGATTGGGCATGCGCCGCTGCTGCGACTGCAAGGATGAAAGGTGGCAATAAACCGACACAAAATAATCTAGAAAACATAAAAGCCTTTTGCTGAAGATCAAAAGCTACGAGTATTTCGGCAATGGAGCGCGCCATCAACCCGACATGCGTCGGGACAGTGCTGCAATTTGTATAGCAAACGAGAGATGTGTGAGATAAATCACGCATCGAATACCCGACTGAAGTCGGTATAGCGCTCATGATGGCGAGCACGTATGGTGCAATGCATGCCAATGGACAACATTCAAATCTACGCAACCACTTATGCTTATGTGGCCCACAAAATGAACTTGCTTTCTACCTCACAGGATGAACTCCCCATCCCACCTCCGACCTATGCCATGATTTGCGACGACCATCCCCTCGTGGGGCGCGGGCTGCGCGAACTATTGAAAGACCATCCGTATGTGGCCAGCAGCATTTGCACCGCTTCGGAAAAAGAATGCTTAAGCTATATTGCCGACCACGGCATGCCCAGCATCGCAGTGGTGGATTTTTGGCTGAGCAGCGATGCTTCAGAACACTTGGTCAAGCGCCTTACTTCAGATTGGCCTGCATTACCTATATTGATGATGAGTTCTGATGATGACCCAGTGGTACAAATCAAATGTCAGCAATGGGGCGCCAAAGGTTTTATCAACAAGCAGGCATCGCCCGGCGTGATTCGCGAGGCCGTATCCGCTGTCATTCAAGGCTTAGGCTGGTTTATGCCCTTGGCTGATCAGCCTACCATCTCGCCGATTCGGAAAAATCAATGGCCGATTACGGCGCGGGAGTTGGGCTTGACGAATCGGCAAGGACAGATTTTGGCGATGCTTCTTGAAGGTTTGCCGAATAAGCGAATTGCGCAAAACTTGAACGTGACAGAAGCAACGGTGAAAGAGCACGTCACAGGCGTTTTGCAAAAGCTAGGGGTGAAATCGCGCGTTGAAGCGATTGCGCAGCTCAGTGACCGCAGCTTTGAAGCTTGGTAACTCGTGATGCCCTCCGTGTTGCGCGACAAAATAAAAATGCCTGGCATGGTGCGTGAGTATCTGCATTACATGCAACCCGCAGCGGACATCAGTGCCGAGAAACATGTGCAGCTTCTGAAGATGACGCATGAACGGCTGGTGTATAGCTTTACCGCCATGCCCTTCGTAGCCACGTTTGCGGCGCTGTTTTATGGCAGAGAGCACGACATTACGTTGATGGCCATCTGGGCATTGGGGTATTGCGCTGCTTACTTCTTCAGCAAACGACGCGCATTTGATTTTAATCAAGACGAACTAAACATGCCCGCGCGAGAAGTGTTCGCGGTGTGGGAGCCCAAGCTGCGACGCACTGCAACGCTGCATGGACTCGCATTGTGCGTGCCATTTGTACTGACATCGTTCAATCCAAACTTTGAGTTCACAACGCTTTGGTATTTGGTCATTGCAGCCATCATCGCTGGCAATGCGACGCATCAAACGCCTGTGTTGGGTATTTTTGTGCGATTTTTCAATTGTTCATGGAATTTGGCAACTGTACTTTCTGTGATTGCGTATCCGAATCACTGGCAATACATTGCACCGATGATCATGATGTACACCGCTGGCATCTATCGCCATGCGCTGATGGCTCACAAGTTCTTTTTGCAGCAAGTGCGCTTAGAAGAAAGCAGCTTACGCCTTGCTGAGCAATTCAAAATCGCAAAGGAGGCTGCTGAGGACGCGCTGAAAACCAAGAATCGTTTCCTCGCTACAGCCAGCCACGATTTGCGTCAACCTGTGCATGCGATGAGCATGCTGATTGAGGCGATCTCGCAGCGCAATCAAGATGCGTCGCTCACACCAGCGTTGACCGACCTGCGCCTGAGCCTGCGCTCAATGAATTTGATGTTCAATTCCTTGCTGGACTTATCAAAATTAGAATCTGGCGTGATTCAAGTGGAGCACAAGCCAATCCATCTGCAGTCATTTTTGCAAGATATCGCAAGGCTGTTTGAGGCCGATGCACGAGATCGGCATTTGCAGTTGCGCTTGCATTTGCCGTACAAGGCCGCTTATGCGCACACGGATGCCAATCTGCTTCGGCAAGTGATCTTGAACCTCGCTCAGAATGCGCTGCGCTACACCTTGAAAGGCGGCGTGTTGCTTGCTGTACGCAGAAGAGGCGCTGCTTGGCAGATTGAAGTGTGCGATACCGGCATCGGCGTTGCAAAAGATGAGCAATCCAATATATACCTACCCTATTTCCGCGATCAGCATGCTTGGGGCATTGATTCAGAAGGGCATGGCTTGGGTTTATCAGTGGTGGCGCGATGCGCGCATCTGCTGAAATCTCCCCTTGATATGGATTCACGGCTGGGGCGCGGCTCGCGGTTTTGGATTCGAGTGCCAAGCGTCGCTGCGGCGGATTTGCCGCGCACGCCGAGCGATGGGTCTGGCTCGTATGCCAGCAACAATGTGCTTTTACCGATCAACGCAGGGCGCTGCCTGATCGTCGAAGACGATCCACAAGTCAGCCGCGCTTGGCAAGCGTTACTGCAATCGTGGGGCGTAGAAATGCAAATCGCCAGCAACTCAAGCGAAGCCTTTGCATGCCTGAAATCTGGCTTCGTGCCGCACGCGATACTCTGCGACGAACGCTTGCGCGCAGGCGAGAGCGGCTTTGAATTGCTCAAAGCGCTGCTGGCGCGCTTGCCCGATGCGCGCGGCGCGATGGTGAGCGGCGAATTCAATGCGCCGGCTTTGGTGCAAGCCGAAGAAGAAGGCTATTTGGTGCTGCGCAAGCCGGTGGATATGGGCTTGGTGCATGACTTATTCTCGCGCTGGTTGATTCGCTGACAACGACTGCATGCGGGCTGGTGTCGCCCACCCATCTCGTATTGACTCCCGGCTTCCGCAGGGTTGGCTCAAATGCCGAATCGCTTTACGCTCAATGATTTTGACGAGGAGCTGTCATGCGTTTGAAGGTTGAGCGGTGGATGGGTGCGTTGTTGATGGTGATATTGGTAATGGGCGGGGCATTGGCGTTGACATGGGCTTCAGATTTGCCCTTGGATTCACTGAAAAGCCGCTGGGCATCGCCGGCTTCAGGCTCGCGGTTCATCGATGTGCGAGGCATGTCGGTTCACGTTCGCGAAGAAGGGCCGCGTTCTGATGCTGAGCCCATTGTGCTTCTTCACGGCACAGGCGCAAGTTTGCACACATGGGATGGCTGGGCGGCAGAGCTGACCAAAACACGGCGCGTCATTCGATTTGATTTGCCGGGCTTCGGGCTGACAGGCCCATATGCGGGGGCATGGCTCAATGAAGGTGGCGGACGCTACTCAATCGTGAATTACGCCAAGTTCGTCACAGCAACTCTTGATGCTTTGGACGTGAAGCAACCCGTGATTCTTGGCGGAAATTCCCTTGGCGGGCAGATCGCTTGGGAGACGGCAGATTATTTGCGAGCATCTCAGCCCAAGCGCATCGCAAAGCTGATTTTGCTGGATTCTGCGGGCTACGATTTCAATCCCATCTCCATGCCATTGGCCTTTCAAGCAGCAGAGATCGCACTGCTTTCGCCCATCATAGAAAACACCTTGCCGCGCTTTTTGATTGAGCGTGATGTGCGAAGCGTTTATGGCGATCCGAGCCGCGTCACGCCTGAATTGGTGGATCTCTTCTACGAACTGGCTCTGCGGGAGGGCAACCGCCGCGCTCTGGGATTGCGCATGCGCGAGCCACGCGCGATTGCGCCCGAACGCATCGCGAAAATCACGCAGCCGACGCTGATCATCTGGGGCGGGAAAGATCGCTTGATTCCTTCAACTAATGGCGAGCTGTTTGCAAAAGATATCAAAGGCTCAAAGCTGATTGTGTTTGACGAACTGGGGCATGTACCGCAGGAAGAAGATGCGAAGCAGACCGTAGCAGCAGTGCAGGCGTTTCTAGCGGATAAGTAAAGTTGGCACGCTTCTCGCTGTATGGAGTTGATTCCAACTTCACATCAGACGAGAAAACATCCATGGCAGGGTTTCGCAGCTTTTTAAACAGTGGTCATGCACCAACTTTGTACAGCGCTTTCTTTTATTTCGCTTGCTCATGTGCGGTTTGGGTGATCAATGGTGCGCTTGCGCCTTTTATCAGTGAGCAGTATGGGCTGAGCCCTGCGCAAAAAGGTTTGATGCTGGCGATTCCGATTTTTGCGGGTGCGCTCATGCGCTTTCCGCTGGGGCTATTGGCGCAATACGTTGGAAGGAAAAGCGCCACGTTGATTGAGATGGGGCTGATTGTTGTCGCGCTGCTCTACGGTTACTTTTATGTGAGCAGCTATAACAGCTTGCTCGGTTTTTGCGTTTTGCTCGGTGTAGCAGGCGCTAGCTTTGGCGTGGCGCTGAGCTTAGGCTCGGGCTCATTTCCGCCGAAACACAAAGGCTTGGCGATGGGATTGGTGGGGGCGGGCAATGTGGGCACAGCAGTCTCAGTGCTCGTTGCGCCGCCACTGGCGCAAGCCCATGGCTGGCAGAGCGTGTATGGCATGGCCGCGCTTTTTATGCTGCTGCCGATTGCAGCGATTGTGTTTTTTGCCAAAGAGCCGAATGATGTAAACAAGCATGCAAGCTTTCGCGAACACATTGCTTGTTTGTTTGAAAAAGATGGTTGGGCATTTAGCTTGATTTACGCCGTCACCTTCGGCGGCTTCATTGGCCTCACCACTTTTTTGCCGAGCTATTTCTACGATCAATTCGGCGTAACGAAGAGCCAAGCGGGGCAGCTCACGATGCTGGCGGCTTTCATGGGCGCGGCTTTGCGCGTGGTCGGCGGCTATATCTCGGATCGCTTGGGCGGCATTCATACGCTCACCGTCGTGCTCATCATGACATCCGTCACCCTGCTGCTGTGCGGCATGGCAGGCGGCTCACTCGTGCTTTCTACCTTGCTGTTCATGCTTTGCTTTACGGCGCTTGGCGCGGGCAATGGTGCGCTCTTCCAGCTTGTGCCTCTGCGCTGGCCAACGACGACGGCTGTAGCGAGCAGCATGATTGGGGAGATTGGTGCATTGGGTGGCGGCTTGGTGCCCGCTGCGATGGGGCTTTCCAAGCAATACCTTGGCACTTACTTTTGGGGCTTTGCGCTCTTCGCCGCCCTCGCCTTGATGATGCTGCTCATGCTGCGCGTGATGCAGATCCGCTGGACGCGCACTTGGGCGGAGAAGGGTGGGCGCGCGCGTGTGAACTGACTTGAGCCTTATTTTTTAGGCAAAAGAGGCATCTAGCCGGCATAGATACTGCGTGAGGCGCTATCACTTTAATAGTATGCAGCACCTAAGCTTTCGGTAGAAACAAAAGCCAAATGATGAGCAGTAAGTTAAACAACATGCTCACAGCCAAACTGATTTTCCACAAACCCGATGTGGTGCGCTGCATCAACGGCGTTGGCCTCGGTGCATCAAGCGGGCGAGATGCGCCTCGCTCTAATGCAAGTAAGAATTCTTCTGCCGTTTCAAAGCGCAGCTTTTGATCTCGCGCCACCGCTTTGAGCACGATGTGATCGAGCCACACGGGCACTTGTGCGTTGATGCGGCTGGGCGGCGTGGGATCGCGAAAATAACGGCCGGTTTGATACGGCAATACTTCGCCATAAGGCAACTTACCAGTGAGCAGTTGATACAAAGTCACGCCGAGTGCGTACAAATCGCTGCCGCTACTTGCGCTTTGGCTCTCGCCATTGCCTTGCACCGTGTAGCCAAATTGCTCGGGATTAATATAGCTGGGCGTACCGGCATGCAAAAGGCGCTGCGCATCGCTTTCATGGCCACTGATTGCCACGCCAAGATCCAACACACGCAGCACGCCGCCGCCTCCCATATGCAAGTTACTGGGCTTGATATCGCGATGAATGACGCCTTGGCGATGCATTGCGCCGAGGGCACTCAGCACATGAATAGCTGCTTGCGTCGCCTGCGGCACAACAAACGCTCCGCGCGCGTCCAAAGCTTGCTGCAAAGTCTCGCCGCTGTGCCAGTTGTAGAGCAGATAGAAGTAACTCGCTGTGCGACCGCTAGGAAGCTGCATGTGCGAATACAGATGCACCAAATGGTCGGCAGCGCTGCTGGTTTGCATGCGCTTGGCTAGCCACGCTTCGTGAGCGAGCATGCCGCGCTCCACAGCATCTGCTCCGCGCGAGGGATGCAAGGTTTTGAGCGCATAGAGCTTTTGCGTTTGTACATCACGCACTTGATAGAGCAAATTCACGCCGCTGTCGGCCACCAAAGAAGTGACAACAAAGCCATCGATTTCATCGCCGAGTTTGAATTTCTGCGCAATAGGCAGGCTTTGCGCGATCAGCTCTTCATCGCGCAAATGCGATTCTTGCAAACCCAAAATGCGCACCACAAGAGCGCTGGCATTGTCTTGGCTGCCTAGATCAAGCGCAGCGGTGGTCAATGCCTCAGCAATATCTTGCGAACTGCCCAACAGAGCGAACACTTTCAAACGCCGCTCAGGAATGCTGCCATGCACACCATCGGATAGCAAAATGAACACATCGCCCACTTGCAAATCGCCTTGACTGTAGTCCACGATCAAGCGCTCATCTGCGCCCACTGCACGAATGAGTTGATGCTTGAAATCGGTGTGCGGGTTGACGTGATCTGCGGTGAGCTGCTCCAACTGCCCTGCGCGCAGCAGATAAGCCCGCGTATCGCCCACATGCGCAAGCGTATACGTCTGCCCGCGCATCACGAGCGCTGTGAGTGTTGTGAGACCGCATTCATTGCTGGCCGCGCGGCGGCGATTCACGCCTGAGAGCCATGCATTGCCCGCCATGATCACGCGATCCAGCGCGACAGTGGTGTCCCACGTCTCGCGGGTGCAGAAATAATCTTGCACTAAGCTCATCACCGTAGTTTGTGCGGCCTCTTTGCCTTTACCGCCGGTGCTCACGCCATCGGCGATTGCGCAAATCGCGCCAAAGCCTTCTTTGCCGGCCTCGGGCAGCATAGCCGCGCAGAAATCTTCATTCACTTGCCTTTTGCCGGTGAGCGAAGCAAATCCAATGTCAATGTCGAAGGCCATGCACCATGTTAAGCAATCTCCGTGCCCTATTGTGATGCGCAGCTTACGAGACTGCGAGTTAAATACCGTTCGCCCTGAGGTATCGAAGGGCTCTCTTGAGCTTCGATACGCGAAGCGTGCCCAGCCCTGAGGTTAACGAAGGGTCAGCCCGAACGGATGGGGTGTTAGATGTGCGGCATTATCTCGACAGTTAAAACCGCTCGTGGCCTTGCAGAAACCGCCATTGCCCGACCGGTAGATCAGCCAATGGCACGCGGCCTACTCGGATTCGCTTCATCGCGGTGATATTCAGACCATGGTGCTCGCAAAGCTGAGAAATGCGCCCCGGCTCTGCGCCTTTGGCGGCAAAGCGCAGGCCGGTGATGTGATCGTTGGCTTTGCTCAGCGCAACTTTCGCATGAATGATCAGCCGATCTCTGCGAATGAACGGGCGATTCAGAGAGATCAACGCTTCCTCACTGACTTCGCCCTGCACATCCACGATCACTTCATTTTCAGTCGTGTTCGCATCGTCCCAGAGCTTGCGTTGAATACGGAAATCTTGGCTGAAGACGAGCAGGCCGCTTGCTCCGCTCTCCAGGGGCGTGATGCAAGCTTGCGCTTTCAAATGCCTTTGTAGCAAACGCACGCCCGAGGAATCCGCCTTGCTACGGTTGGTTGACGTGAGCAAGCTCACAGCGCATTGCTTGCCCCTCTGTTCGTTATTTTCCCATGTATAGCCCGGCGGCTTATGAAGCAAGATCGTCATCGGCAAGCTCTCGAGCAGAGAGGCGTTTTGATCGACTTCGATGCGCTCATGGCTCACGCGATGCTGCGGGCTCTCTTGAACCACACCATTCACGCGCACCCAACCGCCTTCAATATATTGCTCGGCTTGGCTGCGCGAGCAACTGAGTTGCTCTGCGAGGCGCTTTGCGAGGCGGACGGGCTCGTTTGTAGTGTGCGGTGTTGGCATGCGATGAGTTTAACTGTGTGGCCTCACTGGGTAAGCAGCTTTGAAGTGCACAGAGCACTGATGTGGTGCGATAAAGCCGAATCACATTGGCACAGCCCTTGCACACCATAGAAGTAATCGGAGGATTGGAGCGTGAGAAAATCGAAGTTAGTGATGGTTGGCAATGGCATGGCAGGTGTGCGCACGATTGAAGAGCTGCTCAAAATCGCGCCTGAGTTGTATGACATCACTGTTTTTGGCGCAGAGCCGCATCCCAATTACAACCGCATCTTGCTCTCCCCGGTGCTCGCGGGCGAGCAAACGCTTGAAGAGATCGTGCTCAACAGCTGGGATTGGTACAAGGAAAACAACATCACTTTGCATGCTGGAAAAAAAGTGGTGGAAGTCGATCGCATCAAGCGCATCGTGCGCGCCCAAGACTCCGATGGCAATGGCACCGAGGTGGAATACGACCGGCTGCTGATGTGTACGGGCTCAAATCCTTTCATCCTGCCCGTGCCCGGCAAAGATTTGAAAGGTGTGATTGCCTATCGTGATATTGCTGACACGAACGCGATGATAGAAGCGGCCACGAAATACAAAAAGGCCGTAGTGATTGGCGGTGGCTTGCTGGGCTTGGAAGCTGCCAACGGCTTGATGCTGCGCGGCATGGATGTGACGGTGATTCATGTGATGCCTTGGCTGATGGAGCGCCAGCTCGATGATGTGGCCGGCGGCTTGCTGCGCAAATCGCTGGAAGATCGCGGTTTGAGTTTCGTGATGGGCGCGCAGACGCAAGAGCTCATTCCTGCAAAGATGGCCGCTGGATCGGACGACCCTGCTCACCGCAGGGTCGGGGCTCTCAAGTTCAAAGACGGCAAAGAAATTCCTGCCGATCTCGTTGTCATGGCCGTCGGTATTCGCCCCAACGTAGAGCTCGCGCAAAGCATGCGCCTGCATTGCGACAAAGGCATTGTGGTGAACGATACGATGCAAACCGTAACCGATGCGCGGATTTACAGCGTGGGCGAATGCGCTGCGCATCGCGGCATTGCTTATGGCTTGGTGGCGCCGCTGTTTGAGCAGGCCAAAGTGGCCGCGAATCATCTCGCGCAATTTGGCATTGGGCGCTATACCGGCTCGCTCACATCAACGAAGCTCAAAGTCACGGGCATTGATTTATTTTCTGCCGGCAATTTCATGGGCGCTGCTACAGGTCGTCCGGAGGACGAGGGCTGCGAAGAAATCGTGATGAGCGATCCGTTTGGCGGCGTGTATAAAAAACTCGTGATCAAGGATGACAAGCTCGTGGGCGCATGCCTGTATGGCGACACAGTGGACGGAAGCTATTACTTCAAGCTGCTGCGCGATGGCAAAAATGTGGGCGACATCCGCGACAAGCTGATGTTTGGCGAAGCGGCGATTAACAATGGCATCGGCGATGTCGGCCATCAAGGCCACACCAAGGCCGCGAGTATGGCTGACACGGATGAAGTCTGCGGCTGCAATGGTGTGAACAAAGGCACGATCTGCAAAGCGATTCGCGAAAAGGGTTTGTTCACTTTGGATGAAGTGAAAAAGCACACCAAGGCCAGCGCATCATGCGGCTCCTGCACGGGTTTGGTCGAGCAAATTTTGATGTTTACGGCGGGTGGCGATTATTCGGCAACGCCCAAACTCAAAGCCATGTGTGGCTGCACCGATCATGGGCATCAAGCGGTGCGCGACGCGATTCGCGAGAACAAATTGCTCACCGTTGGTGACACCATGAAATTCATGGAATGGAAAACGCCCAATGGCTGCTCTTCATGCCGACCAGCGCTTAACTATTACGTCACCTCCACTTGGCCAAAAGAAGCGAAAGACGACCCACAAAACCGTTACATCAACGAGCGCGCGCATGCCAATATTCAGAAAGACGGAACCTACAGCGTGATCCCACGCATGTGGGGCGGCGAGACGACTGCGGATGAGCTGCGCCGCATCGCCAACGCGGTGGACAAATACAAGATCCCCACTGTGAAAGTCACCGGCGGCCAGCGCATTGATTTGTTGGGTGTAAAAAAAGAGGATTTGGTCAACGTGTGGAAAGACATCGGCATGCCTTCTGGCCATGCTTATGCGAAAGCCCTGCGCACCGTAAAAACCTGCGTGGGCTCAGAATGGTGCCGCATGGGCACGCAAGATTCCACGCAAATGGGCAAAGATTTAGAGCGCGCGATGTGGCGCATGTATGCCCCGCACAAAGTGAAATTTGCGGTCAGTGGCTGCCCGCGCAATTGCGCGGAGGCGGGTATCAAAGATGTCGGCATCATCGGTGTCGATAGCGGCTGGGAAATGTATGTGGCGGGCAATGGCGGCATCAAAACCGAGGTGGCGCATTTCTTCACCAAGCTCAAAACGCCCGAGGAAGTGCTCGAATACACCGGTGCATTTTGCGAGCTCTATCGCCAAGAAGGCTGGTATTTGGAGCGCACCGTGCATTACGTCTCGCGCGTGGGCTTGGATTATGTGAAGAAGAAAATTCTCGATGATCATGAAGGGCGTAAGGCACTTTGGGAGCGGCTGCAGTTTGCGCTAGATGGCGAGCCTGATCCTTGGTTTGAATTTGACAAAGCGGCTGTGGATACGCGGCAGTTTGAGGCTTTGGCGGTTTGAAACTGAAGTCTAGGTAACGCGAAAAACGCGAAACTTAACTTCCGAAAAACGCTAAAAAATCTCTTTACGCCTTTTTTCTTCTTTCTTTTTTCGCGCTTTTCGCGAGTTTTTTGCGCTTTTCGCGTTGCTTAGAATTTTCACTTTATGACAACTTGGAAAAAAATCTGCTTCGTCACTGACATTCCCGTACTTGGCTCACGCCGCGTACAAAGAGCGCAAGGCATGGATGTAGCGGTGTTTCGCAATAGCGAGGATCTTGTCTTCGCTCTGCTGGATCGCTGCCCTCACAAAGGCGGCCCGCTCTCGCAAGGCATCGTGCATGGCACATCAGTGGCTTGCCCTTTGCACAATTGGAATATCGGCTTAGTAGACGGCTGCGCTAAAGCACCCGATCAAGGATGTACCCCGAAGTTTGCGGTGCAGGTGAAAAATGGCGAGGTGTATTTAGACGAATCGGAACTAGCCACCCATGCAATTGATGAAAGCCGCCCCACCGCTGGGCCTGTGCGTCGCGCCGTGTCTGCTTAACTCGCCAATATGAAGGAAACGAAAAGCACCTGCCCGTATTGCGGCGTGGGCTGCGGCGTGATCATTGAGAGCGAAGGCACGCAGATTACAGGCGTGCGCGGCGATCCTGATCATCCGGCGAATTTTGGCAAGCTCTGCACCAAAGGCTCAACACTTGCGCTCACCGCCAGCGCACCCATCACTCTGCAAACGCGGCTCTTGCAGCCGATGCGGCGTGAGCATCGCAGCGCGCGGCCAAAAGCGGTGAGCTGGGACAGTGCCTTGGATTTCGCCGCCACATCATTCGCGCAAATCATTGCAGAGCATGGCGCAGATGCCGTGGGCTTTTACATCTCTGGGCAACTACTCACCGAAGACTATTACGTTTTCAACAAACTCGTCAAAGGCCAAATCGGCACGAATAACATCGACACCAACTCACGCTTGTGCATGAGCAGCGCTGTGGCGGGCTACAAGCAAACGCTGGGAGCAGATGCGCCGCCTACCTGCTATGACGATGTGAATCACGCTAGCTGTATCTTCATCGTGGGCAGCAACACGGCCTATGCACATCCCATTTTGTTTCGCCGCATTGAAGAAGCCAAGAAAAACAATCCTCAGCTCAAAATCATTTTTGCAGACCCGAGGAAGACGGACACCGCAGAAATTGCTGATTTGTATCTGCCACTTTTGCCCGGCACCGATGTGGCACTTTTCAACGGCATGCTGCACATCATGCTCTGGGAAGGCTGGATTGACACGGCTTACATCGCCAAGCACACGAATGGTTTTGATGAACTCAAAACCCTCGTGCGCGAATACACGCCTGAGCATGCAGCGCAGATTTGCGGGATCAAAAAAGAAGATTTGTTCACAGTAGCAAAGCTTTTTGCTACAAGCTCAGCCACGCTGAGCCTGTATTGCCAAGGCCTCAATCAGTCCAGCAGCGGCACAGCAAAAAACGCATCTCTCATCAATTTGCACTTAGCCACCGCGCATATCGGCAAACCTGGCGCAGGCCCTTTCTCACTGACCGGCCAGCCCAATGCCATGGGCGGCCGCGAAGTGGGCGGCTTGGCCAATCTCATCAGCGCCCATCGCGACATGGCCAATCCTATTCACCGCGCAGAGGTCGCCGCGCTCTGGGGCATCAAAGATGTGCCCAGTACACCCGGCAAAACAGCAGTAGAAATGTTCCAAGCCGCAGCAGACGGCGAAATCAAAGCCCTGTGGATCGCCTGCACCAATCCTGCGCAAAGCATGCCCGATCAAGCCACAGTGCGCCGCGCCTTGGAGCGAGCCGAAATCGTCGTGCTGCAAGAATGCTTTGCCACCACCGAAACCGCGCGTTACGCCGACCTGTTGCTCCCCGCCACCACGTGGGGCGAAAAGGAAGGCACCGTCACCAACAGCGAACGCCGCATCACGCGCGTAAGAGCCGCAGTCCCCGCCCCCGGAGAGGCAAGACACGATTGGCAAATCACCCAAGACTTTGCCCAAAGGCTTGAACGACTCATGAACGCGAAAGCAGAAAATGGAAGCGGAAAAATTGGGGTCAGATCTGAATTCAGGACAGTAGGTTTCCCGGAGACTGAAACGCTCGCACGAAATTCTGCTCTGACCCCAATTTTTTCTCTGACCCCAATTTTTTCGCAGCCGCTTTCTGCCACATCCGAAGCGAAGAAACCTTTCCTCGACTACACCAATACCGAGCAAATCTGGGAAGAACACAAAGCCTCCACCGCTGGCCGTGATCTAGACATCACAGGTTTGACTTACGCCCTCCTTGATCAAAGCCCCCAGCAATGGCCATTCAAACCCGGCGACACGCAAGGCAAGCAGCGTCTCTACGAAGACGGCATCTACGCCACACCAGACGGCAAAGCAAATTTCAAAGCCTACGCCTACAAACCCGTCGCCGAACCCCGCGAATCGCGCTACCCCTTTAGCCTAACAACTGGCAGGCTTAGAGACCAATGGCACGGCATGAGCCGCACCGGCACGCTGGGCAGGCTCTTTGGCCATGTGCCCGAGCCCGTCGTGCAGATGAATACACAAGACATGAGCCGTCGCCTGCTCAAAGAAGGCGATCTGGTTCATGTCACCAGCAAGCGAGGCTCGCTTTTGTTGCCCGTGCAAGCCAGCGTTGAGGTCAACGTTACGCAAGCGTTCATTGCCATGCATTGGGGCAGCGAATACTTGAGTGGGCGAAGCAGCACTGGAGAGCGCATCAGTGGCGTGAACGCGATCACCACCAGCAGCTATTGCCCCATCTCCAAACAACCCGAGCTCAAACACGCTGCTGTGAAAATTCTCAAAGCCGAGCTGCCTTGGAATTTGCTGGCGGTGGCTTGGCTGCCAGAGAGCAGTGTTCATACGCTGCGAGCGCAGTTGCAAGACTTGATGGCTGAGTTTGAATACGCCAGCTGCGTGCCCTTCGGTAGAGAATTGGGCAGAGAAGATGCGGCTGAGGGAAAAGACGCGCAGCGTGGCATTCTCTTTCGCGCAGCAAGCACCTACGCGGCAAGCAGTGAACTCATCTCGCAGATCGAAAGTTTGCTGGCCATGAGCAGCGCAGACACACTCCGCTACGAAGACAAAAAGCACGGCCAGCGCCGCACAGCTCGCCTCGTGCGCACTGAAAATGGCCAAGCAAGATTGCAAGGCTTCGTGCTCGCAGGCGATGTAAGTGCCAAAGCGTGGATCAAAACACTTTTGCAAGACGAGCTAGATGCGCAAAGCTATGGCCGCTTGCTGCTTTTGCCCGGTGCAAAAGCGCCGCTTGCTGTTCAAAGCAAAGGCCAACAGGTCTGCGCCTGCTTCAACGTGAGCGAGCCTGAGATGCTGAGTTTTCTCAAAAACTGCGATGGCAACGATGCAGCTCAACTGAGCGCATTGCAAGCCCAACTCAAATGCGGCACGAATTGCGGCAGCTGTTTGCCACAGCTCAAAAAAATCATTCGCCTGCAACAAACACAAGTCGAGAGCCAAGCCGCTTGACGCGGGATGAGTCACTTTTTGATAGCACGCTGCGCATATTCCATGACGGATGACCACCCAAAAGACTCAAGAAAAAGCTTATCACCCAAAGTGATGAGCTGTGGGCGAAAATAGATGCCTCATGAGCATCACAAAGTACATCAAAGAAATTGGCCGTGGCAAAGAGGGCGCGCGCTCGATCTCCCGCGAACAGGCCGCTGATTTGCTGGGGCAGGTGTTGGATGGTGCAGTGAGTGATTTAGAAATCGGTGCGTTTTGCATCGCGATGCGCATCAAAGGCGAAACGCCTCAGGAGATGGCGGGCTTTTTGGATGCTGCGCGGCAACGCATGGCGCTGGTGGCATCGGAGCAACCGATCATCGTGATTCCCAGCTACAACGGTGCGCGCAAGCTGCCCGGCCTCACCACGCTGCTTGCGGCGCTGCTTGCGCGCGAGGGCGCAAAGCGCGGCTTTGCAGTCTTGGTGCATGGTTGCACGACCGAGGCAACGCGCGTACCTACACAGAATGTATTTACCGCTGTGTTTGGGGCATTTTTAGATGAAAAACAGCATGTAGCCGGCGTAGAATATGCGCATAATGCTATTAAATTTATAGTAGACGAGACAGTTGTGAAGCGTGGCTTACCACTTTTCGTGCCCACGGATCAGCTCAGCCCAGCGCTCAAAAGCCTGCTGGATGTGCGCCGCACCATTGGCCTGCGCAATCCAGCGCACAGCCTTGTCAAGCTGATAAACCCAACGAACCGTGCGGACGCGTTGATCATCTCCAGCTACACGCATCCCGAATATTTGCAAAGCATGACCGAGACGCTACAACTCACGCAAAGCCACGCGATGCTGCTGCGCGGCACTGAAGGCGAATCAGTGGCCGATGCGCGCCGCCGCCCGCGCATGGATGGCTTTGTACATGGGAAGAGCGTAGCGCTGTGCGATGTGCAAGAGGGCTCTCTCGTCAATCTCCCTGATTTGCCCAAAACCTGCGATGCAGCAACGACAGCTGCTTACATCCAAACCGTGCTCAGCGGCAATCGGCCTGTGCCCGCGCCGATTGCCGCGCAGGTGGAACACATCTTGCATCTTATGGCTTGCATCAAAGAACAGCCATGAAAAACTCATCTTCCACAACCTCGTCGA
This sequence comes from Variovorax sp., assembly GCA_043755865.1. Classification (GTDB taxonomy): domain Bacteria; phylum Pseudomonadota; class Gammaproteobacteria; order Burkholderiales; family Burkholderiaceae_C; genus JANMDU01. Next base: position 4,622 of record JAYUSD010000008.1, on the reverse strand, counting down.
TGCATCTTGGCAAAGTACTGCTGGTCGGCGCAGGCCCGGGCGATCCTGAGTTGCTCACGTTTAAAGCCGCCAAAGCCATTAGCCGCGCCACGGTGATCTTGGTGGACGATTTGGTGAACGAAGACATTTTGAGCCACGCCAGCCCAAGCGCTCGCATCGTGCATGTAGGCAAACGCGGCGGCTGCAAATCTACGCCGCAAGACTTCATTGAGAAGCTCATGATCATGGCCGCCAAGGAGGGCGAGACGGTGGTGCGCCTCAAAGGCGGCGATCCTTTCATCTTCGGGCGCGGTGGCGAAGAAGTTGAAGCTTTGCAGGCTGCAGGCGTTAAAGTTGAAGTGATCAACGGCATCACCTCTGGTCTGGCTGCAGTTACTTCGCTCAACGTGCCGCTCACACACCGCTCTCATGCGCATGGCGTGGTCTTCATCACTGGCCATGCCAAGCCGAACGACCAAGGCCCTAACTGGGAAGCGCTTTCAATTGCCGCAAGCCAAGCCAAGCTCACCCTCGTGATCTATATGGGCATGACGCACGCCTCAAACATTGAAGCCGGCTTACTCACCTCGCTGCCCGCACGCACCCCCGTGGCCATCATCCAACACGCCAGCCTGCCCGAGCAGCGCCAAGCGATCACTACGCTCGGTTTATTGCGCGAGACGATTGAACGTGAGAGCATGGCCAGCCCCAGCGTGATCGTGGTGGGCGATGTGCTGCAAGGTATCGCGGCGCTTCATCAACAAGACGATCTTCCTCGCCAACGAGCGATTGGATAAAGCCCATTGACTGATTGGTGCGGCGCGAAGCCGCTAAACTCTGTGTGTTTTCAACACAAACAACAGAGCACACATGCTAGAAAAACTCAACCAACTCACCGAGAGCCACGGCGAACTCAAAGCTGGCCACGGCATCATCAGCGGGATCATTGCGCTCAGCCTCGCCATCCTTTGCTTCCTAGGCGTCTTGGCCTTCCATTTCCCTGAATACCTCACCACGCCGCAGCTGCGCAAAAGCTACAACGTCGATGTCATTCGCAACATCATGCTTGGAGCGCTGGCCATCGCCGGCGGCCTGAGCTTGGTCAACATTATTTTTGGCAGAGCCCGCTGGCTCTCCAGCTTTGCATTTTTGCTCGTCGCGCTCACAGCCATTCTTGGCGGCCACAAAGTGCCGGTCAATGATTTTGCAGACAACACGCCCTACATCGGCCTTGATTGGTTCATTCTCGATTTGCTTGGCTCATCGCTGATCTTCATCTTCATTGAAAAACTGTTTCCTCATCGCAAAAACCAGCCTGTCTTCCGTGCTGAATGGCAAACAGATTTTCACCACTTCATCGTCAATCACATGGTGGTGGGCTTTGTGCTTCTGGCTACCAATTTGATGGTGCACAAGGGCCTCGGCTGGGCTGTGAAAAGTGATTTGCAAGGCTGGATTCAAGGCCTGCCTTTCGTAGCAGAGCTACTGCTCATCTTGCTCGCTGCAGACTTGGTCCAATACTGGACGCATCGCGCTTATCACGAGACATCACTCTGGCGCCTGCATGCTGTGCATCACAGCGCGAAAGCCATGGATTGGCTCGCCGGCTCACGCCAACATATTTTGGAATTGCTCATCACGCGCACTTTGGTGCTCGGCATCATCTTTGTGCTCGGCTTTTCAAAAGAAGTGATTGATGCTTACATTGTGGTTGTGGGCTTCCAAGCGGTGTTCAACCATTGCAACGTGAATGTACGCCTCGGCCCGCTGCGCTACATCTTGGTGACGCCCAATTTTCACCACTGGCATCACAGCCAAGACAAGGAAGCGCTGGATACAAATTACGCCGCCCATTTCTCGTTCTTAGACTATCTTTTCGGTACAGCGGCCAAAAGCGACAAAATCTGGCCGGAGCAATACGGCGTGTTGGGTGACTACGTGCCCAATGGATTTTGGAAGCAGTTTAAGTTTCCTTTCACATGGAAAGGCTGATGTGTCGCCCACCATCAGACACTATGAATTCAATAGCACTCTGCGCATATTCTATGCCGGCTAGAAGCTGATTTGACTCAAATTTTTGACACCACCATCATTGGCGCGGGCGCAGCAGGCTTGTTTTGTGCAGGCGTAGCTGCGCAGCTAGGCCTCAAAGTTTTGCTGATTGATCACAGCGAAAAAGTCGCGGAAAAGATTCGCATTTCTGGCGGAGGGCGCTGCAATTTCACCAATCGTGATGCGCAGCCTGCAAACTTTCTCTCCGACAATCCGAATTTTTGCCGCAGCGCAATATCCCGCTACGGCAGCAAAGATTTCATCTCGCTGGTGCAAAAACATGGCATTGCGTTTCATGAAAAGCACAAAGGCCAATTATTTTGCGACCGCAGCGCGGAAGACATCATTGCCATGCTCCTGCGTGAATGCGATGCGAGTTTGAATGGCGGCAGCGTGACGCGCTGGCAGCCATGCAGCGTCAAGGCTGTGCGATACAAAAATGGCACTTCTCAGCCCGTTTTAGAAGCTGAATCGGCAGATAGCCGGCATAGAATAAGCGCAGAGTGCTATGAAATTGATACTGATCGCGGAACAATCACATCTCGCACCTTGGTCATTGCCACCGGCGGCCTCAGCATTCCAAAAATCGGCGCGACAGATTTTGGCTACCGAATCGCCAAGCAATTCGGTCACTCCCTTGTAGAGCTGCGTCCCGCTCTCGCCCCACTCACCTTTGACGAAACCGCTTGGCAGCCCTTCTCGCAACTGTCTGGCCTTGCGCTTCCTGTGACGATCAGCACGGGTGAAAAAAAATCTAAAACTCATCCGTCGGCCAGCTTCGATGAGGATTTGCTTTTCACCCATCGCGGGCTCTCTGGCCCCGGCGTATTGCAAATCTCCAGCTTCTGGCGGGAAGGCACGCCGATTCGCATGAATCTATGCCCTCACGTGAAATTGCAAGAGCATTTGATGCGCTCCAAAGCCACGTCTCGCAAACTAATTGCCAACGAACTCGGGCAGATCCTGCCCGGCCGCCTTGCCGAAAGCTGGGCATCGCAAAAGAGTGAATGGCAACGCCCGATCAACGAGGCCAGCGACAAAGCCCTCACCCAGCTCGCCGAGCACCTCACAAGCTGGCAGCTCACACCCAGCGGCACCGAAGGCTACAAGAAAGCCGAAGTTACAGCCGGCGGTGTGAACACCCGAGAGCTCTCCAGCCAAACCATGGAATCCGCCAAACAAAGCGGCCTGTACTTCATCGGAGAAGTGGTGGACGTGACCGGCTGGCTAGGCGGCTACAACTTTCAGTGGGCCTGGGCCAGCGGCTATGCGTGCGCGCAAGCCATCGCCACAAGGTCGCGCTGAGAAAGCATGTCACTCAGCAGCGCTGGCTATTCAAACACGCATCGGCTTGCGCGAGTTCTTGCTCACTAAACACCTGCACACCCATCTGCCGAAGCAAAGCCGCGGTCACGCCCTCGCCGCCGATGCGCTTGCCGTTGAAACTGCCGTCGTAGACTTGCGAGCTGCCGCATGATGGGCTGCCATCTTTAAGCACCGCCACGCGGATGTCATGCTTTGCCAGCGCGGCAGCTTGCTGAGCTCCATGCACGTAAGCGAGCGACGCATCATTGCCCTGCGCTGTGATCACCATAGCCAGCATTGCCAGCACATCTGCTGCCGTGCCACCTGAAGCGATTTCAGCAGCAGGGCGCGGCACAGACAGACCTCCCGCGAGCTCGGGACACAAGGAAACCACGCGCCCTTCGCTTAACCAGCGCTGCAAGATGCCATCATCGATCTGCTTGTGCCCACCGTCATACCGCACTGCTTGCCCAAGCAAACATGCGCTGAGCAAGATTTTTTCCATTAGCTACTTCGCGATCAACTCTGGCACGGCAGGCTTGCGCTCCAGTGCAGCTTGTGTTTGTGCAGCCTCTTCATCCACATGCGTCTTATTCGCTCCCGGCGCAGCTTTGCGGGCAAACAGCGTGTACATCGTGGGCACGACAAATATGGTGAGCAGCGTGCCTAAGCTCATGCCGCCGACGATGACCCAGCCGATTTGCTGGCGGCTTTCAGCGCCTGCACCGGTGGAGAACGCCAGCGGCAATGCGCCGAGCACCATCGCGCCCGTCGTCATCAAAATCGGGCGCAGCCGCAACTTCGCCGATTGCTGAATCGCTTGCACCGTATCCACGCCCTGTTCACGCAATTGATTGGCAAATTCCACAATCAAAATGCCGTGCTTGGTGATCAGGCCCACCAGCGTTACCAAACCAATCTGGCTGAACACATTGAGCGAGCCACCGCTCCATTGCAGCGCAGCCAATGCGCCCACCATCGACAGCGGCACGGAAAGCATGATCACAAAGGGATCAATGAAGCTTTCAAACTGCGCGGCGAGTACGAGATAGATAAACAGCAGAGCCATCACAAACACAATCGCCAGCGAGCCTGATGCGCTTTTGAATTCACGCGATTGGCCATTCAGATCGGTGGCATAGCCGGGCTTCAATACCTTAAGAGCCGTAGCATCCATGAAATCAAGCGCTTGGCCGAGCGAATAATCAGGCGCTAAATTGGCTGTGATCGCAGCCGAGCGCCGCTGGCCAAAGTGATTCAACTCGCGGGGTACGACCACCTCGCGA
>JAYUSD010000007.1:0-14083 GCA_043755865.1 Variovorax sp. | reverse complement strand
AGCAGAGTCGCGATTGGCCAAATTGCCGATCACGCTGCCGCTATTTGTCGTCTTACCAGCGCGCAGAGTGACAACGCCTTGATCGACAGAAATGCCTGTGACTTGGCCGGCCACAAGTGCACCGCCCACCAGCACAGCGCCCGTGTTGTCAAGCCCATAGCCTTGCTCAAACACAATATTGCGCTCAGCCTTGATCGTGACATCGCCGCCGTTGCCAAAAGCGCCAATTACAGCGACTTGCGTGCCCGCGCCTGCGCCATCCAAATCAAAGCCTTGACCGCGCAGGAAGACATCGCCGGCATTGGCGGCGAGAGTCGTGCCGCCGCCAGGGGCAGTCGGGTTGATGTTGTTGGCTGCTGTGCGTGCATAGGCTTCAAGATTGATGTCTTTGCCCGAGGCCAAGTTTTGAATCTTGGAGCCGCCAGCGGCGGAGTTGATCGTGATGTTGCCGCGATTGCGAACGACGATGTCGTTATTGGTATTGTTGGTGATCGTGAGGCGATCAGTTTCTGTCTCAATCGGGTTACCTGTTGCGCCCACGCCTGTGGCTGCCACGATGGTGATGCCGTTTGCGCCACTTGCAATCGCCTCGGGCACTGCCAAGCCAGTCGTAGAAAGTACCGCCCCTGCGCTGGCAGTGAGCGTCATGTTGCCTTCGGTGACTAAGCGGCCACCATCTGCAAATTGAATGTTGCCGCCAGAAGTGCGTGCGTCAATTGAGCGAGCACTAAATGTGCGTGCAAAAGGAACGGTATCGCTGTCCACATTAATGCCAGTCGTTGCAAGCAATAAAAAATCTTTGTCAAATTGCTCGACGTTTTCTTTGCTGCTGTTGCCATCGCCAATGCGAATCTGACCAGTTTTTACCGTGTCGCCAATCACCATCTTGCCGCCGGCGCCAATAGTGATGTTGCTCAGTTCTTGATTAGAAATGCTTAGAGACGTATTGGTAAACGCACCCAAATTGATATTGCGAAGTGTGGTTTGCGGTGCAATCGTCACGACGCCATTTGCTCCGACATCAATCACACCCGCATCGTTGACAAACTGGTCGGCCAAAATAGTAATGTTTTTTCCATTACCCCCGTCAGTCAAGCGTCCTTTATTTTCAAAAGTGTTGGTGCTCACCGCAACAGCAGGCGGGCCAGCAAAAGCTGCGCCGGCACCGATTAACAAAGCCCCACCAGTGGTTGCCACTGTTGCATCGTTGGTTACGCCGCCCGTTGCCAAAATATTGACTGCTTTTCCAGTGACGTTCGCACCAACGGTGATGGAGCGGTTGGCAGTGGTGGTCAGCAAAGTCACATCATCAAGACCCGTGACTGCCGCACCTACGAAAATAGGCGATGCGGCTCTAACGACAATGTCTCCACCGGCTGCGCTATTCGTCACGCCTTGCAGCGTTAACGAGGACGGTGTGCTGATGCTGTCGATGTAGATATCGCCAGCCGTCGTGTTGCTAGCGCTGAGCTGAGCGCTGGGGCGCACCGTGATTGGTGTTGCCGACGTTCCGATGCCGTTAACGGCTTCAAGATTGATGGCCGTGCCCAAAACATCACGCGTGCCACCTGCGTTGCGAGAGATTGCGCCTCCAGAGCGCAAATCAGTCAGAGCGGTGTTCCCGTTACCGATGTTGCCGTCAATCGTGAGATTGCCTGCGGCATCCGCACGCAACGTAAATCCGTCCGCGCCGAGCAACTGCGCACCCGCGCCACCCAATACCGCTGCGCCTTCAATGCGCACATAAACATCACCCGTTGCGCCTAGCCCCGAGTTGTCCACGCGCAGCGGATTGCCGGCAGACGCAGCAGCAATGCGAACGGGAGCCAACGGCGTAATTGAGCCAATGCCCTGCCCAGCAGAAAGCGTGATGCCAGCAGTGCCTGCCGCGAGGCCGCCTGCACCCGTGTTAGTTTGGATGATTGAGCCGATCGACACCGTACCGTTTGCTCGTGCATTTAGCGTTAAGCGGCCAGCGGCAGCGCTCACAGTAACACCCGCGCCTGAGGCAGAGCCGGCATCAATCGTGCCACCGCTGGTGAGAAGACTGGTGGTGGATGCGAAGGTTGTTGCAGCGGAGACGGTGATGTCGCCAGTACGCGCAACGCTGCCAATAATAATTTGAGACGCAGATTTAATTTGCGCGATGTCACCTGCGTCAATACCCAATTGACCCACGTCTGAGCTAGCGCCGAGATTAATGGTTCGCGAACCTGTCGCAGTGTCAATCGCCACAACGCCTGCCGTGCCAGCCAACACTTGGCCAGTTGTGATGTTCAGTGCGTCCGCAGTGATTGACACGCTTGCACCAGCCGCCGTTAAGCCGCCGTTAGTAGTGTCGAGATTGCCGCCACCAATCGTCACCAAGCCGTTATCTCCTGTTGCAGAACCACGAACTGTGATTGCGCCACCGGCGGTGATGATGCTGGTTACAGTCAATTTGCCGCCAAGCTCTTCGATGGTGACGCCTGCGTTGTTTAGATTGTTGGCTAGGACGGTGGCTGTGTTGCCAGCGCCAATGTCGTTTTTAAATGTGATTGCGCCCGTGCTGGAATTGTTGAGCGTGGCGTTAGCAACTGCGTTAGTCACGCTGTTAAGCGAGATTCCGGTTGTGGCGCCCACTGCCAGTGTGGCGGCTGTGATTTTGGCGTTTTGCGTGACCGAGCCTGCACCAGTGTTGATTGTGAATTTACCAGTCGCAGAGCCTAGGCTTGTCGCGGCGTTAATCGCAATCGGGCCGCTGCCTGTAATGAGGGAGAGATTTTCTGCGAAGCCAGATGTGCCAGTGATCGTGATGGGGCCGCCAACCGTGATGCCTGTGGTGTGCGATACGCGGCCGATTTGGATCGTGCCGGACTTCACCGTATCAATCGTGGCTTGCGAGATACTCAAGCCACTGCCTACGCTGCCCACATCGATCGCACGCCCCGCTTGGAATGTATCAATGATGACTGTGCCGCCGTTGGGCTGCACAGCGGCTCCGGCTGCTGTGGCCAAGTTATCGGCAATAAGCTGGACTTTGCTGGTTGCGCCTTTAGATTCAATCGCAGACGTAGCCGCTAAATTCATCGTGCCAAGGTTTTGCGCGACTGTGATTTCTACATCGCCTGCCGTGCCCGTGACTTGCACGGTGTTGACATTCAACGTGGCGATATTGGATGCTACTTTGATCGTGCCATCGGCCTTTGCGGTGATCGTGCTGAAGGTGTTGGCGACGTTGGAGATGTCAATCGTGCCAACGTTTGCCGTGAGATTCACTGCACCTGCACCAGCGGTGATGGATGTACCAGCTACTTGGCTGATACTTCCCGCGCTGGATGTGAGCGTGAGCGAGCCGACGTTGTTTTGAGCGAGTACGGTGCCGATGGTGTTGGCCATCTTGACTGCGCCCGAAGTGCTGGAAGCTAATGTGGCTACCGCGTTTTTCGTGCCATCGAGATCGAATTTACCTGCCGATATACCGCCGGCTACGCCAGGATTTGCACCCGTTACGCCGACCAAGTTCAGAGTTTTGGCAGAGATTTCGTTGTTAAAAATTCCGCCATCCTGCGACACCGCCACCGAACTTGCACCGCCTTGCGCAGCTAGTGTCACGTTACCTGTGCCGGCTTTCAGTTGGTTACTACCAGACAATGAGATTTCAATCGCGTTTGCCGTTGTGTTGCCCGCCACAAAAGAGATATTGCCGCCACTCGAATCATAGACAGATCCACTTGAGAAAATGTCTGGGTTGAACCCGGTGCTGCGGGTATCGCCAAAGACAGTGATGTCTTTTCCATTGCTTTCGATCAAGGTGGTGTTAATGGAGACACCGCCCCCGGCTGTAGCGGCAGCGCCAGACAAACCTGTGATGTTCACAGCCAGCTTATTTGCGCCAGCGGTTTGCGTGGTGTTGTTAGAGAGATCAACGCCAAAACTGCTAGCACTGTTTGCCGCCGTGCCTGTGATTTGTACTGAAGCGTTTGCACCTTGGCTGGTCACCGTGGTGTTTTTAGCCACGACACCTTGTGCATTCGTTCCGACTGCTGAACCTTGAATCACCAAGCCGCCAGCAGTAAACACGGTTGCATTTGAAGCCAAAGAGACGCCTTGATTCAAGTCGGATGCACCTGTACCACCAGCCGTACCCTTGAGCGTCATTTTTCCTGTGCCGTTGGTCAAGGTGGATGCGTTGATCGAAACACCGGAGTTGCTGTTCGCCGTGCTCAGGCCACCCTGACCGGTGATCAAGAAATCGCCGCTGCCATTGCCCACGATTTTGCTGGTGTTTTCAATCAAAACACCGACAGCGCCAGCGGTTGTGCCGGCACCGCCTACGCCCTCAATCAATGATGCGCCGCTGGCAGATGTCTTGATATCCGTGAAGTTGATCAACACCCCTACTGATTTATTAGCCACTGTCACGTTAGCGCCAGCTGTGCCTTTAATCTCCACCAAACCTGTGCCGGCATCAACTTGAGATGCTCGTAGCTCTACGCCCATGCCATTCGTGCCATCGTCGCCGCCTTGGCCTGTGATGAAGATGCCTGCGCCAGCTGCGCCTGTGTTGGCTTCGATCGTGCTTTTATCGATCACTATGCCCGTGAAATCTTTGGCAGCGATGCCTGCATTGATGGTGATTTTTCCGGCATTAACACCCACACCCGCGTTTGATGACAGGAGCGCATTTTTTGCAACAAAGCCATTGGAAACGATGGAGATATCACCGCCATCGGTGATGATGCTTGCAATGTCTGTGGCTGTTGCACCAGTGCCGATCGCGCTGAAGCTCCCCTTGGACGTTGCTGCGAAGTTGCCGCCGTTGGTGTCGATCAATGATTTATTGCTGAGCAAGATTTGCCCAGTTTGGCCACTGGCTGAGCCACTAGCATCTGAGTTAGCCGCTAAATTAACATTGAGTTTGCCGCCTGCGGATGTGATCGTGCCGAGATTGGTCAACGTGATGTTGTTGAACGCTCGCAGGGTCAGCGTTGCGTTTTGCCCTGATGTGATGACTCCTGACACTGTCGAATCAACGGTGATGTTGCCTGCATCGCCGCCTTTACCAGCATCATTGGTGGTAATGATGACGTTAGTACCATTGGCGAGTGCAACGCCGAGGCTGGCATTATTCAATGAAGACGCACCACCGCCTTTGGCATCGTATTGAGAACCTGTCAGGTCGTATTTCTGGTCAGTTGCGTTGATCGTAATGTCTGTGGGATCAATCAGCCATGTACCGTTTTCGCCATTAGGAGCACTTGCATTCACATTGCCCGTGAGTTGCACGATTTTCTTGCCAGAGGTCTCGACAAAGCCTCCGTTGCCGATCTGTGCGCCGCCGCGAGCGGAAATCTGCCCAGCAAATCGAGTGGTGTCATCCGCCCATGCGATGACGCGGCCGCCGTTGCCGGTGGTAATCGCATCGGCGCGAATTTGTGTGCCGCTGTCGATGCGGGTAACTTGCGCATTCGCCACAGCGCTGCCATCGATGATGCTCGTCGTGTTCTGGCCGAGATAGTTGCCGCCAACTAGGGCTTGGCCGCCGCCGGCTTGGCCGGATACATCGACGATTGCATTGCCCACCACGCCCACAGCATTGCCGGCCATTTGCACTTGGCCGCCTGTGGTGCCGGCTGCGTTGCCGCGTGCGATCAATTGGCCTGAATTTTCTGCGATGCCATTGCCGCCATCTAGGAAGATGCGGCCATTGCGCTCGACTAAGCTGTTGGCTTGGATGATGCCGGTGTTGTTGACCACAAGAGAGGCGAGATCGCCTGCGTTGCGGGCAGAGAGCACGACAGAGCCACCATCGGCTGTGATAACGCCAGCATTTTTGACGCTCGCCAGAGCTGTGGCGCGATCAATATTGAGCTTGATGAGGCCATCGCCTGCGAGATCGACGGTGACTTTATCGCCAGAGGCCAAGCGCACTGTGCCCATGGGGGCGTTGATCGTGCCGGCGTTGGCGACGTTAGGCGCAATCAAGGCGACATAGCCGCCATTGCGAGCCGTAATTTTTCCATCGTTAATCACAGCGCCCGCGCCGCCAGTGTTTTCCATGCTGATGGAGCCATTGCCGCTCATGAACTGCGATTCATTGACTTTGAGCGAAGTGGCGAGCATTCCGCCTACGTCGATGGTGGCATCTTTGCCGAAATACACGCCACCTGCGTTTTGCAGCCAGACTTGGCCATTCGATGAAAGGCGACCGAGAATTTGACTTGGCGCAGCAGTAGTCACTTGATTAAGCGCGACTGAGCTGGAGCTGGGCTGCACAAACGTGACGCTGGCTTGTGAGCCAATATCGAAGGTCGACCAATTGAGGATGACACGGCCAGACGTTTGATTGACCGTCATGGCATTGCCTACGGTATTTACTCCGGCTTGGCCAGCGGCTACTGTGCCGCCTGTGGGCAAAGCATTGGTGGCTAAGCCCTGCGCTGCGGCCATCCCGGGCCAGAGCAGCACTTGGCCGCCGAAGATGCCGATCAAGAATTTGAGCAACATGCTCGCGCTCTTGCGCGGGCGGAAGCTATACGTCATCTTGCGCCCACCGGTGCGCACGGTGAAGCTGGTGGGTTTTTGTTCGGCTTGGGTTGCTTTGGTCATGGTGGTTGACTTCACGGAAGAGTTGCTGCTGTCTGCGGATGCGGAGGAATAATTGGAGGTGTTCATGTTGGTGGCTCCCGGATGATCAAAACTGCTGAGATAAAAGTGACGCATTAAAACTGCTTAAATTGAAGTGACGCATCAAAACTGCTTAAATTGAAGTGACGCATCAAAACTGCGTCACGGCTTGGAGCCACACGCGCTCGCGGCTGGTGCGGCCTTCGACGTCTTTGCCGGTGAGGCTTAAGCCACGGTTTTTACCGTCTTGCACGGCATAGATGGCGCGGATTTGAAATAGGCCGGCGCGGGAGATATTCAGGCCGATGCCATAGGAATTGAGGTAATAGCCATTAGGCGCAAGGCCGCCCACAATGAAATTGCGGTTGTTGACCTTGATGCCGCCGTTGTCATAAAACACGAAGCCTTGCCATTGCACGCTGCCCTCAATCGGCAGATCCGCACGCAGCTCGACTTGCGCGACATAGCCTTCATCGCCCGTGGCTTCGCCGCTGGAATAGCCGCGCACGCCGGTGGCGCCGCCGAGCGCGAATTTCTCGGCGCTGTCTAGATTTTTGGTAGCCAATTGGGCATTGATGCCGGCATACAGGCTGAAAGTATTGTTCAGCCGTTGGATGCGCGAGGCTTGCCCACCCAGCTTAGAAAAATAGCCTGCGGCTTTGGGGCCTGCGGCATCGCCGGTGCGGCCAAGCGCATCTTTGATTTGCAGATGCCCTGTGCCAAGCGACAAATTGGCAAAATTGACGCCGCCGCCGCCCAAGCTGTCGCGGCTTTGCAGATTGCCGCCAAAGCTGAGCACATTGAGCACGCGCTCGCCGACCAAGCCGACGCCTGAATTGTTGCTTTGCTGTTTGCGGTCTGCTGTGGCGTTGAGGAAAATGCTGCGATCGCGCTGGCGCTCCAGCGGATACAGGCCAAATACAGAATACTGCGTGCTGTCGCCACTGGGGGAAAAGCCCGCCGCTTGGCAACACACTTCAAACACCACGCGCGAGACCGATGCGCCGACTCTCGCCCCATCGTTGCCCACAGGCAGAGAATAGCTGCCGCGCAGCATAGCAAGCTGGCGATTGGTGTGCATCAGGCGCAGGCCGAGCTGATCGCCGAGGCCAAGGGGGCTATTCAGATTGAGGGTGGCACCGAGGCGATACTCGCCAGTAAAGCGGTTGCCATGGTTGTCTAGATCGATGCTGCCTGTAAACAAGCGGCCTTCGGTGGTGGTGAGAGTGACGTTGGTATCGCCGGTTTGTTCGCCTGGATCCAAGCTGATGCTCGCTTCGATGCCGGGCAAATCATTGGCCAGCAGCGCGGCGCGCTCCAGCGCTTTTTCTCGCACGATGGAGCCGACGGGCACATTGCTGTTCAGCAAGCCTTGCGCGACAGAGGATGACGTGCGCACGCTGCCTTCTTGCTTCACGCTGGTTTGCCCGACGCGGCCTTCTAACACAGCGATTTCTACGATGCCATTCTTGATCTCTTGCTGAGGCAGATAGGCGCGCGCCACGAAGAAGCCTTGTGCGCGATAAAAATTGCTCACCGCATCAGCGGCGGCTTGCAGCTCGTTGAAGCCAAGTTTTTTGCCAAGGTTTTCAATCACGAGCAACTGCAGATCAGTTTCCATGATCTGTGTATTGCCAGAAAAGCGCACGCCGCTCAGCGTGACTGAAAAATTGCTCTCCGTACGAAGCTGCGGGCGCACTTCTTGGGCCTTTGGCAGCGCAGGCTCCGCCTTGGGCAGGCTGGGCGCAGGCGCCGCCGTCTCGCGCGTGACTTGCCCGGCATTGGGCAGGGTTTGCGCGATGGCATGGCTTGCCTCAAAGCCCGCACCAGCGGCTAAAGCAGCAAGCAGGCAAGAGCGCGCCAAAATATTCATCGAAGCCGGTGAAGACGCTTCTTGTGCAGCAAGCAGCCCTGCTGGGATGGACTGTGGTTTTTGATTGATTTGTTTAGCCAAGGGACACCTCTGCATGGATGCGTGAAGGAAAAGGGAAAAAAGCAAGAAAAGCGCGTGGCATCACGCGGCACACGGCGTGCTGCAAACCGTGAAATAAGTCACATGAAAAAAGTTCGTCTAGGGCAAAAACTAAGGGTTTTAGCGGAAAAACCCTTAGAACAAAGGTATTCAAGTGGTGCAAATTTTGTTGGAAAGCAACAGTGAAAAAGCCACGCAGTAGCGACCTATCGACGCAAAATCGTGCTGCTGAGGCTTTTTTCGACTCAATGTGCTGACGGTTGGCTTGCAAAACGAAGCTCCTAAAATGAATACTTAAAAACTAACAACGAATAAAAAAACATAAAAAAATGAGAACTTAGGGTTCTATTGCCATGAGAAATTTGTGTTGCATGCGTGTGTTGTTTCGTGTGAATTTGTGAGGGAACTTCTGTATTTGTACCATCGGAATTTGACGATTTCAAGTTGCACGATCGTTCGCAAACAATGGTTGACGCGCTGCGAAAACACGAGATGTAGACGTGCGCCAACTAGCGCAAAGCAAGGATTGTGGGCAGAGAAAGCGATTGCGGACAAGTAAAGACTTGCCGCTAAGCGAGCCACGTAACTTGCTATGAATTACATAGCATTCCGCGCATATTCCATGCCGGCTAGACGCTCAAAATGTACTAAAAATTAGCTGATAAGCCAGCCGAGCTGCCGAAAGCGAACGAGCGCAGAGGCCATTGCATCGCTGGGCGAGTTGCGCCCATCAAGCTGCGCAATACATGCGCGATCCAAATCGCTCACACCCACTGGCTGATGCCAAACGCTGGGCAGATACACACTGCCACCGCGAGCCGCTTCTTTGCGCAGCCAATCGGGCACTTGCATGGGTTGAAGATGCGAGAGATTAGGCGGCTCGCGCCACGCGCTGAGCAAGCCGCGCAATACGCATTCATGCAGCAAAGCGCTTGATGCAGGATGCGCATCCAGCAATTCATCTGCACTGCGCCATAGGCTGGCATTCTGAACGCTTGGAGCGCTTGGGTCATGAAGCTTGCTCTGAGTACCAAACTCGCGCTGCTCACGCAGCAACGCCCGCAGCACGGGCGCATGCGCTGCCGCAACTTGAAAACTCATGCCTTGTGCGCCAATAAAGGCTTGCTGAGCAGCGGGCGCATTGGCATTCGTATTGGCGTGGGTATCGGCAAAAGCTGATCCTGCTGATTCAACCGAGCCGGCCCGCAGATCTGCCGCAATATGCAGACCGCGCAGCGCATCATGCGGCCAAGCCGCGAGCGCAGAAGGCAGAGCACCGGCCAGCTCTGGCGCGATCCACAAGCTATTGCGGTACGTGCGGGCGGTGGCGAAATCAATGTATTGCTCTAAGCGCAATGCATCGCCGCCTGCAAGCGCTAACAAAGGCTGCTCAGCAGCGCCTAAGCGGCCTGGCCATGCATCGGGAAGGCTCGCCTCGCAAAGGTAGGCAAAACCGGCTTGGCTGGCTGCTCCGAGCATCTCTTGAAAATACAGTGGGCGATTGTCGCCGGAGAGGAATTCATGAAATAGCAAGCCGGGCATGGCGCGCGAGGCCGCTTGCGCCTCGGCTTGCAGGCTGAGGCCGTAGCCTGCGGTGAGGCCTTCGGTGTGTTTAGGAGCGAGCGCCGCGATTTGGGCTAAGCCCTCGCGCACGGCCTGCTCTTGCGCCTTGCCGACTGCAAACCCAGCGCCTAATTCGCTGCCAACGCCGCCGCTGCCGCCGCCGCCACCCTTCATCCCCGCCGCATGAAATTGCGCAAAACCTTGCGCTACCTCGCGCTGCTTCCAGCCGGGATAGGTATTGAAGCTGATATGGGCGATGCCGCTGGGCGCAAGATGCTTTTGCAAGACCTGCCAAATGGCGCTGCGCACGGCATCTGGCACCACGTAATACACGCCTTGGCAAACGATGTAATCAAACTGCCCACCGAAGGCTTGCGCGGCCTCCATGGCGCTTGCGGGCAAGCCCTCGCCCATGTTGCCAGCATGCAAGCTCACATTGCTCAAACCGATATCGCGAATACGTTGATTGCCCAATTCAATTTGACCAGCAGCCAAATCGATGCCGATCAATTGCATCTGCGGATAAAAGCCTGCCAACGCGATCACATGACCGCCTGAGCCGCAGCCGATATCGAGCACGCGCGCCGTGGCCACCGGCGGCGGCTTCATGCCGCGCAATTGCGCGGTGGCGGCTAGGCGGGCGGGATGCAAATGCGCAAACGGATAGCTCTCGTAGGGCACGAGATCGTAGCTGCTAGGTTGAAGATCAGCGTTGGTCACAAGATTTTATGCGCTACACATTTGATAGCACTCCACGCATATTCTATGCCGGCTAGTGGGCTAAAACGCTTAGAATTTTGCACCCAAGCTGCTTGCTAACTGCTTTTGCAGCGCGAGCTCTTGGGTATCGGGCGCGCTCTTGGTATCCCAGCCCGAGAGATGCTGCTCAGCCACATCGGCGAGCGCGCCAATCCAAGGCGCAGAATCATTCAGACAAGGGATGTAGCTGAACTCTTTGCCGCCTGCATGCAGGAAAGCTTCTTTGGCTTCCATGGATATTTCTTCCAAAGTCTCTAGGCAATCCACCGGGAAACCGGGGCACATGACTTCGACGCTTTTTACGCCTGTCTTTCCCATCTCGATCAGCGTGGGCTCGGTGTAGGGCTCTAGCCACTTGGCTTTACCAAAGCGCGATTGAAAAGTGACTTTGTATTGGTCTTTGCTGAGGCCCAAACGCTCGGCGAGCAAGCGGGCGGTTTTGTGGCATTCGCAGTGGTAGATATCGCCGAGCTGCAAAGTACGCTCGGGTACGCCGTGGAAGCTCATGACGAGCTGCTCAGCGCGCCCTTGTGTTTGCCAATGGCCTCGAACACGTTGCACCAAAGCTTCAATGAACGCCCGATGATCGTGATAATGATTGACGAAGCGCAGCTCGGGCACGGTGCGCGTCTTGGCGGCCCACGTGTACACAGCATCAAACACGCTGGCTGTCGTTGGCCCGCTGTACTGCGGATAGAGCGGCAAGATGAGGATGCGCTTGAAGCCCTCGGCCTTCAAAGCTTGCAATTGGCTGGGGATGCTCGGGTTGCCGTAGCGCATGCCCAAGACGACGCGCACACGATGCCCGCGCTGGGCAAGGCTGCCCTGAAGCAAGAGCGCATTTTTCTCGCTCCAGACTTTCAGCGGCGAGCCGCCACCTTGGCCATTGCTGTCTGGCGCAATCCAAATACTCTCGTATTTTTTAGCCGATTTTGCAGGGCGAAAGCGCAAAATAATGCCGTGCAGGATCAGCCACCAAATCGGTTTGGGAATCTCCACCACACGATGGTCGCTCAGAAATTCACCCAAATAGCGGCGCAGCGCAGGCGCGGTGGGCGCATCGGGTGTGCCGAGGTTGCAGAGCAAAACGGCGGTGGTGGACAGGTACTTATTTGCGCTGCCGTGAGCGTAGGAGGGTTCATTTCGAAATGCCATGCGGTATTCTCGCTGGTCTATGCTTGATGTTTCAAAAATTCGCGCAATATCCTTTGACTTGGACGACACTTTGTGGCCGATATGGCCTGTGATTGAGCGCGCCGAGAAGGCGCTTGTTTCTTGGCTCAGCCAGCATGCGCCCATGACGGCCGCGCTGTTTGCCTCGCCCTCGGCCTTGCAGGACATTCGGCAACATGTGCACGAAGTGATTTTGAAAACCAAGCCGGAGATTGCGCATGACATGAGTGCGATTCGCAAAGAATCGATTCGTTTGGCGCTGTACCGAGCGGGTGACGATCCGCTGATGGCTGAGGCAGCGTTTGATGTATTCTTCGCTGAACGCAATCGCGTGGAATACTACGAAGATGCACTGCCTGCAATCAAAAATATGGCGCTGCGGTATCCGCTCATCTCGCTGTCTAACGGCAATGCGCACTTGGGGCTTGTGGGCCTCGCGCCCTATTTTCAATCGGCAGTGAGCGCCACAGGATTTGGTGTGGCCAAACCAGATGCCCGCATTTTTTTGGAGGCTGCGCGTTTGGGCGGTGTGCAGGCGCATGAAGTTTTGCATGTGGGCGACGATGCGGCGCTGGATGTGATGGGTGCTTTGGGCGCTGGCATGCAAGCTGTCTGGCTCAATCGGCAAGGCAAGCTCTGGCCGCATGAGCATATTGAGCCCACGCTGGAGATTGCATCTCTTGCCGAGCTCACAGCGCTGCTGATGGGGCGCGTTTGACGCTGCACTTTATAGGCGTTTTAGTGCTTTAGCCGGCATAGAATAAGCGCGGAATGCTCACTTTTTAATAGTACCAGTATGAATCCACTTGCACTGCATTTGATCGACGCGCTACGCCAACAGATCGGCAATGCCCATGTGTTGACCGCTGATTCGCCAGACGCACTCGCGGCGTATGAAAACGATTGGCGTGGCCGTGCGCGCGGGGCAGCGCTGTGTGTGGCGCGGCCTAGCTCTGCGGCGCAGGTGGCGGCTGTCGTGCGCGAATGCGCTCGCGCACGCTCGCAAGGCTTGGGCTTAAGCATCGTGCCCCAAGGCGGCAATACGGGGCTGGTGATGGGCTCCACGCCGGATGATTCTGGCTTGCAAGTGGTACTAAGCCTGCAGCGGATGAATCGCGTGCGCGGCCTGGATGCTGCAAACCTCACAATCACGGTAGAGGCAGGCTGTATTTTGCAAAACGTACAACTTGCCGCACGAGAGGCGGGCTTTTTATTTCCGCTTTCATTAGCAGCCGAGGGCAGTTGCACCATTGGCGGCAATTTGGGCACGAATGCTGGCGGCACGCAGGTGCTGCGCTTTGGCAATGCGCGCGATCTGTGCTTGGGGCTAGAAGTCGTCACCGCACAAGGCGAGCTGCTGGAAGGCTTGACGGGCCTGCGCAAAGACAACACGGGCTACGACCTGCGGCATTTGATGATTGGCAGCGAAGGCACGCTGGGCATCATCACAGCGGCCACCATGAAACTCGTGCCCCTGCCTGCGGCCAGCCTTACGGCTTGGGCGGCTTTGCCTGATTTGCAAGCCGCTGTCGCGTTTTTAGCGCTAGCGCAAAAAAGACTAGCCAGCAGCCTCACGGGCTTTGAAGTGATGGGGCAGTTTGCGTTGTCTCTTGTGGTCAAGCACTTTGCGCAGCAAAAGATGCCGCTGTGGCCGGGCAGCAGTTTTGAGGCACCGTATTGCGTGCTGTTGGAATTGTCAGATGCGGAAAATGAGCAACATGCCCGCGCGATGCTGGAGGCGCTGATGGAGCAGGCGCTTGAATCGAACATCATCACCGATGCTGTAATCGCCGAGAGCATTGCGCAAGCTAGAGCGCTGTGGCACATCCGCGAGAGCATTCCACTGGCGCAAGCGCACGAAGGGCTCAATATCAAGCACGATATTTCATTGCCGGTATCGCAGATTGCTGCGTTTTGCGAGCAGACAGATGCGCTGCTGTTTGCGGAAATTCCCGGTGTGCGCCTCGTGAATTTTGGCCATTTAGGCGATGGCAATTTGCATTACAA
>JAYUSD010000006.1:0-2463 GCA_043755865.1 Variovorax sp. | reverse complement strand
GCATCAAAAGCAAAATGGCCAAGCTCGAGCGCGATGAACCCGCATCGCGCAAATAAAGCATGAAACTGATCTTCGCGGGCACGCCCGAGTTTGCGCGGGTGGCTCTCGCAGCTTTGAAAGAAGCAGGCCACGAGATCGTGCTCGTGCTCTCGCAGCCTGATCGGCCAGCCGGGCGCGGCCTGAAATTGCAGGCCTCGCCTGTCAAGCAGTTTGCGCTTGAACATGGCATGCCTGTGGCGCAGCCGCGTAGCTTGCGGCTCGATGGCAAATATCCAGAAGACGCTGCTACGGCCCGCGCTCAAATACAAGCCGCGCAGGCCGATGTGATGATCGTGGCCGCTTATGGGCTGATCTTGCCGCAATGGGTCTTGGATGCACCGCGCCTGGGATGCTTGAATATTCATGCGTCACTTTTGCCGCGCTGGCGAGGTGCCGCGCCGATTCATCGGGCGATAGAAGCTGGCGACAGCGAGACGGGCATCACCATCATGCAAATGGATGCGGGGCTGGATACGGGCGACATGCTGTTGATGGATACGCTAGCCATTTCGCCGCAAGACAACACGCCCGCTCTGCACGACAAACTCGCCGCACTAGGCGGCCAAATGATTGTGCAGGCTCTGGTGCTGGCTTCTGACGCAAAGCTCGCGCGCACACCTCAGCCCATGCAGGCCATCAGCTACGCACACAAGATCGACAAAACCGAGAGCGCAGTGCATTGGACGGACAGCGCCATTCAAATCGAGCGACGCATTCGCGCTTTTGCGCCATCGCCTGGCTGCTCAGCTGTGATGCGGGGCGAGACGATCAAGCTCTGCGCAGCATACGTCTTGGAAAACAAAAAATCTCAAAATGATAGCGCTGTGCGCAGTATTGATGCCGGCGAGGGCACTGTTTTGTTTGCAAATGCACAAGGTATTGATGTGGCATGCGGGCAGGCAAGCGTGCTTCGCATGACTGAGCTCCAACGCGCGGGCGGCAAGCGCATGAGCGCCGCAGATTTTTTGCATGGCTTTGCTTTACACGCAGGCGAGCGCTTTGAAAGCGCTTTGCGTTGAGCCAACCCGCAGCCCAGCGTCTTCGCTTTTGGCAACACCCCGAATTCTTTGAAGGCGCGCGCGCCATGCTGCCGGTTGCGCCGGGCATTGCATCTTGGGGCTTGATGACGGGGGTGGCCATGATGAAATCTGGCCTCTCGTTGACCGAGAGCTTGGCGATGGCACTGCTCGTGTTTGCCGGCAGCTCGCAGCTGGCTGCCATGCCGCTCATCATCGCAGGCGCGCCGATGTGGGTGATCTTGGCTACGGGCTTTTGTGTGAATCTGCGCTTCGTCGTTTTCAGTCTGCATCTGCGGCCTTACATGATGCATCTGCCGCTGTGGCGGCGCATGTTGGGTGGCTACCTCACAGCGGATTTGACTTATGTGCTTTTCACAAAGCGCTTTCCGCATGCGCCGCCCAACACTATGAATTTAATAGCATCTCACGTAGATTCTATGCCGGCTACTGGCCTCAATGACATAAAAAATAACCATATGCATAGCCTGCACATTGCAGCGCAGCGCGACGCCTTACTGCGCAATCAGCAGCAAGCGTACTTGCTGGGCAATAGCTTGGTTAACTGGGGCTCATGGGTTGGGTTTTGTGTGGCTGGCGTGTTGTTGGCCAACTTGATTCCGCAAGCTTGGGGCTTGGGTTTTGCCGGCATCCTCGCGCTGGTTGGCATTGCTTGCTCATTGGCAAGCAGCCAGCTGCGCATCGTGTCTGCATTGATCGCGGGCGCTGCGGGCGTGGTCGCCTTTGCGCTGCCGCTGCGCTTGAACATTTTGGTGGCCATTGGCGTGGCGGTGGTCGTGTGCTTGGGCCTTGAGCGCTTTCGCCCTGCATTGGAAAAAACGCCATGAATGGCGAAACAGATCTGTGGACGCTTGCTGTCATCCTTGGCCTAGCGGTCGTCACCGTGATCACGCGCTCTTTCTTTTTTATCAGCCGCAAAGATTTCTCTCTTCCGCAGTGGGCGCAACGCGGCCTGCAATACGCGCCGATTGCCGCGCTGTCTGCGGTGATCCTGCCCGAAATTGTGATGACGCAAGGCCAGCTGATCACCACACTGCAAGATGCCAGAATCTACGGCGCATTGGCAGGCGCGGCAATCTTTTATTGGCGGCGCGACACACTGGCTTGCATCGTGGGCGGCATGGCCGTGTATTTGCCTCTGAGGTTGATATTGGGATGGTGATTCTAGGTGTTTTAGACCGATAACCGGCGTCAATACTGCTTGTAATGCTATTATATTTGTAGTGGTTACGGTCTTGCCTACTTTAAGTTTTAGTGTGTTCGGAAGATGTTGTTCTGGGTGAAGCGGCTGCAAGTTTGAGGCATTCCGCTAGCCTTCAGGAGCGGGTACCAATACTGTTCATTTAGATTAATATTGTGTATAGTGCGTTATCTCATTTAAGGAGAC
>JAYUSD010000005.1:0-14130 GCA_043755865.1 Variovorax sp. | reverse complement strand
GCATTTTTTGACCCATTTGGGCGTTTAGCCGGCGTGTTTGTTGCGTAGTGTGCTATTAAATTAATAGTAATTAATCTATCATGAGTAAAAAAGTTTTTATCAAAACCTTTGGTTGCCAAATGAACGAGTACGACTCGAACAAAATGGTAGATGTCTTGCATGCAGCCGATGGCTACGAGAAAACGGACAATGTGGATGAAGCCGATCTCGTGCTGTTTAATACGTGCTCGGTGCGCGAGAAGGCGCAAGAAAAGGTGTTTTCTGACCTCGGGCGCATTCGGCATTTGAAGGCCAAGGGCGTGAAAATCGGTGTGGGCGGCTGCGTGGCCAGCCAAGAGGGCGATGCAATCATCAAGCGCGCGCCTTATGTGGATGTGGTGTTTGGCCCGCAAACTCTGCACCGACTGCCTGAGCTGCTAGCCGCACAACTCAAAACCAAAAAATCGCAAGTGGACATCACCTTTCCTGAGATTGAAAAGTTTGACCATCTGCCTCCCGCGCGCCGCGAAGGCGTGAGTGCGTTTGTGAGCATCATGGAAGGCTGCTCCAAATATTGCAGCTATTGCGTGGTGCCGTATACGCGAGGCGAAGAGATCAATCGGCCCCTCGATGATGTGCTTTTTGAGGTGGCGCAGCTTGCAGGCCAAGGCGTGCGCGAGATTAATTTACTTGGGCAGAATGTCAACGCTTACCGAGGCGCAATGGGGAGTACGGCGGAGATTTGCGATTTCGCCACGTTGCTCGATTATGTGAGCGACATTCCCGGCATCGAGCGCATCCGCTACACCACCAGCCATCCCAACGAATTCACACCTGCGCTGATTGAAGCCTATGCCAAGCTTCCAAAACTCGTGAGCCATTTGCATCTGCCGGTGCAGCACGGCTCAGATGTGATTTTGGCGGCGATGAAGCGCGGCTACACATCTCTTCAATACAAAAGCATCATCCGAAAAATTCGCGCGATTCGCCCCGATTTGCATTTATCTACCGATCTGATCATTGGCTTTCCTGGCGAGAGCGATGCCGATCACAGCAAAACGATGAAGCTCATTAAAGACATGCAGTTTGACAATAGCTTTAGCTTTATTTACAGCCCGCGCCCAGGCACGCCGGCAGCAAGTTTGCAAGACGATACACCGCATGACGTGAAGCACGCGCGTTTGATGCAAGTGCAAAAAGCCATCAACGACAACACGCATGCGCTCTCCGATGCGTTTGTAGGCCATACAGCGCGAATTTTGGTAGAAGGGCCGTCTCGTCAAAGCAAATCTGGTGGGCTGGAGCTGATGGGGCGCACTGAGTGCAATCGCGTGGTCAACTTTGCTACCAGCGAGCAAGGCATGTTGCGCCTACCGGGGCAGATATTGGACATTGCTGTGACGCAGCGCATGGGCTTTTCGCTGCGCGGGGAATTGGCGCTCGCAGAAGTTTCGATGTAACGCGACAAGCGCAAAAAAAGCACGCCGAAAAACACGAAGCAACGACAATGCGTTTGTCTGCGCCCCATGCTGAGCGATGGCCTGCGCTGCACTGGGACGTCTTTTGCCGCGTGATCGACAATTTTGGCGATATCGGTGTGTGTTGGCGGCTGTCTGCTGCACTGGCTGCGCATGGGCAGGCGGTGCGGCTGTGGGCCGATGATGCATCGGCGCTGGCTTGGATGGCGCCGGGTGGATGCGAAGGCGTCGAGGTGCGAGCGTGGCTTCCCGATCAGCCGATGCCGCTTGACGCACAGCCGGGCGATGTGGTGATCGAAGCATTTGGCTGTAACATCAGTCACGACTGGATTGCTATGAATACAGTAGCATTCCACGCTTATTCCATGCCGGCTACCCCCCTAAACGTCTTTAAAAATACGCTAAGAAAGCCGGTTTGGATCAACTTGGAATATTTAAGCGCTGAAAACTTTGCACAGCGCAGCCACGGATTAGCCTCGCCAGTGATGGCAGGTGGGGCTCAAGGCATGACGAAATGGTTTTTCTATCCTGGCTTTGAGGCAGGTACGGGCGGCTTGATTCGCGAGCGAGATGCCATTGAAAACAGCGTTGCACCAGGTCCCCCCAGCACCCAAGCGCCGCGCCGCATCAGCTTGTTTTGCTACGAACCGCCTGCTTTGCCCGATCTGCTTGAGCAATGCGCTGATGATGCGAGGCCGACTGACTTGATCGTGTTGCCTGGGCGTGGCGGGCAAGCAATGCATGCTGCTTTTCAAAGCAAAAACAATCAATCGCCGGCATGGAATATGCGTAAGATGCTATCAATAAAGGAGCAAATGTATATGCCCCAAGCGAAATACGATGCGTTGCTCAGAAGCTGCGATTTAAATTTCGTGCGCGGAGAAGATTCGCTTGTACGCGCCATCTGGGCAGGCCGCGCCTTCGTTTGGCAGATCTATCCGCAGGCCGATGGCGCACACGCAGCCAAACTGGAAGCGTTTTTAGATTGGCTGCAAGCACCGCCGGATTTGCGCGAATTTCATCGGATGTGGAATGGCTTGAAGCCAATCAGTCTCGCCCAGCCGCTACCAGAT
The DNA here is from genome assembly GCA_043755865.1 of Variovorax sp. GTDB lineage: Bacteria > Pseudomonadota > Gammaproteobacteria > Burkholderiales > Burkholderiaceae_C > JANMDU01. The sequence continues at coordinate 11,600 of JAYUSD010000005.1, read as the reverse complement.
TTGCAAATCAAGCCGTGGGGCGATTGTGCGCAAGCCGCTCGCACTCGCTTGGCCAATTGCCCTGCTCTAGTCTCGCAACTGCTTGATTTTGTTGAAGAAAAGAGAACTGCCGCACTCTGATGCGGCTCAAAAGGCTGCCAAATCAGGTTAAAATCAGAGGCTTTGCAGCGTGTGTTAAGCGCACAGTTGCTCTCCGAACTCACTCCATAACTGACGCAGAAGTTTCAGCGCAGCCACAAGAAAGCAATCTATGAAAATCGCCCAAGAAATGCGCGCCGGCAACGTCATCATGCACGGCAAAGACCCGATGGTCATCTTGAAAACCGAATACAGCCGAGGCGGCCGTAATTCAGCCACCGTGCGCATGAAGATCAAAAGCCTGATTGCCAACTTTGGCACCGAAGTCGTCTTCAAGGCCGATGACAAGATCGAGCAAGTCATTCTCGACAAAAAAGATTGCACTTACTCTTATTTCGCCGATCCGATGTATGTTTGGATGGACAGCGACTACAACCAATACGAAGTTGAAAACGAGAACATGGGTGATGCGCTGAGCTACCTCGAAGAAGGCATGACAGCTGAAGTCGTGTTTTATGACGGCAAGGCCATTTCCGTAGAGCTGCCCACCAGCGTGGAGCGCGAAATTACTTGGACCGAGCCTGCTGTGAAAGGCGATACCTCTGGCAAAGTCTTGAAGCCTGCAAAATTAGCCACTGGCTTTGAAATCGGCGTGCCGATTTTTGTGGCGCAGGGCGACAAGGTGGAAATTGACACCCGCACAGGAGAATACAGGAAGCGCGTCTGACCAGCCGCTGTGTAGAAAACGCGTTTAGATCAATGGAAGACGGAGCGTGCGGCCCGATGGCCAAACGACCCGTTGTATTTGTACAAAGGCTTCTGAGGAAGCCTTTTTTTCGCCTCGGTGTTGCTATGATTCGGCCACAAATTCCGCTCCACGCATAGAAATACAACATGGCGTACCGATACAGTTTGTTTGTCAATGGGAAGCCGCTTGGGCCGTACGAGAAACGGATGATCGTAGGCATGCGCGTTAAAAAAATTATCACCAGCGAGCAAATCGTGTTGCGCGATGATGGTGTGGAAATGAGCGTCTCGCAACTTTTGCAAAGCCGCGAAGAATGGGCTCCAGTTCCTCAGGCCGCAAAAGAAGCTTTTACAGAAAGCTACATGGGCGCGCCTTCCACCGGCATGTGGCCGCAATTCAATGTGCGGTATGGCAGCGGGCCGATGAAGCCCGGCGCGTGGGGGTTTTCTGGCAATGGCCACATCAGCTATCACGGCGACACGCTGCGCTTCAAAGGCAACCGGCGAAATAAAAATTTTGGCATGAGCCGCCAAGAAGAGAGTTTGCCTATATCAGGCATCGCCAGCTCCCGCTGTGATGATTGTTTTCTAGAGATGACCTTGCGGCCCAGCATGTCTATGCGCGAGCATCAAAACGAGACGCTTCGTGTGGAATTTGCAACCGCGCAAGAAGCCAGTGAATTGTTGGGATTACTCAGCATGCGCCCAGGCGAGTTGCCGCGCAACATGTAGCGTGCAAAACGCCATGGGCTGCGCGAGCGCAGGCCAGCAGCGGCTTTATTTCATCGGCAGCTTTGCAGATGGCAGGCGCTGCACCACCAGCCATACCGCATACGCCACACTCAAACTAATCCACGCCGTCCACAAGCTGTGGCTCACAAAATGCGCCCCGCGATAAACTTGTGTCAAACCCATCCACGTACCAGCAACGGCGACTAGAAGAAGCAGCCTTTTCGACCACCGCTCGGAGACCGTGATTAAAAACACCGGCACAGCTAAAAACCCCAAAGCTGTCGACGAATGCCCTGCTGGAAAGCAGCGCCGAGCGCCGCCGTCAAATATGCCCCAGCTCCAATGACTGACCCACAGCGCTTTAGCCGCACCACCAAACTGCGCCAAATCCCAAGGGCAACTCGTCGCGTTCATCTTTTTAAGCAGGGGAATCAGGCTCACCACCACCAGCACTGTCACAAGCATCACCCATCTGTGGCTGCGCGCAAGTGCAAGCCACATGCCGCGCGGGCGCAGCGTCAACCAAAGTAGCACGGCAAGCGCCGCCCAACCCAGCACGCGCTGCAACTGATACATGCCGCGCCCCCAAATCGCGTGCTCGCGCAGCGCAAAGCCTTGGCGGTCGCCAAACCACGCTGATACAGCGACATCTTGTCCGCTTGCATCCCACAGCAAAGCCAGCAGCGTGAGGAAAAGCCACCAAATCAGCAGCGTTTTTTGAACGGATGCACTCGCAGGCATGCGGCTTAACTCAGCTCGTAAAATCGCTTGATCTCATCCCAGGTGGTTTGCGCATCATCGACATACGTGAAAAGCTTCAAGTCTTCATGCGAGATGGCGCCCTCATCGGCGAGGGCTTCAAAGTTGACGATTTTCTTCCAGTAGGCGGAGCCGTAGAGAAAAATCGGCACCGGTTTGGCTTTGCGCGTTTGCACGAGGGTGAGCACTTCAAACAACTCATCAAGCGTGCCAAAGCCGCCAGGAAAAGCCACCAGCGCTTTTGCGCGCATCATGAAATGCATTTTGCGAATGGCGAAATAATGGAATTTGAAGCTCAAATCAGGCGGCACGAAGCGATTGGGCTTTTCTTCTTTCGGCAGCGCAATCGTCAGGCCCACCGATGGCGCGCCCACATCGTGCGCGCCTCTGTTGGCTGCCTCCATCACGCCCGGGCCGCCGCCGGTGCAGATGAAAAGCTGCTCTGCTACTGCGCAGCGCATGCTGTATTGCGCCACGAGGGCACCGAACTCGCGAGCCTGTGTGTAGTAAGGCGCATTACGCACCAAGCGCTGCGCGCGGGCTAAGCTTTGTGCATCGCCGCTGGCTTGTGCACTTGCAAGCGCATCTGCTGCTTCATCCGGGCTGCAAAAACGCGCACCACCGAAGACGACGATGGTGTTGTCAATGCCCGCTGCGTTTTGACCCAGCTCGGGCTTGAGCATCTCCATTTGCATGCGCATGCCGCGCAATTCGCGCCGCAAAATAAACTCGGGATCGGCAAAGGCCAAGCGGTTGGCATCGGGCTCTAAGCTGTCAATGTGCTGTGAATGCGATTGCAACACGGCCCATGCATCGGCCAAATGCTGCTCGGGCAGATTGGTGGTGTTTTCCATTTTTCAGTTCATATTGTCAAAAGCAATCTGGCCGCCGACCAGCGTCATTTTCACGCGAGCTGGCATCATGCTTCCACCCATGTCGTGAGCAAACGGCGTGTGCTTGCCTTGGCTGCGCAGCGCATCCTGCGTCACGCTCCACTCAGCCATTGGGTCGAAAATGCAAAGATCGGCTGCGCCACCCACATTCAAGCGGCCAACGCTGCTGGACAGCGTGCCCAAGCTGCTTGCCAAAATCTGCGATGGCTTGGAGGTGATGCAAGACAGCGTGTCTAGCAAACTGATGTTGTGTTGCTGCCCCCATTTCAGAGCGAGGCTGAGCAAGAGCTCCAGGCCGGTGGCGCCGGGCTCAGCTTCGCCAAAAGGCAAATTCTTCGCATCGGCTTCTACCGGGTTGTGATCACTGACCAGCGCATCAATCGTGCCATCCAACAACCCTGCTTGCAGCGCATCGCGATCGCGCTGCTGGCGCAGCACCGGCGTCAAACGTGCGCGGCTGTCGAAGTAGCCGATATCGTTGTCTGTTAAGTGGAGTGAATTGATGCTCACATCCGCTGTCACATGTAACCCCTCGGCTTTGGCACCGCGAATCAGCGCCACGCCCGCTGCGCTGCTGATGCGGCACAGATGCACGCGCGCACCGGTGGAAAGCATGAGCTCAAAGATCGTGTGCAGCGCAATGGTTTCTGCGGCCACGCTCACGCTTGACAAACCCAGCCGCGTGGCCAACGCGCCGCTGGCTGCTACTCCTTTGCCTAAATACATCTCTTGCGGGCGCAGCCAAACGGTGTAGCCAAAAGTCGCTGCATACTGCATCGCCCGCTGCATCACCTGCGTATTCGCCAGCGGCACCTCGGCTTGACCAAAGCCGATGCAGCCGCTGCCTGCGAGCTCAGCCATCTCAGTCAGCGCTTCGCCCTGCAGGCCTTTGGTAAGCGCTCCCAATGGAAATACGCGCGATTGATGCAGCTTTTCAGCGCGATATTTCAGCATCTCCACCAAGCCTGGCTCATCCAGCACAGGATCGGTATCGGGAGGGCATACCAAAGACGTCACTCCGCCTGCCACCGCAGCGGCCAACTCAGACTCAAGCATGCCCTCGTGCTCATATCCCGGCTCGCGCAGCCGCGCACACAAATCCACGAGGCCGGGTGCAACGATCATGCCGCTGGCATTTACCACTCGCGCCGGCGCAAAATCCGTAGGCGCTTTGCCGATGGCCACAATGCGCCCGGCTGCAATCGCCACATCGCCCACCGCATCCATGCCAGAAGCTGGATCCACAATTTGGCCGCCTTGAATCAGTATTTTCATGCCTCGTTCCCCGCCACAATGCTCATCACCGCCATGCGCACAGCAATGCCAAAAGTCACCTGCGGCAAGATCACGCTTTGTTTGCCGTCGACCACTGCAGAATCAATTTCCACACCCCGATTGATCGGCCCGGGATGCATCACGATGCAATCGGCTTTGGCTAGTAAGAGTTTTTCTGGCGTGAGGCCAAAGCTTTTAAAAAATTCTTGGGAAGAAGGCAACAGCGCTCCGCTCATGCGCTCACTTTGCAGGCGCAGCATGATGATCACATCTGCGCCTTTGATGCCCTCTTCCAGCGAATGACACACGCGCACACCCATCTCGCGTAAATCGCTTGGGATCAAGGTGCGCGGGCCCACCGCGCGCACTTCCGCGCAGCCTAACGTGGTGAGCGCATGAATATCTGAGCGAGCCACGCGTGAATGCAACACGTCGCCAACGATGGCTACGGTCAGATTCGAAAAATCGCCTTTGAAATGCCGAATCGTGTACATATCCAGCAGGCCCTGCGTGGGATGCGCATGCCGGCCATCGCCTGCATTGATCACATGCACATGGGGCGCGACGTGTTGGCTGATCAGATACGGCGCGCCTGATTCGCTGTGGCGCACGACGAAGATATCCGCAGCCATGGCAGCCAAATTAGCAATGGTGTCGAGCAGCGATTCGCCTTTACTGGCCGATGATTTGGCAATGTCGAGGTTGATCACGTCGGCAGACAGGCGAGTTGCGGCAATCTCAAAAGTCGTACGTGTGCGTGTGGAGTTTTCGAAAAAGAGGTTAAACACGCTTTTGCCCCGGAGCAGAGGCACTTTTTTCACTTCGCGATCACTCACGCTTACAAAGTTAGCCGCAGTATCCAAAATCTGCGTGAGGATCGCTTTGGGCAAGCCTTCGGTGGAGAGCAAATGAATCAGCTCGCCATTTTTATTGAGCTGGGGGTTTCGTTTGTAAAGCATCAAACCTCCTTGAGCTCGAAACTAAAAATGCCTGCATCGTTTTTTGCAAGAGCGAGCGATTGCGCAGCAGGCAAGCTCACCCGCGCCGCCGCAAAATCCGCCTGCACAGGCAGCTCTCGGCCACCGCGATCTACCAGAACGGCAAGACGCACCCGCGCTGGCCGGCCATAGTCAAACAATTCGTTGAGTACCGCGCGAATCGTGCGCCCGGTATAGAGCACATCGTCAATCAGCAAAATATCTTGCCCGTTCACATCAAAAGGCAATTGCGTTTGCACGCTGTGCGCGAGGCCTCGCTTGGAGAAATCATCGCGATGCATCGCAGATGAAATCACGCCGGCTTTGCCCGGTAGCGCCAAGTCGGTTTGCAATTGCTGCGCAAGCCACACGCCGCCTGAAGCAATGCCAATCAGCTTTGTCGCTTGCTCGGCATTGGGTTGCATCAAATTCTTCACGCCTTGGCAAAGCGCTAGGTAGAGCGTGGGCGCATTGAGTGACAAGGTGCTCATAGTTAAGAATCGTTCATCTCGCTAAAAAATTGTTCAAGAATAATGGTGGCCGCTTCTGCGTCTAAATCTTTTGCGCCGCGCGATGCCGCCTCCACGCTACTGTAGCGCTCATCAACTTCATACACTGGCAAATTGAAGCGCCCTTGGAGTTGCCGCGCAAATCGTTGTGCGCGCTGCGTCATCTCATGCGGCATGCCATCGGGGTGGGTAGGGATGCCCACCACCAGCGCATGCGGCTGCCACTCCAGAAGTATCTTTTTGATAGCATCGAAGCGAGCATCTACGCCGGCAACATGCAATGTTTGCAATGGAGTTGCGCTGTGCGTGATTCGGTTGCCAGTCGCTACGCCCGTGCGTTTTGTGCCGAAATCAAAAGCCAGAAAGGTTTGCTGCTGCACAGGGATGGATCGACGGATTCGCTCCATCACGATCATGCGCGCCCCACATCACGAGAGATCATCCATTCTTGCAAGCCCAGCAATCCCAGTGCTTTGCTGTAGCGCTCGGCCACGGGCGTGTCAAAAATCACTTCGGAGCTGGCTTTGACATGCAGCCAAGTGTTCTCGGCCAGCTCTGATTCGAGCTGCCCCTTGGCCCAGCCTGCATGGCCCAGCGAGATCAGCACCCGACGCGGGCCGCCGCCACTAGAAAGTGCATCCAATACGTCTTTCGAGGTGGTCAGCTCCAAGCCATCAGAGATCGTGAGCGAAGAAGCATAAAACGTGCTTTCGGGCACATCTTGTTCAGCTGCCTCATGCAAAGCTTCAAGCAATTGCTGCTCTAAGCTCATCGCCGCTTTAACTTTTGCCTTTAGATCTGCCTCTTCTTTGCTTGCAGGAATTGAAAGGGGCACATCTTTCATGTCCGCAAAAGTCACCGTCGTGGCCACTTGCTTTTCATGCAACACAAAGCCGCGCTCGGTGTGCAGCGGCCCACCGCCGAACACTGGCGCTGCGTGCAAATCTTTGCGATCAAGCGGCAGATCTACCTTGGCAAATAATTTTGGCATCGTGAGCTCAGTGGGCTTGTTGATCACAATACCTAAAGCGCCTCGCTCGGTGTGTTCGCACAGATACACTACCGATTTCGCAAACGTCTCGTCTTCCATGCCGGGCATGGCGATCAGAAAATGCGCCGTTAAATCAAATGCTGCATCCGCTTTTTGAGCAAATGAATGGTCTTGATTTGTATCTTTTCCGGGCATGCTTTTATTTTAACTGCTGGCCAATACGGTTTGCTCGATCACTCGATCGTCGCCCAGCACGATAAGCGCGAAGAGCAGTTCGCCCAAACTTGCTGCGCGAGCGGTGCGTCTGGCCAACAGCGGCGTGGCTTGTGGGTTGAGGACGATGAAATCTGCATCGCATCCGGGTTGCAAATTACCTACCACGCCTTGCAGGCCAAGCGCTTGAGCCGCGCCCGCAGTGTGAAGCCACCACAGATGCTGCGGGGTTAGCGTGATGGGCATTTTGGCGACGCTGCCGCCTTGCGAGCTGCTGCGGGCAACATAGTGAGCAGCGAGCATGGTTTTGAAGGGAGACAGCGATGTGCCGCCGCCCACATCGCTGGCCAAGCCATGCGCCATTGCTTGAGTCATAGCAGCTTCAAAATCGAAATTCCCGCTGCCCAAAAACAAGTTGCTCGTGGGGCACACGGCAGCGGACGCGCCGCGCGCTTTCATCAGGGCACGATCTGCATCGTCAAAATGAATGCAATGCGCATAAACGCTTTTCTCGCGTAGCAGGCCAAAGCGCTCATAGACGCCAAGATAGCTCGCATCTTGCGGATACAACTCGCGCACCCAGGCGATCTCATCGGTGTTTTCGCTCACATGCGATTGAATCCAGACATCCGGGTATTTGGCCGCGAGTTGACCCATTCCGCGCATCTGTGCATCTGAGCAGGTGGGCGCAAAGCGCGGTGTGATGGCGTAGCCAAGTTGGCCTCTTACACCCTTGCCGTGCCATTGTTGAATCAAGCTTTCGGTATCAATGAGAGACTGCTCCGTTGCATCGCGCACGCCATCCGGGCAGTTGCGATCTTGCAGGCATTTGCCGGTAATGATGCGCAGGCCTGCAGTGTCTGCCGCTTGCATTACTGCGTTCACTGAGGCCACATGCGAGGTGGCAAAAGTCAGCGCCGTCGTTACGCCATTGCGCAGCAGCTCTGCTATAAAAAACGTAGCACTCTGCGCAGCATATTCGCCGGCTACATACCGTTTTTCTTCTGGAAACGTGTAATTCTCAAGCCAAGGAAGCAAGCCGTTCGCTGGCGAGCCGATCACGTCAATCTGCGGGTAATGCACATGCATATCCACGAAGCCGGGCGCGATGATGCGGCCGGGGAAATGCTGCGTGGGCAGGTCGGCAAACTGCGTTTTTAAGTGAGCGAAATCGCCAACTGCGGCCACTTTTCCATGTGAGTCCACCACAAGCAGGCCATCCGTCTCAAACAGCGCTTGGCCTGCGTCGTCAAAGCGCAATAGGCTCGCTCGGTACGCCCGCATGGGAAGAGCGGCGATGGCGGGGTTAAAAGCAGGGTTGGCAGTATTCACCCCGCTATTTTGCAATCTTTCCGAGTACGCCGGACACGAGGGAGTTCATGGACAGTATTTGCCCATCGGTCAGAGCTGTGCCGCGCGGGATAAGGATACGGCCTTCGTTGTCAAGCATATCTTGCCCAGCAGCGGCGGCAAATGGCTTCAGTTTGCCAGCGCCCATCGCTTTCTGCGCAGCATTGACCTCTGACACCACGGCCTCGGGCACCTTGGAGCCAAAGCCGTCCACACGAATCATCCCTTCGCGCACGCCGCCCCAAAAGTTGCCGGTCTTCCAAATGCCATCCAGCGCCGCCTTGACCTGCTTCGTGTAGTAAGCGCCCCATTGATGCGTGACCGCCGCAATCTGCGCATCTGGCGCTACTTTGCGCATATCCGAGTGATAGGCCACCGCCATTTTTCCGCGCTCTTGCGCCGCGATCATCACGGCACTCGAGCCCGTGTGAAACGCGAGTACATCGGCATCTTGATTCATCAGCGTCATCGCGGCATCTCGCTCGCGCGGTGGGTCAAACCAAGCATTGAGCCACACCACTTTCACCTGTGCTTTGGGGTTGACCGAGCGCATACCAAGCGTGAATGCGTTGATGCCCTGCAACACCTCAGGAATCGGAAAGCCCGCCACATAGCCAGCCATATTCGTCTTCGTCATGCGCCCAGCTGCGATGCCCGCGAGATAGCGGCCTTCATAGTAGCGCGCATTCGCTGCTGCCACGTTGGGTGCAGTTTTATAGCCGGTGATCGATTCAAAGCGCACATCGGGAAAGTCCCGCGCCACGCGCATCGTGGGCTCCATGTAGCCAAAGCTCGGCGTGAAAATGATTTTGTTACCTTGCGCCGCGAGATCGCGAATCACACGCTCCGCATCCGCGCCCTCGGGCACGTTCTCAACATAAGTGGTTTTCACACTATCGCCAAGCGCAGCCTGCACAGCCCTGCGCCCCTCATCGTGCTGGCGCACCCAGCCTGCATCAGTGAGCGGCGCCACATAAACCCAAGCCGCCTTGAACGGCTCTTGCGTCTTGCTGGGTGATGAAGTGGCGGTTTTCGTTGATTGTGCGAAACCGACAAAAGAAACACTGATCGCCACCCAGCAAACGCCGGCGGCAACGAGGTTTTTATACATGGTAGTCCTCTACATGGCTGCGGAATTGAACAAAATTGGCGTTGCGCAGCGCAACAAACCAAATTTTACTACGCACCTATCTCTTAATGCGCTTTGAGCACTTCGCCGGCGTATTCATTGCCTTAAAAAAGGCTTCCCGAAACACTGGATGCTCGCAGTGCAACAAGTTTTTGCAGGTCTGCAATGACACGCGCCATTTGCACAGTCTTGGCCTCTGCGTGATCGCGCCGATAGAGTTTCATGGTGGGATACCACGGGCTGCTGGGGCGATTCAAGAGCCAGCGCCAATCGGGGTTGGCCGGCAGGGGCACCCATGTGGGTTTGCCCAAGGCCGCAGATAAATGGATGACGGCGCTGTCGATGCTGATCACCAAATCAAGGTTGTCGATCATGGCGGCGCTGTCGGTAAAATCTTGCCAGTCAGATGTGAAATCCACGAGCTGCTTCGGGCTTGGTTTTATGTCGGTGTAGACGCCACCATCGCTTTTTTGCAGGCTAAAGCACTGCACGCCCATCATCTCCAAAATTGGCTTGAATTCAGACAGCGCCATGGAGCGGTTGTGATGATTGGCATGGATGAAATGCCCTGCCCACGCGATGCCAATTTTGAGCTTGCCGTCCCACTGGGAGAGTTTTTCTTTCCACGCAGCGCTCTTGTCTTTCTGCGCATAAAGATAAGGCGTCTCAAACGGCACATTGGCTTCATTAGTGCGGTAATGCAGCGGCAGCTCTAGCAAAGCCACGTGGTAATCAGCTTCGATATTCAAATTCGGCTTCAAACAGATCACGCCCGGCATGCTCTCGACCAGAGGAATCAGCTCGGGCTGGATCACGCAAAAAACTGTCGCGCCATCGGCCTGCAAGACCTTGGCATAGCGCACGAAGTTAATCACATCGCCCAAGCCCTGCTCGGCATAAATCACCACGCGCTTTCCGGCCACAGGCTGCTGCACCGGGCCCTTCCATTCCAGCTCGGGGCGGAAGAACGCGGGGCGCGTCATGCGATCGGTATCACTCCAGCGGCGCTCATACACCGCCCAGCCCTCTTGATACTTGCCAGCCAAAAGCAACAACAAAGCCAAATCAATAATCGCAATTGGGAAATCAGGCTTCAATTCAAGCGCGCGGCGCAACTGCGCTTCGGCCTCATCCAAACGATTCAAATGCAGCAAAGCGGTGCCATGAATGCGCACGGCGTATGGGTGCGCGGGATCAATCCGCACAGCCTCTTGCGCATGATGCAGCGAGCCCTCATAGTCGGCCAAGCGCCAGAGCACGCCGGCCAAATCCACATGCGCTTCTAAAAAATTTGGGTTGATAGCAATCGCTTCCTTGTAGCGGTGCACGCTGCCGGGCAGATCATGCGTATGCTCCAAGCAAAATCCATAATGCAGCAAAGTTTTCGGATCTCTGGCATCCAGCATGAGCAAATCAGGATAAAGCTTGGCTCCGTCTGTGTAGCGCTTTCGGTTCAAATAATACTCGGCCAGCGCTTCAACCATTTGCTTGGATTCTGGATTGGCCGCCACGCCCGATCGCAGTGCAGGCTCTAATTCCGCCTCGCGCTTTTGGCTGGCCAGCAATTGCGCCAGCTGAATCCAAAGCGGCGGATGGTTGGGCGCAACGCGGCAAGCATCGCTCACCCAAGCGCTGGCGCTCCAGCCATCGTTCATGGCCAGGTAAGCTTGCGCAATCGCTAAGCGCGTATCCACCGCCAAAGGATTCAAGCGCAGCGCAGTGCTAAATTTTCCAAAAGCCTCATGTGGGCGATTCAGACGCAGCAGCGTGATGCCAAAGCGATGCGCTATCGCCGGATTGTTGGGCTGCTGCTGCTCAGAGCTCGTGACAAGCTGCAACGCCTCTTGAAACGCGCCTGCATTCAGGGCATGGTCGATTTGTTGTTCGGGGGTGGTGACGACGTAAGACATACGAGGAGTTTAGCCAAGCTGGTCGTTAAGCTGAAAG
>JAYUSD010000004.1:0-5715 GCA_043755865.1 Variovorax sp. | reverse complement strand
GATCCATCACGCGCCCCGGCGTGCCCACGACGATGTGCGCGCCATGCTCTAAAGATGCGGTCTGCCCGCGCAGCGGCACACCGCCGCAGAGCGTGACTACTTTGATGTTGTCTTGAGCTCTGGCCAAACGACGTATTTCGGTGGCCACTTGATCAGCCAGCTCGCGCGTGGGGCAGAGCACGAGGCTTTGCACGGCGAAGCGACGTGGATTGAGGCGAGCAAGCAACGCCAGCGCAAACGCCGCCGTTTTGCCGCTGCCCGTCTTGGCCTGCGCGATGATGTCTTTGCCCAGCAGAGCCAATGGCAAGCTAGCCGCTTGAATCGCCGTCATCTCGGTGTAGCCCAAGGCAGTAAGATTTTCCAGCGTGGCGGGAGGCAGGCTGAGCTGAGCGAAAGTGTTGGGCGAGGTCATAGCTAAGGATACGCTGGATAAGTCACCGCGATGAAGCAGGCTTGATTTCGGGATGGGATGCTAGGCGAAAAACGTAGCTTTAGCGGTGCTAAAGCGAGGCTTTTCAACGCCGCAGACCGCCCGAAAGCGAGTCTGATTCGCACGGAGGACTTATGCAGCGTGTCCTTATTATCGGTGGATAAACGCACAGCAAGTTAGAGGCTGTGTGTAGGAATCGCATGCGTTGTTGACAGCTACTCTTAGCACCCTATTTTTATGCTTTTTGAGCAGGTAGCCGGCGTATTTGTTACATAGTTTGCTATTAATAATGTAGCTCTACTCTACATTCTTCATGAGTCGCAGCGACGCCAGTGCCATGATCTGCGCCGACTGCACCAGCTCATCGATGCCCACATATTCATCCGGCTGATGCGCCAAATCCAAAATGCCCGGGCCATACGCGATCACATCTCGCAGATGCCCGGTGCGCACAATGTGCTTTTGGTCATACGTGCCGGGAGAAGAAATATAGCTCGGCTCGCGCCCTAACACGCGAGCAATGGCGCGAGCAGTCGCATCCACCACCGGGGCATCCTTGGGCGTAGCGGTAGGCACAAAGCTCATGATTTCTTTCACATTGAAATCAAAGCCCGGCCGCGTGCGCTGAAGTTCCTCCAGCATCTCCAAAATCTCTCGCTTCACGTCTTCCAGCTTTTCCTCAGCAATAAAGCGCCGATCCAGCACAGCGCGGCAGCTGTGCGCCACCACGGGCGCAGGCGTATCCATCGTCGGCCAGCCGCGCGCATCAACGGCGTACCGCTGCTCCACCTGTCCGCCATGAATGCTATTCACATTGAGTGTTGACACGCGAGCCCCGGGCGGCTCCACCGGCTCAGCGGTGCGCCTTCCGCTCAGCGCAGGCTGTAGCTTGGTCTCTAGCAAATGAATAAATGCGCTCATGTGATTGATCGCGCTGTCTCCAAGGAATGGCATCGAGCCATGCGCAATGCGCCCTTTCGTCTCCACCTCTGCCCAATACACCCCGCGATGCCCGAGGCAAATCCGATCCACGCCCAACGGCTCAGGAATGATCACATGGTGCACGCGCGGCTTAGAAAAGTAGCCCTTCTCCGCCAAATAACCGACGCCCGCAAACCCACCCGATTCTTCATCCACCGTACCGCTGATCTCCAGCGTTCCGTTAAACGCGATGCCGCTGTCAATCAACGCCTCACAAGCAATCACGCTAGAGGCCAGCCCGCCCTTCATATCGCAAGAGCCACGCCCGTACACCTTGCCATCACTGACTTGCCCACCAAACGGCTCAAACGTCCAGCCACTGCCCGGCTCCACCACATCAATGTGGCTGTTGAAATGCACGCATTCGCCGTTGCCCACCTCGTTATGTCTTTTGCCCTTGCCCTCATACCGCGCCACCACATTTGTGCGCGGATACAAGTCACTGTCGCCCGGCGCGCCTATGGAGCGGATGTACTCCACCTCAAAGCCCTTCTTCTTCAAACGCTCACCTAAAAAGCGCGCACAAGCTTCATAGGCGTCCCCTGGCGGATTGATCGTAGGAATACGAATCAGCTCTTGTGTGAGCGCAGTCACTTCCTCGCGACGAGATGCAATTTCAGAGAGAAGTTTTTCAGTCACAGACATAGTTGCCTAAAAAAAATTGAGCGGTTACACAGAGCATACTGCTTTAGACATTTATTTTTCAGCCTTCCAAAGCTTCCAAACTTCCGCAATATTGACTGCATTGGGATATTTGGATTGGCAGAAGGAAGCGCCAGCACACACGCCGATCATGAGCAAGGCAACAAGCCAGCAGGTTTTTTTAAGCACAACAATGTGCCAATTGCCAACCTCCTGAATCTCTCCCATCCTTCGCACCAATGCCCCTGCGAAAGCCACCTCAAACGCAACTTCAAGCAGCAAGCTTGTGCCGACCCAAGCAAACAACACAGCAATCAAAAATGCTGCTCCGATGAGTAAAACGAAAATCAGGCACCCCTCTGCATCTACAGTTGGGAAGTCAAAAGCGGCAGATTCGGAATCAGCCTGCCGCTCAGAGGGATGTCTTTTTTGATAATCTGCCCAAATACGGATGGCGCAAAAAAACGCCCCGTAGCCTGCCAAGATGTTCAAGGCGTATCGCCAAGGCATGGACTGCAAACCCATTTTCAGTAAGACCCAACTGCACAGCCACGTCACAAAGAGTGTGAATGCAAAGACGAGACTTACTCCCCACATAGAGACGTGCTTTTTGCGAGCATCAATGAAGCTGCGGCGTTCACGCTCCAAATCTACATCTTTCCAAGGCTTCATATGACACCTATTTGTGGGTGTGGCGCACTTGCAGCCAATCGTTGAACATCACCACAAGCCTTCATGCACGAGCGGCGGAATCACTTGCACATTGCTGTCAAATTGCCAAGCTTCTTGCACAGGTGCCACGATATAAGCTTTGCTCACGCCCACGTCTTCCAACCCCTGCCAAAAACCTTTAGTCACTTTCGGAGCGCTAGAAAATTTCATCTCGAAAGCAATTTTCCTACTGCCCAGCTCAACGATTAAATCCAGCTCTGTGCCAGCGGCGGTGCGGTAATAACTGATGCTGGCTCCAGCGGGAAGTTGGTTGCAAATTTGCTCAATGCAAAAGCCTTCCCACGATGCGCCAGCAATCGAATGGCCCATCAAAGCGTTGCTATCGGGCAAGCCTAGCAGGGCATGCAACAAACCAGAATCGCGCACATATACTTTGGGCGATTTGACAAGGCGCTTACCAATGTTGACGAAATGCGGCTCTAACTTACGCACCATCATCGTATCGACCAAGATATCAAGATAGGACTGCGTCGTGCTGTGTGATAAGCCGCCAAGTGACGCGGCAATTGCGGATGCATTGAATTGCTGGCCGTGCATATGCGCCAGCATCCGCCAGAAGCGATGCAGCGTCTCAGCGGGCACACGCACGCCGAGCTCCTTCAAATCACGCGAGAGAAAATTCATAATGAAATCGCTGCGCCATTGGAAGGACTCTTCCATGCTGGCAGCCGTGTATGAACGCGGGAAACCGCCCTTGATCCACAGCGTTTGCAATTGCGTTAAATCACATGTTGATGGGTTGCCAGTCAAGTGAGCAATCTCGTCTGCCAAAAACGGAGAGAGCTGCAAATACGACACGCGCCCCGCCAGCGATTCGGCTGATTGCGCCAGCAAGCGCCCCGAGGCTGAGCCAAGCAGCAGCAAACGCCCGTTGCGCCGATGCGCATCAATTTCTGGGCGCAATTGCACAAACACATCTGGCATGGATTGCACTTCGTCGAGCACGACGAGCCGATCACGATGCTCAGCGAAAAAAAGCTCCGCGCGTTCGAGCTTGATCCTGTCAGCCATGCGCTGTAAATCAAGGAACAAGCTGCCCGGCATTTGTGCTGCAATGGCACGGGCGAGTGTTGTTTTGCCCACTTGGCGCGGCCCCAACAAAACTAAACCGGGGTTAGTTTGCAGGCGCTTGAGTGCTTTGACTGCCTGTATGCGCTCAGTTGGTTTTTCTAACATCCTTGCATTTTGCTATTTTTATTGGCAAAATGCAAGGAGAATTTGATTTACAGCACTTCACTTGCAAAATCCGCCAACCGAGATCTCTCGCCGCGTGCAAGCGTGATATGCCCACCATGTGGCCAGCCTTTGAATTTATCCACAGCGAATGTCATGCCGCTTGAGCCTTCGGTGAGATACGGCGTATCGATCTGCGCGAGGTTGCCCATGCAGACGATTTTTGTACCCGGGCCAGCGCGGGAGATCAGCGTTTTCATTTGCTTAGGCGTCAAGTTTTGTGCCTCATCAATGATCACGTATTTGTTTAAAAACGTGCGGCCACGCATGAAATTCATGCTCTTGATTTTGATTTTGGCGCGGATCAGCTCGTTCGTGGCGGCGCGGCCCCATTCGCCAGCGTTGCCGCCGTCGTTTTTCGTGAGGAATTCAAGGTTGTCATCCAACGCACCCATCCACGGGCCCATTTTTTCTTCTTCGGTGCCGGGGAGGAATCCAATGTCTTCGCCCACGCTCACCGTGGCTCGGGTCATGATGATTTCTGTGTAGCGGCGCTCGTCGAGCACTTGCGTCAGGCCAGCGGCAAGTGCCATGAGTGTTTTGCCCGTGCCGGCTGTGCCAGCGAGCGTAACTAAATCCACGTCGGGATCCATGAGCAGATTCATTGCGTAGCTTTGCTCACGATTGCGCGTGGTCACGCCTCAGATGGCGTTTTTCGCGTGGCCATAATCTTTTAGCGTTTTGAGCACGGCGGTTTTGCCGCGAATTTCTGTCACGCGGGCATACAGCGCGGGCTCGCCGGGCGATTCGAAATACACGAATTGATTAATCAGCAATTGCGGCACGATCGGACCACTGATGCGATAAAACGAATGCCCGCCGCTCTGCCAGCTCTCAGCCGTTTTGCCATGCTTGTCCCAAAAATCTGCGGGAAGAGCCAAACTGCCGGTGTAGAGCAAATCGCCGTCTTCTAGCGTTTTGTCGTTTTGATAATCATCGGTGGGAAGCCCAAGCGCGCGAGCTTTGACGCGCATGTTGATATCTTTGGAGACGAGGACGACTTCGCGCGTTTTGTGCATCTCGCCAAGGCCCGCCACCACACCGAGGATTTGGTTGTCCGCCTTGCCTTGCGGTAGCGCGGCGGGCAGGTTGGAATTAATCACCTGCGTTTGAAAAAACAAGCGGCCTGTGGCCTCGCGGTGGCCTGTGGCATCAAGCTTCAAACCCGCTTTTATATTGACGCCCTCGCCGCCCGGACCATCTGCGGCCAACGCATCAAGTGAGCGCGAAATTTGCCGCGCATTGCGGGCTACTTCGGTCATTCCTTTTTTATGGCCATCCAATTCTTCCAGCACGATCATTGGCAGAAAAATATCGTGCTCCTCAAAACGGAAGAGGCTCATCGGATCGTGCAAAAGCACATTCGTATCGAGCACGAACAGCTTGGCCGGGCCTGCGCCCTTTTTGCGAAGCGATTTCGCAGGAGCAGGTGATACAGCATGAGATAAAATTTGATTGCTATTATTTTGATAGCTATCAGCGCTTATTTTATGCCGGCTGTCGGGCGATTTGGCCTCAAATTTTCCTTTGAGCTTACCGGGTATTGTCTGTGGCGAAGCGGTCTCTTCGCCAAGCGCATCAGGTGCGCCCCCGCCTGCTCGATCAAACAATTCGACATCATTGCCTAGAGCCGCACCTTCTTCAAAATCAGACGCAGAAGCGCTCTTGCGGCCGGAGCGAGAGGTTCGGGCCGGTGC
>JAYUSD010000003.1:0-14228 GCA_043755865.1 Variovorax sp. | reverse complement strand
GAAGTCAAATTTGAAATAAAAGAGCCCTATGGTGCGATGGAATTTTTACTAAATGCAGCAGGGGTTGAGGAAGCAGGCAGCAATGCAGCTGAGCCCAACGGTTTGATTGGATTTGGCGTGGTAGATCTAGATGCAGACGGCATTGAAGAATTGGTTTTGCTTTTTAACACGTCAATGGAATGCACATCTCAGGGTCGTTGCCTCACCCTAGTCTATAAGCCACAAGACGCCTCCAAGAAAAAATACCGCCGCGTATTCAGTGGAATCACGCAACTGCGCGCTGGTGATGCGCATTACGCTGTTAGCCGTGGCGTAGGAAAAATGAGAGCCATCGAATCTCGTAAAGACGGGCGTGTGGTTGATAGATTTGAGCCGTAAACAATTTTGATGGTCTTGGTAATCAAGGCCTTGTTGAATAGCGACCCGATGGTTTCTTGAAAATGCTTTTGAAGTTAACAATCCTGTGGCTGTCGATTGCTTTTTTGCAGGCCTGCGCTTCATCACCGCCAATCACACAACCTGAGCTCGGGCTTGCACTTCACAGTAGTATCGGCTCTTGGCAGCCCATGCATTTGCCTGCAAAACGCAAAACGCACTACACGCATACGTTCCATGATGGCCGACACGCTGTGAGGGCAATGGCCAATAGCTCGGTGAGTATGTTTCGCCGGCAAATGCACATTCCTGCCGAAGAACTGGGGGCTTTGAAATTCTCTTGGAATGTACCCGGCTTGATCCAAGCAGCCGACATGGCACAACGCGAGCTCGATGATTCGCCGGTGCGCTTGGTGTTAGCCTTTGAAGGCGACCGCAGCCGCTTCTCAAATAAAAATCGCATGCTTTCTGAGCTTTCCCATGTGCTCACAGGCGAAGAGCTGCCGTATGCCACGCTGATGTATGTCTGGTCAAACAAACACCCGATGAATGAGGTGATCGTCAACCCGCGCACTGATCGCATCCGTAAGATGGTGGTGGAATCCGGCGCCGGCAATGTAGGCAAATGGCTCGATTACGAACGCGACATCCGCGCCGATTTCATCAAGGCCTTCGGCGAAGAGCCCGGTGCGCTTACAGGCATTGCGCTCATGACTGATACCGACAACACACAAACGAAAGCCACAGCTTGGTATGGGCCGCTGAGCTTTAAGGCGAAGTGATAAACTGATTGCCGATGGAAGCTAGTCAAAAACTTGATTTTTCTTCGCTGACAAAGGCGTGCGAATCGCTTGTGCGCGCTCACAAGCGCAGCTTAGAACTGCCACTCGATGAAGAACTGCGAGATGCGTGCATTCAGCGATTTGAATTCAGCTTTGAGTTGGCTTGGAAAATGATTAAGCGCCGCCTAGAGCGAGATTTGGCCAGCCCCGCGCAGCTTGACGGGATGAGCTTCAAAGAGATGATGCGCTTGGCTTTCGAGGCTGGGCTGATTGGTACAGCGCCAGATTGGTGGCTGTTTCGAGAAATGCGCAATCTCAGTTCGCACACCTATGATGCGCAGGTTGCCGCGCAGGTGTATGCCGTGATCGCAGACTTTCTGCCTCAATGCAAATTTCTAATCGCGCAACTAGAGCGCAAGAGCCAAGTTGATGGTTGATCTCGCATCAGAGCATCGCGCATTGCTTCTCAGTATTTTTGAGCAACATGCGCCGCGCGCTAAGCTTTATGCCTATGGCTCGCGCACGCAAGGCTTGGCCAAGCCGCATTCAGACATCGATATTTTGCTAGATACTGACTACAACTTGCCGATGCTACAACGCGCTTGTTTGCGCATGGCTCTAGAAGACAGTGATTTGCCAATGCGGGTGGATTGGCATGTGTTGCAAGAAGTGCCAGAATATCTTCGAAGCCAAGCGCGCAGCGAGAATATCATCTCGGCTTGAATCTGCTTGATCCGCAGATCAGGGTGTTGTAGAAGAGGCTCAAAGCAAGGTCTTACGGAAACGCCTCGGGGTAAATCCTCGCACTCTTTGCGCGGCTCTTGCTGCATCATGGCTCTTTTGTACAACGCCTTTTTGGGCATGAGAGCATCATGATGAAGATCAAACTATCCCTTCTCGCTGCCAGCATGGTGCTGGCAGGCATGAGCAGCATCGCCGCTGCCAAGACTTTTAAATGGACGAGCGCCAGCGATATTCCGACGCTGGACATCCATTCGCAAAACAACGCTTTAGGCAACGGCGTGCACGCGGCGATTTATGAATCGCTCGTGTACTACAACAGCACCTCCTTCAAGGCCGAGCCGATGCTGGCCACGCGCTGGGATTTCGTGTCGCCCACTCAGGTGCGCTTCACGCTGCGCAACACCGCAAAATTCAGCGATGGCTCGGCGGTCACTGCGGATGATGTGGTCTATTCCATCATGCGCTCGCTATCGAAAACTTCAAACTTTGCGATTTTTGCGCAAGGCATTGATAAAGCGGTCAAAGTCAACAACAACACGGTGGACATCATGCTCAAGGGCTCGAACCCTGTGTTGATCAACCAGCTCACCGAGCTGCGCGTGATGAGCAAGGCTTGGGCTGAGAAAAATAATTCTGTCGAGCCTAAAGACATTCGCACCAAAGATGAGAGCTTTGCACACCGCAATGCGATGGGCTCGGGCCCTTACATGGTCAAAGAATGGCAGCCAGATCAAAAGCTCGTCATGGTGCGCAATCCGAATTGGTGGGGCTGGGCAGCGAATGCCGCGCCCACGAATGTGACGGAGATCGTCTACACCCCGATCAAAGCGGAAGCCACGCGCGTGGCAGCGCTGCTCTCAGGCGAGGTGGATTTCTCGCTTGACCCAAGCCCGCAAGATTTACCGCGCCTTCGTAACGCAGCCAATCTTAAAGTCATGGATGGCGTAGAAAACCGCACGATCTTTTTAGGCATGGACCAATTCCGCGAGGAGTTGACTGGCTCAAATATCAAAGGCAAGAATCCACTCAAAGATGTGCGTGTGCGCCGCGCGCTGTATCAAGCGATTGATATTGAGAGCATCAACAAAGTCACGATGCGCGGCCTCTCGCAGCCCACGGGCGCTCTTGTTGCGCCGATGGTGGCTGGATGGACGGAAGGCGTGCACAAGCGCTTTCCATTTGACGCAGAAGCCTCCAAGAAAATGCTAGCCGATGCAGGCTACAAAGATGGCTTTGAGGTGGATTTCGCCTGCCCCAACAACCGCTATATCAACGACGAAGAAATTTGCCAAGCCATCACGGTGATGTGGTCAAAAATTGGGGTGAAAGCCAAGTTGCGCACTTTGCCGCTGGTGACTTACTTCCCGATGATCCAGCGCTATGAAGCCAGCATTTATATGCTCGGCTGGGGCGTGCCAACCTTTGACACGCTGTATTCTGCGCAATCTTTGCTGCGCACGGTCGGCACGGGCGGTGATGGCAATTACAACGTGGGGCGTTACAGCAATGCGCGCATGGACGTGGTGGTCGATCGCATCAAAACCGAAACAGATCTTCCCGTGCGCAATCGCTCCCTGACAGAAGCTTTGCAACTGTCCAACGACACCGTCTCGCACATCCCGCTGCACAACCAAATCATTCCTTGGGCGATGAAGAAGAATATTGATGTGGTGCACCGCGCGGACAACCGCATTGATTGGCGTTTGGTCAAGGTCAACTGATCCTTGCTCCTCGCGCGTATTGACTGAGCTCAGCTTGCTGAGCTGCCATGGAAAAAAGCCCGGTTCGCCGGGCTTTTTTCATGGTGCGTGTTGAGCCGCATTGATCGGGTTGGTCTGCCATGCAAAGCACGGTAAAGCTCTGTAAACCCTGCCAACGCAGGCGCGCTGTGTGGCGTTAAAAGTGGCATAGGAGCACCGTCATGCGCACGAAAACAACATGGATCGCCGCTTGCCAGTATGCAGCTTGCGCTGCTTTGCTGGCCTTGGGAGCCAGTGGTATTTTTGCTCAGGCGCTACCGGATACCAGCCCTGCGGCAGTCTGGCGCGTCACATCGCGCCTAGGTTACGGCCCAACCCCTGCGTTGGTGCAAGCCGCTCAGGCCAGCAGCAAGGCATGGAGCTTGGCACAGCTTGACGCGGCGCGCGCTGACAGCCAGCGTGTCGCGCAATTGCCCCCCGCTATGCAAGCATTGGCCGCGAGCCAACAGAGTGTCAGCGCTCGCTACCACGAAGAGCGCGAGGCGCGTAAAGACAATCGCGCCAGCTCGCAAAAACCCGCCATATCAATGGCTGCGCCCATGCCCGCTGATGGCATGGCCGGCGCAAACTCCAGCTTAGGCAACGATCCAGAAAACTATTCCCGCGATATGCAGCTCGCGGCCAGCGCATGGCGTTTGGCCTCTTGCAGCAATCCCGCCCAGGAAAATCCGCTGCTTGCCCGCATGACGGAATTTTGGTTTAACCATTTCAATGTGTTTGTGGGCAAAGGCACGGTGCGCCCGTACGTGGGCAACTATTTGCTCAGCGCCATTCGCCCGCATGCGTTGGGCAAGTTTGAAGATGTGCTGCTCGCGACAGCGCAGCATCCGGCGATGCTGCTCTATCTTGATCAAGCGCAAAGCTCTGTGCGCGGCTTGAACGAGAACTACGCGCGTGAGCTGATGGAGCTGCACACGCTGGGTGTGAATGGTGGCTACACGCAGGCCGATGTGCGCGAGCTAGCGCGCGTGCTGACGGGCTGGTCGGTGGATATCAATGGTGGGCAAGGCTTTGTGTTTCGCCCGCGCGCGCATGAAGAAGGCGCGAAAATAGTGATGGGGCGCTCGTTCAGCGAAAGCGGGCAAGCCCAAGGCATCGCAGCCATCAAATTCTTAGCGAATCATCCGGCGACTGCGCAGCGCGTCGCGATGCGGCTGGCGATGTTTTTTGTAGCAGACACGCCCTCCAAAGCCATCGTGGACACCCTCGCGCGCACCTTCACGCAAACTGGCGGCGATATCCATGCCGTGATGCGAAGCTTGATTGATTCTTCACAATTTTGGGAGAGCAGCAACACGCTTTTCAAAACGCCGATGGACTACGCCTGCTCCAGCTTGGCCGCGGCCGGTGCAGCGAAAGACGATGCAAGCCGTAACCAAAACTATCGCCAAGCCGCAGGATTTTTAGCGCAAGCGGGCCAGCCGCTGCATGGCTGGCAGACTCCGGATGGCTACAAAACCAATGCCGCCACGTGGCTCGCGCCAGAGGCGCTTACGCGCCGCGCAGATTTCGCCTTCGGTATCGCGCCCCGCGTCGATGAGCCTACCTTCTTGCTGCCTTTCTACAGCGCCGCTACGCGCGAGCGAGTCGCCAAAGAAGCCAGCGCGAATATGCGCACTGGCCTGCTGTTGGCCGCGCCTGAATTCATGAGCAAGTAAGGCAGGAAACTTTTGATGAACAACTTCCCTGACCTCAATCGCCGAAACTTAATCGCACACCTCGCGGCACAAGGCATTGCGCTTGGCACATGCGGATTGCTCGGCGGAAAAGTCTTTGCCCAACGCGCACCAACAGGGACGCTAACAAGCACGCCAACAGGCGCATTAAACCAAGGCCGCATGGTGGTCGTTTTCCTGCGCGGCGCCTACGACGGGCTTTCCGCTCTCGTGCCCTATTCAGACCGGGATTACTATGCGATGCGCCCCAATATCGCAGTCGCTGCACCGGATGGTTCGCGCGAGACGGCCTTGAAACTCGATGACCGCTTTGCCCTGCATCCCGCCCTCTCGCCGCTCCTGCCCTTGTGGCAAGAGGGCTGCCTCGGCGTGATCGCCAGCGCTGGATTGGCCGCGCCCAATCGCTCGCATTTTGATGCGCAGTATTTGATGGAAATCGGCTTGCGCGAGAAAAGCAGCACGCCTGTGGGCTGGCTTAACAAACTCTCGGCCAGCAGCGCCGGCTCGGCTTTAGGCGTCGGCGAAGCCAACCCAGCGATTTTGTCAGGGCAAGCGACTGTCAAGCTGATCCCGCGCGGCGATGCAGCGGCGCGCACGGGTGTACTGGCCAATGAAAAGCAGCGCAGCGCTTTGATGGATTTGTATGCCGGCAACGACAAAATCAGTGAGGCTTTTCGCCAAGGCGCGGGCAGCCGCATGCAAACCTCGCAGGAGCTCATGAATGAGCGCAATACACGCACGGCCAACGCCAATGCAGAGATGGTGGGCATGGCCGGCAGCGCATCTTCTGCACCAACGCGCAAAGCACTCGACAAAGATGGCACGCCTCAAACGACGGCTGCCCAGCAATCCCAAATGCAAGCCGCCAGCAATGGTGCGGCTGACCCGGTGGGCCTCGCACTCGATGCGCAGCATTTGGCCACGCTCATGCGCAATGATCCCAAGCTTCGCTTGGGCTTCCTGTCTGCGGGCGGTTGGGATACGCATGCCAATCAAGGCAATGCCACAGGCCAGTTGGCCAACAACTTAGGCAATCTTGCAAGAGGGCTTGCGCAATTGCGCAGCGAGTTTGATCAACCGGGTGATCTCATCATCGTGATGAGCGAGTTTGGCCGCACCGCTGCCGAGAATGGCACCAAGGGCACAGACCACGGCTTTGGAAATGCGCTGTGGTTGATCGGCAACCGCGTGCACGGCGGCAAAGTGCATGGTCAATGGACGGGGCTATCTCGCGGCAACTTGAATGACAACCGAGATGTGCCAGCGCATCACGATTACCGCGCCGTACTTGCGCAAGCACTGCGCAGCACCTTTGCTTTGCCAGATTCGCAATTGCAAAGCTTGTTACCGGGCAGCAGCTGGGATTCGCGCTTAGACGGATTATTTCGTCAGATTTAACGTCGTATTGGCATATAGCCGGCGTGTTTATTGCGCGGACTGCTATTGAGTTTATAGCGTTGGGTTGCTTTGGCTTTCGTTCCGCTTGGCTTTTGGGGCGTGGAGGATTTCTCTGCGGATGAAGTGGCTGCGAGTGTGAGGTGTTTCGCCTGCCTTCAGGCTGATGTGAAAATCTACGCGTGAAACGCTTGCTATTGCAAGCCGCTTTAGATCGACGAGATTGGAACTGTCCTCGTCCATCTTGGCCTGTGATCGCCGCAGTTGGCGTGGCCGATTTTGGCCGCGCAGCGCACGTCTTTTACGCGGCAGGTGCCGCGATACTCGCTGCTCGGGCACATGAGGCCACGACGACTGCGGCGATCACAGGCCCAAGCGCACCGACCATCAATCCATCGCTAAAAGCGATGCTATTTCAAAGCAAAATGCTGATATTGCCGGTATGGAATCTACGCAAGACGCTATTAAATAAATAGCGTCAAGCCATCGAGAATGCGAACAATCCTGCTGTCTCCACTTTGATAGCCATCAGGGTCTGAATACACAACAATAGCGCCATGCCTACTCTCTACCTCGTGCGCCACGGCCAAGCCAGTTTTGGTGCGGCGGATTATGACAATTTGAGCGATCTTGGAAACCAGCAATCGGTGGCACTGGGTGCTTATTTCAAAGAAAAAAATATCCGCTTCGATGCTGCATACATGGGCACGTTGCGCCGCCATGCGCAGACCTACCAAGGCATTGCACGCGGCATGGGCTCGGATGCGGCGGCCACGCCGAGGCCCGGGCTTAACGAATATGACAGCGATGCCGTGGTGCAAGCGATTCATCCCGAGCCGCTGTCCACCGAACGTTCGCCGGAGAACTATCGCAAACATTTCCGCTTGCTGCGCGATGGCCTCGCCGCTTGGATGGCGGGCACGGCCGCGCCACTGGGCATGCCCGCGTATCCTGATTTTGTGCGCGGCATCACCGATGTGCTGGATGAAGTGCGCTTAGATTTCGGAAACAAAGAAGATGCGCGTATTTTGATTTGCTCTAGTGGCGGGCCGATCAGCACGGCGGTAGGCTACATTCTGGGCGCACCCGCACCAGCCACGATTGAGCTCAATCTTCGTATTCGCAACAGCAGCATCACTGAATTTGCTTTCACACCCAAGCGCCACATGCTCGTGACTTACAACACGTTGCCGCACTTAGAAGACAAGCCGGCGTGGGTGACTTACGCTTGATTGAAGAAAACTAAGCTCAGCCCTGCCACACGCCATAGCCTTTGGCTTGCAACTGAATCGCCAGCTCGACTTCTATCTTCTTCGCTGTCACATGCGGCATCGGGTTCAGGTGTTCGTAGAGTGCGGGCAGCAGATGCAGGCCGAAGTCTGTGACGAACGTGTTCGCTTGAATACCGGCTTTGTGTTTATCAAACCGGGTATCTGGATCGAACCCCGTCATGCCGACATAGACAAAGGGCTTGCCCATGACGTAATCCGGGTTGCAGCGGCGAAATTTGCCGCTGTTCCATACGCGATCATCGAGCGCAATCACATAGACATGATATTGGCCGCGCGGCATGCTACGCGTCTTCAGTGCTCGCTTGGCCTTTGATGCGCAGCGCAACGTCATACAGCGCATTGCGCGGCTCGCCCGTGATGTCTGCTGCTATTCTTACGGCAGTTTTGGTGGGCAGCTCGGGCAACAAAAGCTTCAAGACGCGCTCGCCTTCGCCTGCCGCTTCGCTCGCCGCAATTTGCGGATGCATCGCGAGAGCGAATTCGCCGATACAGCGGTGCTTGTCTTCACTAAGCCAAGCCGCGAATTGGCTGGCAGGCATCGTGGCGATTTGCTCAAATTGTTTGGTGAGCTCGCGGCCTACGGTGAGCGGCCGCTCGCCAAGTGCGGCTAGTGCCGCTGCCAAAGCTTCGATGCGATGCGGCGCTTCAAGCAAGATCACGGCCTTGGGCTCAGCGCACAGGCGCATCACCTGGGCTTCGCGCTCTTTTGCTTTGCTTGATAAAAAGCCTTCAAACACAAACCCTCCGCCGTCTCCTGTTAAGCCAGCAGCGCTGATCAGCGCGGTGATGCTGCTCGCTCCTGGCAACGGCATCACGCGAAGATGTGCCGCTTGTACTGCGGCTGCCAGCCTTGCGCCAGGATCGCTCACGGCGGGCGTGCCAGCATCGCTCACATAGGCGATACGCTCACCCATTTGCAGCCGCGCGATGATGCCCGATGCGGCTTCGCGCTCGTTGTGTTCATGCACAGCGAGTAAAGATTTCTTCAAGCCGTAGATGCCCAGCATGCCTTGCGTATGGCGCGTGTCTTCGCAGGCAATCGCATCGACCAAGCCCAGCACATGCAACGCACGCAGCGAAATATCCGCCAAATTGCCAATCGGCGTGGCCAGCATGTACAGCGTGCCGCTCGGGTACAGCTGCCCACCGGCGGCGGATTGTGCGGCGGCTAAGGCGGGAGAAAAGTCGGCTTTCAAGGGTCGTCAATCAGGGCAAAATACAAACATGGGAATTCTTCAGAGCATAGCGGCAAAAGCCTCGCAGGCCACTGGGCTGCGGCCATCGCCCAAGCCATCGCCATCGCCATCGCCATCGCCATCGCTTGTGCCATCGCCTAAGTTCTCGCCCACGACCAAAGTCGTGGGTGACGGCGGTGAGGCGCTGGCGCTGCACTTTTTGCTCAGCAAAGGCCTTATGCTGGTTGCCCGCAATTTCAAAACGCCTGGGCGCGGCGGCGGCGAGGTGGATCTGATCATGCGCGCGCCTGATGGCACGCTGGTGTTCGTCGAAGTGCGCCAGCGCAAAACGACGAGCTTTGGCGGCGCAGCCGCCAGCATCAGCTTTGCCAAACGCAGGCGCATCATCTACGCTGCGCAGCATTACATCAGCCGCTTAGCGCGCATACCGCCTTGCCGGTTTGATGTGATTGCCCTGCAAGGCGTCGGCGCGCAACACAACGCTGACATGCAGATCGAATGGTTGCAAGCCGCTTTTGATGCGTCGTAGCGCGCTTAAGTGCATCCAGATGCAAATATTGAGCAAAATAGGTCATTCGCCGGCAAAAACACAAGAAACTTTGCTATCAATTTAGTATCATTAAGACAATCACCCGACCACCATGCTCGAACAACGCATTGAAAAACACTTCATCGACAGCGCCGACCTGAAATACCAGTCTGCGCAAACCCTTGCCAAACCGATTGCGCAGGCTACAGAAGCGCTGCTGGCCTGCGTCACCAATGGCGGCAAGGTCTTGGTTTGCGGCAATGGTGGCTCAGCCGCTGATGCGCAGCATTTCGCCGCTGAATTCGTCGGCCGCTATGAGCGCGAGCGCCCCGAGCTTGCCGCCATTGCGTTGACCACCGACAGCTCCATCCTCACCGCCATCGGCAACGATTACGGCTTCGAGCAAATTTTTGCCAAACAAGTACGCGCTTTGGGCACAAGCGGGGATGTGTTGGTGGCAATTTCTACCAGCGGAAATTCGGCCAATGTGATCAAAGCGATTGAGGTGGCGCAAGCGCGCGAAATGATCGTGATTGCGCTCACAGGCAACAAAGATGGAAAAAAAGACAGCGCAGACGCGACCAAGATGGGTGGAAAAATCGGCGCAATGCTCAGCGAGACCGATGTGCATATTTGCGTGCCGCATGAGCGCACAGCGCGTATCCAAGAAGTTCATTTGCTCGCGTTGCACTGCTTGTGTGACGGGGTAGATACCATGTTGTTAGGTGATCAGGAGAATTGATGAATACTACTAATTTAATAGCACGCCGCGCAGTGTTTATGCCGGCTACCGCCCTTATTGGCTCATATTTACTGGCGGGATGCTTGCCTTTGGTTGTGGGCGGGGCCATTGTTGGCGGCACCCTCGTGGCCACAGATCGCCGTACGTCGGGTGCGCAGCTAGAAGACGAAGGCATTGAGCTGCGCTCGATCAATCGTTTGCGCGAAGCTTTTTTAGAGCGCGTGCATATCAATGCCACCAGCTACAACCGCCAAGTGTTGCTCACAGGCGAGGTGCCCACAGAGGCAGATAAAGTGCGCGCGCAAGAGATCGCCAGCCGCGTAGAGAATGTGCGCAGCATCGTCAATGAGCTGGCTGTGCTGGGCAATACATCACTGACTTCGCGCTCCTCGGATTCGCTCATCACAGGCCGTGTGAAAGCTTCGTTTGTGGACGCAAAGGATTTGTATGCGAATGCCTTCAAAGTCGTCACCGAGCGTGGCACCACCTATTTGCTAGGCCGCGTGACGCAACGCGAAGCCAATCGCGCCACCGAACTCGCCCGCACCACACCCGGCGTGCAGCGCGTGGTGCGCGTGCTGGAGATCATCAGCGAAGAAGAGTTGCAGCGTATGTTGCCCCAGCCGGCAAGGCCGAGCACTGCGCCCGCAAATCCTTCGAGTTGACGCCTAAAGGCTGCCAGCAAACGCCCCGCTTCAGGGGCGTTTTGCATTTCGTACCTGACATGTAACTCGATTACAGGCACAATGTAATTTGATTACTTTGCTATTGCTAGAAAGTTTGGAGACTCCATGAAAGAACGCATTCCTACGCACGCTACAAAAATAGTAGCGACCATTGGCCCGGCATCGTCCACTGTTGAAATACTTGAAGCCATGATTCGCGCCAAGGTGAGCGTTGTGCGCCTGAATTTCAGCCATGGCACAGCGCAGGATCATATTGACAGGGCGCATATGGTGCGCGAGGCTTCACGCCGCGCAGGCCGTGTGGTGGCGATCATGGCGGATTTACAAGGGCCGAAGATTCGCGTGGGCAAATTTGCAGAAGGAAAAGTCCAACTTGAAAACGGCGCGGCATTCGTGCTCGATGGGGATCGCACCGAACTCGGTGATGTGAATGCCGTGGGCCTCGATTACAAAGAGCTGCCGCGCGAAGTGAAGAAAGGCGATGTGCTGCTGCTCAACGATGGCCTGATCGTTTTAGACGTAACGGCGATCAAAGGCGAAGCAGTGCATACCGTGGTGCGCTTGGGCGGCGAGCTGTCGAATAACAAAGGCATCAACAAACAAGGCGGCGGCTTGACGGCTCCCGCGCTGACTGCAAAAGACATGGAAGACATCCGCACAGCGATGAGCTTCCAAGCCGATTACGTGGCCGTGAGCTTCCCGAAGAACGCCACCGATATGGAGATGGCGCGGCAGCTGTGCAATGTGGCAGGCGCTGAGTTCAAACACAAGCCGGGGCTGATCGCGAAGATCGAGCGAGCTGAGGCGATTCCGCATTTGGCGGCCATCCTCGCCGCATCAGATGGCATCATGGTCGCGCGGGGCGATCTCGCGGTAGAAGTGGGCAATGCGGCTGTGCCGGCGCTGCAAAAGCGCATGATCAAAATGGCGCGAGAGATGGATAAAGTGGTGATCACCGCCACGCAAATGATGGAGAGCATGATCACCAACCCTGTGCCCACGCGAGCCGAGGTGAGCGACGTGGCCAACGCTGTGCTGGATGGCACAGATGCGGTGATGCTCTCCGCTGAGACAGCTTCGGGCAAATTCCCGCTAGAGACAGTGAAAGAAATGAGCCACGTGTGCGAAGCTGCAGAAGCCGCAGAAGACGTCAAACTCGATGCCGACTTTACCGGCAAGAGCTTCAGCCGCATTGATCAATCGATTGCGATGGGCGCATTGTTTACAGCGCATCACTTGGGCGCGAAAGCCATCGTGGCACTCACTGACAGCGGCTCCACGCCCCTGTGGATGAGCCGTGCCCGCATTCATATTCCGATCTACGCGCTTACGCCAAAAGTGAGCACGCAACGCAAAATGGCGTTGTATCGCAACGTGCGCCCGCTCTTCATGGAAACAGTGAGCGACCGCGATTCAGCGCTTGATGCGGCAGAGGCACATTTGAAGAAGCGCGGCATCGTGAAAACCGGCGACGTGTATGCGATTACCTGCGGCGAACCGATGGGCGCGCCGGGCGGCACGAATATGCTGAAGATTTGTAGCGCGAGTTGAAGTGACCTGTTTATTTGTTAGTGACTGACGCGAGCTGATGCGTTTCGGCGTTGCGTTCGCAGATGTTTTCTGAACCCGCCATCGCCACGGCGCACCTACCTTCGTTCGTGTCCCCCGCCGGCTTCGCCGTCTCCTCCTTAACCTCACTGCGGTAGATGCGCCGCGCCAATGGCTGCGAATTGATTTGGCAAAATTTTAAGAAGCGCGGCTCAAACGCAATGTCTTTTTCGTAGAGCATCGCTTCGCTCGCAAGATCGCGCTACCTGTGCGTTTTGCGGAGGTAAAGGGGGAGGCGGCGAAACTAAACTGCCGGAGAAAAATAAAACTCAACGCCGCCGGAGGACACGTAGCAAAGCGCGCAGGTAGCGCGATCTACCGCCCAAGCAAAAACGGGCAAGTCAAGAAAACAAAAAAAGCGACCCGAAGATCGCTTTCTTAGAGCCAGCAAAAAAGCTTATTGCTGTTGCTGTGCCGCCTGTTCAAACGGCAAAGTCATGTTGCGCAGATCGCGCTTGGTCTCCACCAAGACCAATGGGCCGCCATCAATCACAACCGCTGTGGGGCGCTCGCGGGGAATGTGGACTGGCTTGGGCTCAGCGGCGATTTGCGCTTTCACCGCTGCGATGCTTGCGGCGTTGGAGTTGACCCACTGCAAACCTGCACCAGAGGCAACCGCATCCATCTCATTGATCGGCAGCGCGAAGCTTCCGATTTTTGGCATGCCAGATGGCGCACCAGCTTGCGCCGCCGTGGGGCGCGCGGCTGGGTGGCTAGCTGGGGCGGCGGTTAATGCCACGGCAGGAGCAGACAACGGCGAGGCGATAGGCGAGGCGATAGGCGAGGCTGTCGATGACGCCAAAGGCGCAGCGGGAGAAGACGCAACGCCGGCTTGCATGCGTTGATCATTTGCTACAAATTCAGTAGCACCCTGCGCAATAGATGTGCCGGCTAGGCCTCTATTTTGCTCAAAAGAGGGCTCTTGGGATGCGTCTTGTGGGCTGTGCTGCGCACGCTCGCCGCGTTCGCCACCACGCTCGCCTCCGCGTTCACGGCGGTCACGGCCGTAGCGATCACGCGAACGGCGTTCGCGTTGCTCGCCCTCGCCAGCCCCGTTGCCAGCCCCATGACCACCCTCTTTGCCATCCGCTGCGTTCCCGCCCTCGTAGCGCTCACCTTGGGCTGCACTGTCCGCCTCTGCAGGAGGGCTACTGGCCATACCGACCACACCCGCTACAACTGCTGCGCCCGCCGCACCGGCCATGCCCGCTGCCGCCAGAGCGGTTGCTGCGTGTGATTCAGGGTTGTCGATGCGCAAGTCTGGACGGTCTGCTCGGCTGCGGCCACCGCGTTCACGCCGCTCGCGTGGCGCACGTTGATCTGGCACATCGTTGTGCAGACCATTTTGACCCGCATTTAGACCATTCGCCGGCATAGAATCTACGCCGGATGCTCCGTTTTCAATAGCATCTTGACGCGATGCGCGCTCACCACCCCGTTCGC
>JAYUSD010000002.1:0-14315 GCA_043755865.1 Variovorax sp. | reverse complement strand
GCATCAAGCCTTGAGCCAAGTGCGCGCGGATGTGATGGCAGCTGTAAAAACTCGGGGCTATCCATGAGCGAGCACGCAGCCCCAATGGAGTTCAAAGATGATTTGCCGCCATGGCTGGCCGCTTTGCGCACCCAATTGCTCGCCATGCCCGGCCATGCCCTGCTGCTGCATGGCGCATCCGGCTTGGGTCAATACGATTTAGCGCTCTCGGTGGCGCAGGCTTGGCTCTGTGAGGCCGCGGGCAAAGCATCTACAGCTCCAGCCTGCGGCCAATGCGCCAGTTGCCTCCAAGTGCATTCGCGCGGCCACACCGATTTGGTGGTGCTCATGCCTGAGACATTGATGATTGAACTGGGCTGGCCGCTATCGGAAAAAGCGCAAAAAGAGATTGACGATAAAAAGCGCAAGCCCTCCAAGGAAATCCGCATTGAGAGTGTGCGCGACGCCGTGCAGTTTGCTGAGCTCACCAGCGGGCGAGGGCGCGGCAAAGCGATTTTGGTGTATCCGGCAGAAAGCATGAACCACGCCGCTGCCAACGCCCTGCTCAAAACCTTAGAGGAGCCGCTGGGCAGCCTGCGCTTTGTGCTCGCCACAGAAGCGGCGCATGCGCTGCTGCCGACCATCCGCAGCCGCTGCCAAGCCTTTGCGCTGCCCCAGCCCAATGCTGACGATGCACTGGCTTGGCTCACTGAAAAACACCCAGTCGCCAGCCCTGAGCAGCGCATCACAGCACTGCGAGCCAGCGGCAATCGCCCGCTAGATGCGCTCAATTCAGTAGCCCTCCACACAAACGCCGCTTGGGGTGATTTGCCACGCGCTCTGCAAAAGGGTCACGTGCAGGCAGCCGCCGGCTTCAGCAGCGCACAATTGCTGGATGCGCAGCACAAGCTGTGCCACGATTTGTGGGCCATCAAGCTGGGCGCCGAGCCGAGGTTTTATGCGCCGCAAGATCTTCCCAAACCGCCGCCCGCCCGCGCCTTGGCCGCTTGGGGCGAGCAACTCAAGAGCCTCTCGCGCCGAATTGATCATCCCTTTAAGCAAGATCTGTTGCTCGAAGATATGGTGCAACAGGCCAAACTCTGTATAAACTCTAGAACGTGACAACACCCCCTGTATGAGCACACCACCCACCACCACCACCACCACCACCACCACCGCCCCCGGCGTCGGCACCACGCCACGCCCCAGCGTCATCCAATTGGCGATCAAGGAAAAAGCCGCACTCTACGCGGCTTATATTGGCTCGTTTGCCGAGGGCGGCATTTTTATTCCGTCAGCCAAAGATTACAAACTGGGCGACGATGTTTACGTGCTCATCACATTGCCCGAAGATCCTCAGCGCTATCCGGTGGCAGGCAAAGTGGCTTGGATCACGCCGGCCAAAGCGGCTGGCAATCGCACGCAGGGCATTGGTATCAAATTTCCCACCGACGAGAAATCCAAGCTGCTCAAGATCAAAATAGAGCAGCTTCTTGGCGCGCATCTAGGTTCTGATCGGCCTACGCAAACGATTTGATTTGTGCGTCTCAATGCTATATAATTAATAGCACTCTGCGCTTATTCTATGCCGGCTACATGCCATTTTTGCCTTAAAATCAGGCGATGTTTACCGATTCCCACTGCCATCTAAATTTTCCCGAGCTGCGAGGCAATCTGCCGGCGATTCGTGAGGCGATGGCTGCTGCTCAGGTCACGCGGGCACTGTGCGTTTGCACCACAATTGAAGAGTTTCCCGATGTGCATAGCTTAGCCACGGAATACGGCAATTTTTGGAGCACGGTGGGCGTACACCCCGATAACGAGGGCATCTATGAGCCTACGCTCGGTGATCTTGTTGAGCGCTCCAAGCTGCCCAAGGTGGTCGCTATTGGCGAGACGGGGCTAGATTATTACGACATGGCTGGCCGCAAGGGCGGGCGCACAGTGCTCGACATGGAATGGCAACGCGAGAGATTTCGCACCCACATTCGAGCAGCGCGGCAGACCGATTTGCCCCTCATCATTCACACCCGTGCTGCGAGCGACGACACGTTGGCTATTTTGAAAGAAGAGGGCGGCTTTGCAAAGGCGCAGGAGCAGGGCGCACAGAAACACCCACACTCCCTGCCCCAAGCCAAAGGCGTTTTCCACTGCTTTACGGAAAACATGGCCGTGGCCAAAGCCGCGCTTGATCTGGATTTTTACATCAGTTTTTCGGGCATTTTGACCTTCAAAGCTGCCCAAGAGCTTCGCGAAGTGGCTGCCTATGTGCCGCTTGCGCGCTGCCTGATCGAAACAGACAGCCCGTATCTCGCTCCCATGCCGTATCGCGGCAAGACCAACAATCCCAGCTATGTCCCGTTTGTGGCTCAGCAGATTGCCCAGCTCAAAGGCATCAGCATTGAGGCGGTGGCGCGGGCGACCAATGATAATTTTGATCGCTTGTTCCCACGGATATTTAGCGCTTTCAGCGGAGATTGATCATGAGAATTTACTTTAAATATCTCCTAAAAGCTGTTATTTTTACTTCATTTTTATTTTCTGGCTGGGCGCATTCGGGAGCTTTTGAAGATTTCTTTACCGCCATCCGCCAAGACGATGCTAAAGCCGTGCAAAGCTTGCTCCAGCGCGGTTTTGATCCCAATACCCGAGATCCCAAGAATTTCCATGGCCTCTTTTTGGCGCTCCGCGAGCCATCGCCTAAAGTGGCTCAACTCCTGATCAACACGCCCAAAATTGATCTCAACGCGATCACGGTTGACGGTGAAACGCCACTCATGATGGCCGTCTTCAAAGGCGAGGCGGCACTCGCTATTGCGATGATTGACAAAGGCGCTGACGTCAACAAACCCGGCTGGACGCCACTGCATTACGCAGCCACCAGCGGCAATGCGCAAATCATCAAAATACTGCTCGAAAACTACGCCTACATCGATGCCGAGAGCCCCAACAAAACCACGCCACTTATGATGGCTGCCCATTACGGCACACCGGGCGCAGTAAAGCTTTTGCTCGAAGAAGGCGCAGATGTGAGCCTGAAAAACGATCTGGGTTTGACCGCCATTGACTTCGCTCAGCAAGCGAAAAAGCAAGATTCCGTTGACGTGATTTCAGCGTTTGTCCGGGCGCAGCAGCCCAAGGGCAAATGGTGATTCAGCGGTATTCGCATGGATCTGGGGCATCTTCATGACAGCATTTCAGAGATTTTTGATTCGCTATTCAGGCTGGGCGCTTCGGTTGCTGCTGCTTGCTTGGTTTGTCATCATCGTTGTTGGCGCGATGGCTGGCTGGCAGATCAGATCCTCATGGATATCGCTCATCATTGCCACGATGGTGGTGATGGCTTTGATCAGCGTTTGGGGCAAATGGATGCGCGAGCGCTATGTGCGCGAAGGGCCATTGCCGCAGTTCATCAAGCGCAAGCTGAGGGAGCAATTTTTTCAGCTCAGCAGCAAAGATGCGGAGCTGGTGGAGCGCGGTTTGCGGCAGTTTTTCCTTGGCTGTGTGCGCAGCGGCAGCAAGCCAGTGGCGATGCCGTCTGTGGTGGTGGCGCACGCTTGGCGCGTGTTTGCAGATCATCCGGCGGTTTATGAGGAATGGTGCAACATGGCCTTGGGAAGCGTTTTACCCGTTGCGCCAGCGCGCGCTTTAAGCCCGCATGCTGAGCACAATGATGCTTTGCGCCGTACTTGGTATTGGGCGTGCAAAGAGGAAGCCATTCAAGCCAACGCGCCATCTCGGCTGCCTATTTTGTTTGCGCTTGACGCCAAATTCGCCATAACTGACGGCATCGTCTACCTTGCAAACGCTCAAGAATTTGCGCGCCGCCCAGCAGCAGGCGGCGGCGAGGTGCATTTTGGCACCAGTTTCTCCGACGACCAATACAGCGGCAGCCACAGCGATTTTGGTGGTGCGGATAGCGGCGGCGATGGTGGAGGTGATGGCGGCGGTGGTGGAGACTAAATTTTTGTGCTCCGTTTGGTGCGGCGATGGATGCTTTAATTAATAATACGATGTATATTATGTAAAGTTAATGGTGTGTGCTCGGATCGGTTGTTCAGCAGGAATTTAAGATGCCTCTCCCTTCAAGCCCTCCGCCGAGCCGCGCCGTCAAACAAGGCGACCTAGCACTTTCCACTGCACTTGAAGATGAGCAAGCGTTGGAAGCCGCGATCATCGCGTTGCTTGCCAAGCGTTCGGCACATACCTCCATTTGCCCAAGCGAAGCTGCCCGGGCCGTGTATCCGACCGAAGCAGCGTGGCGGGCTGCGATGCCCGCTGTGCGACGCGTTGCAGCTCGTTTGGCTGCGCGCGGATGGATTGAAGTTACGCAAGGCGGTAAGCCCGTGAATGTCGACACAGCCAAAGGCGCGATTCGCCTGCGTTTAAAGCCAAAAAACGATTAAGGCGCTGCGTTAAGAACAGCCGGTGTCAAAAACCTGTGGCATTGACCGAGCATTGCAAAAGCAAAACGACGCTGCTCCCGCTCGGAAACGTTGGCAAAGAATAGCCGCTGGTGTTAATCGCTGTGAATGTCGGGCTGCCGCAAACTGCGCCGCCCGAGCCACTGCAGCTGAGCACAGTGCAGCTGGACAGACCGGAGGTCGGAATATCCCGAATCAAAGAGCCGCTGGCGTCCGATGGCCCAGCATTTGCAAAGGTGACTGTGTAGACCGTTAAGCTGCCAGCGGTTAGCGTGGTCACACCATTGGTTTTGCTCACACTCAAATTGGCCGATGGCGAGACCTGCGTACTCACGCTGGCTGTGTTGTTAGACAGCGTGGAATCGGTGGCGGTAGAGCCAGCTTGTATGGATGCCGTATTCGTCAAAAACCCGTTGGCGAGCGCTGGCACAGCGCGGAAGGCAAATAGCGCTGTGCCATTCAATGGCAGATTCACAGTCGCCGTCAACCCCGCAGTCGTTGTGACCAGCGAGACCAAGCTTCCACCGGCAGAAAACGTGCTGGTAACCGGGGCAATCAACGTTGCGCCCTGAAGCGCATCCGTTAACACGGCATTGAAGGCAATATTGGGGCCAAGATTGGTCACTGTGACGGTGTAGTTAAGCGTCGTGCCGGGGAAGATATTGGCGCTGCTCACCACTTTGCTCATGCTGAGATTGGTTTGGTTGGATACAGTCAGAGTGGCAACAGCAGGAAGGGTGCTCGGGCCAAGATTGGTGCTGAGCGAGCCTGCGGGAATCGTGTTGACGAACGTGCCCGAGGCCGTAGCTGGCGTGGCGGTGACGTTGACTCGCACGACG
Organism: Variovorax sp.; assembly: GCA_043755865.1. Classification (GTDB taxonomy): domain Bacteria; phylum Pseudomonadota; class Gammaproteobacteria; order Burkholderiales; family Burkholderiaceae_C; genus JANMDU01. The sequence continues at coordinate 9,073 of JAYUSD010000002.1, read as the reverse complement.
CACGATGACAACGCAGGAATCACGTTGGCTGTGCTCATGCTGAGCTGATTGATGCTGGCAGTAGCAGTGACCGCGCCGACTGCTCCGCAGCCATTGATCACACCGGGAGTTAAAGCATTAACCACCGTGCCACCGGGAATGCTAGGATAAATATCGGTGAAGACGGCGCTAAAAGTCGCAGCTGTATTGCGCGGATTGGTGAACGTCAAGAACAACACAGAATTCGCACCCGGCACGACAGATGCTGGCACAAAAGCCTTACTCACACTCGGATTGCCAACCTGTAAACTAGACGATGCCGGGCCCACGTTGGCGCCCACCGATGTGCTGAGGCTACTCGCCGCAATCGTGTTCGTATAAAACCCATCCACGCTGGATGTAACGATCACTGTCAGCGTGCATGAGCTGTTTGGCGGGATTTGCGCACCCGTTGCCAGCGTCACGGTGCTGCTGCCAGCCAGAGCTGCTGCAGTGCCACCAGTGCAATTGGTTTGCGGATTGGGGGCGGCCGCATTGAAAAGATTGGTGGGATATTGATCTACAAGGGTGCTGAGCAAAGTGGCTGTGACGTTGCGGGGATTGCTGAAAGTGAGTTTCAGCGTCGAAGTCTGCCCTGCCCCAATGCCATCGGGCAAGAAATCTTTGATCACGCCGACGTTATCTGGGTTGATCTGATAAATCGCCGTAGCACCCACCACATTGCTGAGTGTGAGTCCGGGAAGCGTCACGGTCAGTGCAGATGCGGCAACCGTGTTGGTAAAGTTGCCCACACTGGTTGCTGTTACATCGACGCGCAGCTGGCATGAGCCCGCCGCCGCAATCACGCGCCCTGTTCCTAAGCTGATATTGTTCGCGCCAATTGTTGCAGTGATCAGCCCAGAGCCGGCGCACGTGGTGGTGGCATTAGGCGGGTTGGCGTTTGTCATGCCAGCAGGATAGGTATCGGTAAACACCGAAGTAATCGTGGCCGAGGACGTGCTGTTGGGATTGGTGAATGTAAAAATGACCGTGGTGGTTTGACCTGCTAGGCCAGTTGTTGGGGCAAAGCTCTTGCCCACTGATGGAAAAGCCGTCACCAGCAAGCCGGCGATGGCCTCATCGTCTTCAGTGGGTGTCCAACTGCTGCCAGATTTATTGGCAGGCGTGGAATCAACATCAAGCAGCGGCGAGCAGGGGCCGGTCGCTGCCTCGCATTGCTGGCTGATCTGAGCACGGTTTTCCAAGAAGGAGTTCGGCGGCACACCCGCCGTCGAAACAACCAGTGTGATCGTGCGCACTTGCCCAATGTCCATTTTGTCGATGCTCCACACGTTGGTGGGAATATCGTAGGAACACAAGCCGCAACCGGGGCCTTGTGTGGACGCGATCACGCTCATGCCGCTTGGCAGGGTTTCTTGCACTTGAATGCGGTGCGCGATGTCAATGCCTTCGTGCTCCACACGCAGCGTAAAAGTGGCCGTAGCACCGGGCGCGACGGCGCTGGGGCTCACGGTTTTGGAGAGCTTCAAGTCAGCGCGCAGCACGCCGTCATTGCAACCAGTCGCCTCAAAATCAGCTTGCGTGCCTGTCACTGGGTTAGGCACCGTGTAAAGCCGAGTTAATGCTCCCGTGGCGGTGTCAACGCGGAAAAAATCAGAGTTTAAAAAACTACCGCCCGGGGCTTGCGAGCCGCCAATAATCAAACGAATCTCACCCAAAGAATTCGTTAAACCCTCGGCTTCTGTCATACCCAAGTTGAGGCCCGACAGAGCCAAACCAGTGTTCAAATTGATGTTGCGCAAAAACTGATCAGCACTCGGCCCGTTTTGCAGCACAAAAAGATTGCCAGCATTGTCAAAAGCCATGTCTTCCACAGAGGCAACAAGCGTTCCTGCAGCCGTCTTGATGCGGAGATAGTCATTCCCGCCAAACGATCCCGGCACAAAACTGCCGGTGACCGGGTTGATCTCATACAAAAAACCATCGCGATCAATCACATACCATTTGCTGTCGATAGGGTTGCGCGCTAGGCCAACAATACGATTATTGCTGGTGTTATTGGTTCCCACCGCCCGCGCTGTCGGCACAGCTGTTGTACCTAAACTCACGCCAATCGGCACATACACACCATCATTTGGCCGCACATAGCCAAACTGATTAGGTGCAGATTGCCGCACAACGTAATAGCGGTTACTGACCGAATCAAAATATGCCGCTTCCACTTGCTCGTTAATCGCTCCAAAGGTTGAAATCGTCGTCGTGAAGCGCACATTAAGCGGCGTTGTGCTGTCATACGTCACGATCGTGTTGGAGTCGTCGTCAATCGCGAAACACGTGCCTGCCTGCGTTAAGTTGGGTAACAGCGACAAAAGCACAAAGCACAGCGCAACAAACCATTTGCTAGCTGTTGGGTGTGGCTGCTGGAACATATTGATAGATAATTTTTCTAAATGTAGCCGAAAAGAAATTGATTGAATACCTTTTATGCAGTCAATGTGCCCAGCGCGCATCGTCGATGTCTCATCATGCCAACTACTTCACATTCCAGTACACATCAAGGCAGATAAACGCACAGAGCTTTCATACCATGCGCATGACGCGCTGGGGATATGGAATCACAATAGCGGCTTGGCGCAATGCTGCAAGGATGGCGATATGCACTTCGCTCTTCACGTTGAGTTGGCCGTTTTCTGGATCAGTGATCCAAAAACACAAACTAAACTCGAGGCCATCGGCGGCAAACTGAGCTAGGTGTGCAACTGGCGCAGGTTCTTTTAAAACGCGCTCACTGCTTGCCGCTGAATCACACAAAATTTTCTGCACCTGCGCGACATCGCTTTCGTAGCCGACGGTGATGTTGGTGATCAGTAGCACCTTCGGATCGCTGAGGGATAAATTTTCTACCCGCTCGGTGATGACTTTCTCATTGGGCACAATCGCTTCACGGCCATTGACGCTGCGGATCATGGTGTAGCGGGTTTTGATGTCGGTGACTGTGCCCTCAAAGCCATCGACCTTGACGTTGTCGCCGATACGCAAACTGCGCTCGAGCAAAATCACAAAGCCGCTCACATAATTCGATGCCAGCTTTTGCAGGCCAAAGCCTAAGCCCACGCCAAGAGCACCGCCAAGCACCGAAAGCGCCGTGAGATCCACGCCAAGCGCCGAAAGCGCAAACAGCAGGCCAACGATGAGCAAGAGCACGCGAATCGCATTAGTAGCCACTTTGCGCAGCGACAAATCAGCCACTGCATCTGAGAGCAAGCGCCGCTCAATCACAGCGGACACCCACAGGCTGAGCACAATCACCAACAGCGCCGCCAAAATACCTTCAAACAGCCCCAGCAAACTCACTTTGGATTTGCCCATGCTGAATGTGACGGCCTCCAACTCATTTGTCACGATCGGCAACACACCGGCCAACCAGAGCGCGATGCCGAGCCATACAAACCACGAAAAAAACTGTTCCAGCAGCCGCCCGGCAGTGGAATCCGGATAGGCCAGCGCCACCACGCGCGCAATCAGCCGAATCGCAGCCAACGCACACAGCATCAGCGTGGCCACGCGAAACAGCGCAAATTCCGGCGCGGAAAACACGGTCACGCGCAAGACGTACACCAGCGCCAAACTGATCAGCGGAAACAAAATACCGTCAATGCCCCGCCGGCCAAACAGCACCGAGTCTGCGCCCTGCTCTTTGTCTTGTTGAAAAGCACGGCGCAGCAGCCAGACCGCACCCCAAGCTGCAACCAAGCAGCCGAGTAATGCGAGCAATTCAAGCGCAAAGCCTTCGCGGCTGAAATCAGCCAGCAAAGCTTTGAAATAGTTTTGTTGGCTCAAGTTCATGGCTTCTCATTTTTCCAGCTCGGCATTCGCTTATTCATAAAAGCCTGCACACCTTCTTGCGCAGCAGCGTCCATCATGTTCGCAGCCATCGTTTGGCCTGCCAGCGCATACGCCGCTTCCAAGCTCAGCCCTTGCTGGCGAAGAATTAGCTCTTTGCCGAGCTTTAAGGCAACGCGAGGCTTGTTGATGATTTGCAAAAGCAGTTTTTCTACTTCTGCATCGAGCGCGGCATCCGTTGCATCAAACGCTACGCTATTGACCAAGCCATACAGCAGCGCTGTATCGGCATCAATAAATTCGCCGGTGATCAGCATTTGCATCGCATATTTAGGATGAATCGTGCGCGTGAGCGGCACAGACGGCGTGGCGCAAAACAAGCCGTAATGAATGCCGCTGGTGGCAAAACGCGCCGCTGGCGAGCACACCGCCAAATCACATTGCGCGGCAAGCTGGCAGCCCGCTGCAGTGGCCAAGCCTTGCACGCGCGCGATCACGGGCACTGGAAGCTTGGCGATGCTCAGCATCATCACGCTGCATTGCTTGAAAAGCCGCAGGTAATACGCTTGGCAAGGATTCGCTGCCATCTCTTTGAGATCGTGCCCCGGGCAAAACGCCCTGCCCTTGGCGGCCAGCACCACAGCGCGAACAGACTCATCAGCCGCGATGGCGTCAAGCTGAGCTTGCAGCGCGGCAATCATGTCGGTGCTGAGCGCGTTAAAGTTGTGTGGTTGGTTTAGGGTCAACGAGATGACGTTGCGCGCATCGCGCTGGCTCAAAACAAGATCTGTATCTGGAAAGGTGGGCAAGCTCATGACTGGAACAGTGATCTGACGCTGTTTGGATGGCAAAATAGAGGCATTGAAGCATTGTAGGCCGAGCCTGCCAGCGATTTTTGGCTTTTCAAGCTCGCAAAGCTAGGATTTATGCAACAAATCAACAACTTAGGCGCGATTATTCACTTGACTTCTTACATCGAATCGAGATAATGCCCGCATGGCGAAAGCATTTTTAGTTTCTTCGTTACAGCATGTCACGCTCCGCATTGTGCCGCGCACGGCAAAATTTGCGTGCGCATACATGGTGTTGGCTATATCGCTCTTTGCGCCCGCTTTAGCGCAAACCACCAGCAACAACCACGATGACATGGCTGTGTTCATGCAAGACAAAGGATTGATTGGCAAGCTGGGCGATCAAGCCAGTGCTGCCGGCAGGGTTGTAAGCGACAAAGCATCTGAGCTGGTTGTCTCTGCGATGGGCTTTTTGGGTGTCCCTTACAAGCGCGGTGGCAACTCCTTTGAGCAAGGCCTCGATTGCAGTGGCTTTGTACGCTTGATTTATGAACAGACCGTCGGCATGGTGTTGCCGCGTCGCTCAGCAGAGCAAGCCGCCGCCACACAGCCGATTGATAAATCTGAGCTTCAGCCCGGTGATCTCGTATTTTTTAACACGCTCAAATCCGCTTTCAGCCATGTCGGCATCTACGTCGGCGACAATAAATTCATCCACTCTCCCCGCACCGGCGGCGTGGTACGCGTGGAAGATATGCGCGTGAACTACTGGCAAACGCGTTTTGATGGCGCGCGCCGGGTGGATGCCGCATCCAAAACAAACAACGCTGCTCGATAGCCCAAGCGCATACTCGCACATCGTTGTCGTTGTCGGTCGTTGTCCTAGCGGCGTTTTTATTGCTAATTTGACCCTATTACCGGCATATCGTCTACAAAGTTTGCTATATATTTAATAGCAATCGCGTTGCGCTAAAAACGCACTTCAAAATACCGCGATTATTGCGGCACCAGCTCGACACGCCTGTTCTTGGCCCGCCCCGTTTCATCCGCATTACTTGCTACGGGTGCTAAATCTGCCACACCAAAGGCCGACAAGCGTGCTGCGGCAATGCCATGCTGGCTTGCCAGTGCCGCATTGACCGCTTCTGCGCGGCGCTTAGACAGCGCAATGTTGCTTTCGAGCCCACCTTGGTTATCTGTGTGACCCACCACACGCAGTTTAAAACTTGGTTCGGCTTTGAGCAGTTTGGCAATTTCTTCTAAGGCCGCTTTTGACTCAGGCTTCATATCAGCTTTGCCTGTGTCAAACAAGATTCCATACAGCGCCACACGCCCGGTGCTGGCCATTGCCTTGGCCATTTCGGAGGCGCTCACAGTTACCATGTTTTGCTGCAACTGACCGGCCTCCACGATATCCAGCGCGGCATACGCACCGCTCTTGGCTTTGAAGGTGACATTGTCTTTATCCCATTGCACTACGGTCAAATGCACATACAGCGTTTGACCGTCTTTCACGCGCTGGGCAGACAGCGTGCGAGCTTGGTTGGTGGCTGCTGAATAAAGGACGAAGTTTGAGCGTGAGGTATTAAGCTTGCCATCAAGCGCGCCGTAGGGCAGCAAATAGCCATTCCACTTGCCCAGCTTGGCATCTTGGGTGGAGTCATACAACATGGTAAAGCCTTGAGCAGCCAGCTCATTGACGTAGTTGCGAAACAGCTCTGCGCTGGTCGCGCCAGCGGCCTCATACCAAATGCGCGTTCGCAGGCCTTCGGCTTTGATCGGTGGATTCGTGAATTCACGCTTTTTCGTTTGCAAGTTGTACCCGCGAAAAGTCGAGGTCGGGATATCAACTTCATCAAATCGCTTGACGTCGTAGGTCACGATGGTCGAGCCTGCAAAGCGTTTGATGGCGGCATGGTCTTTAGCGCCAGCAAGCTCTTGCGCGAATGCAGGCATCGCAATCAGCACGCAGATAAAGCCGCAAACCGTTAAAAACTGCTGGAAATGTCGATTCATGAGCATGCTCTCCAATGTCAAATTAAATATTCCCACACTCACTGTAAGGTATAAACTGAAATTGTCTATTAGTCACTGATCTTAGGCCGCCTGATTCTTCGCAGCAGATGTGTTTTGGTCAATCTCTAATAGCAAACTCGGTTGACTGGTCTCATTCGTAATCTTAGCTCTCATGGAGAACACAATGTACAAATGGCTCATATCTATCATCTCAACGTCGCTGCTGTCGGTGCCTTTGGCAGCATTTGCCGCCGACGAAAAGCCCGCATCTATCAAGCCTAAGCCGCCATCGAAACAGATGGCCAAGAGCAACGCTGCGCAAAGCAAGTCCGCGATGGCGGGAAAGTCTGATGGCGGGGACAAACCCAAGCCCGAAAAGCCGCCGAAAAAGCAAGCCATGGCCAGCAAAGTCGGCACAACAGGCATGGCGGGTAAGTCAGACGGTGGTGACAAGCCAAAGCCTGAAAAACCACCTAAAAAAGACGCTAGGGTCAGCAAAGTCGGCATGGCGGGCATGGCTGGTAAATCTGATGGCGGCGACAAACCCAAGCCTGAGAAGCCTCCTAAGAAAGACGCGATGCGCGCCGGCACCACGATGTCGCGTTGATTTCACTGCTACCTAGATGCCCAAATCCGTTCGCATTTAGGTGGCAAATGCGGCTCGATCGTATCGCGTGCAGCAGCGCATGTTAGGTTTTTAAACGCATCACACTGCGCTGTGCAAATGCATTGTTGATGCTGCGCTGCACCTCAATTTGCTCTAGACGCATCGCTGGCTCAGCGTCCATTATGGCTTGCAGCAAATTGCTAGCCAAGGGCAAAGCGCATACCCCATCGACACAATACGCACTGCGCAAGCGTTCAAAGCTGGCTAAAAAAAGCTGCGCATCCATGCTCAGGGCATTGGCCACACCTTCAGCGCTACTGCTCTTGTCGGGCAAAAGATCCAGCATGTCTCGCAAGCTGGCCTGAGCCAACCACTGCAGCGCCTGCACCAGCGCATCACTGCAAGCTTGCGCTGTGCCGGGATAGCGCAGCAAAAATTCTGCCGGCGCGGCCACGCAACTTGATGGCAACTGCACGCCCAAAGCCTGCATGCAAGCAGCGGGGCTGCGCATACTGGCCAGCAAAGCCATCTCACCGCTCTGCTCTAGCTGGAGCATGAGCGGATCCATATGCACCAACGCATCAATTTGCCCAGAGCGAAGCGCCATGGCCGCACTGGCTGGGCTGCCCACGCTTACGAAGCCCACTTCGCCGGCACGCAATCCCGCGCGGCGCAGCGCTGCCAGCGCCACGGTGTGTGTGGGTGAATTCAGTGCCACGACGCCGATCTTGCGCCCGCGCAATTGCGTGAGCTGAGACAACTGCGTCGGTTGGGTAGGTGTGATTGATTGAGCACGCTGCGCAGAAGACGCATCCGATGCTGGCGCTGGCCGCACCGGCACGCCCAACGCCATCATCGGCGAGACACCCAGCAAGACAAAGCTTTGCAGCCCCAGCGCCCTGCTTGGCGCAGCGAGCATATTCTCTAGCCAGCCGCAAACGAGATCTGCATTGCCAGAGGCCACCGCCGCGTTCGCGCGTGCTGCGCTTTGCTGCTCGCTCACCATCAATTCCAAGCCATGCTGCGCAAAAAAGCCTTTTTGCTGCGCTACCAGCAGGGGCAGATAGGGCAAGGCAGAGAGAGTCGTCGTGGCGATGGTGACGCTGCGTTTTTCTGGCTTGGGGAAAGCCGCTGGCGTTGATGGTCTGGTTTTTTTCTGCTTTTGCGCCCAGGCTGTGCCCACACCTGAAGTCGCAATGCCAGCAGCCGCTTGCGCCACGCGCAGTACCAATTGCCGGCGTGCCGTGAGAATTCCATCCTGATCTGTTTTATTTATTTTTCCTGTCATGCAAATGACTGTAGCGACAAACCGGCAGGAGGGCATCCGGGCGATTGCTGAGCGGGAAACTACGGATCATGCTGTCGCGACATACCGCACACAAGTCGTTCAAAAACCACTTTGCCATTTTTGTATGGCCGCACATCACTATTGCTCAGGCAACAACCTGCATGTGAGTCCACAGGCCAAATGAATCAATCCTCTCAGCGCCGCAATGTGCGTCGCTGTGACGGCGACAAAAGAAGTTTTGCTTTAGCGAAAGCCTGAAAACAAAATCAAGATGTTCACCACAAAAGCGCCGATCCATACCGCTGTGCGCGGCATAGCCATGTCGCCCACATAGGTGATGACGTAGAAAATGCGCAGCATCAGCCACGACAGGCAGAGCAGATCAAGCCGGGTTTGCCCTGCGCCAAGCTGATGCGCAATGATCACGGCAGCAAAGAAAAACGGCAGCGCTTCAAAGGTATTGGCTTGCGCCGCATTCGCGCGAGCTCGCCAGCCGCTTTGGCGCTCCAGCCATTCGCGCGGGCTGTGATTGTCATAGCCGCCATCTTT
>JAYUSD010000001.1:0-2491 GCA_043755865.1 Variovorax sp. | reverse complement strand
AGACGCCTCTCGTCGATCATCCGCGCGGTTTTTGCGCCAAAGCCAAACGCCAAGCAGCACCACCAAAATAACAACAGCGTATTTCAAAGTAATTCTTTCACTGCCATCACGACGCGCGCTGCAGCAACACTTCCAACACAAAGCGCGAGCCCACATAGGCAAGCAGCAAGAGCAAAGCGCTGCCATACACAAAACGTGAGGCAACTCTGCCGCGCCAACCCCATTGCTGGCGCCCCAAAAGAAGCATGCCCATCAAGCCCCAAGCAAGCACAGAAAAAATCGTTTTGTGATTCCAGCGCCACGCATTGCCTGCGCCATATAAATCTTCGCCAAACAGCCAGCCCGCGAGCAACGTGCCCGTGAGCAACACAAATGAGGCCAGCACAAAGCCGAACATCAATCGCTCCAGCGTCAACAAAGGCAACCCCAAGCTAGATTCCATGCTTGCCACCGCAGTGCCTGGAGCAGCTCGCATGTGCGCCTCTGCACGGCGCATCAGCCAAGCATGCACCGTTGCCACAGCGAGCAAGCCGTAAGCTGCTACGCCAAACGCGCCATGCAAGGGCAGCCAAATCGAAGCATTTGCACCCAGGGCAGTGCCGGGAAACACCACGCCCACAACCAAGGCGATGCCTCCAAGCGCAGCCAGAGCGCGGCGACTCTCCATCTGGGGATACAGGCGGCTTTCCACCGCATACACCGTAAGTACAAACCACGCCATCACAGACAACGCCGGGCCAAAACCAAAGCGGCCCGAAAACAGAGCAAAAGCCAACACCAAGCCATGCGCGGCCCATGCCAACGCCAAGCTGCTGGCAACTGTTGGTGGTCGGGCTGCCTTGATCAGCGCAGGCAAAGCGTAAGCCAGCAAGGCGACGGCCACCAAAACCCAAAACCAAGCTGGTTGATTCACGCTGAGACTCGACTGGATAAAATCATGGCTTGTAGTTTACCTTCAGCAGGCGCGCCTACACCGCACTGCCCTCACGAACCTCACGAACCTAACGCTATGGCCTCAGCCCTCTCCGAACGCCTATCCAAACTGGTCAAATCGATCAGCGGTCAAGCCCGCATCACCGAATCCAATGTGGCTGACATGTTGCGCGAAGTGCGCATGGCGCTCTTGGAGGCCGACGTGGCGCTGCCGGTGGTGCGAGATTTCATCGCCCGCGTGAAAGAAAAATCACTGGGCCAAGAGGTGGTCGGCTCGCTCAAACCGGGCGAAGCGCTGGTAGGCATCGTCAACCGCGAACTTGTTTCAGCGATTGGCGCAGGTGTCAGCGACATCAACCTTGCCGCTCAACCCCCCGCCGTGATACTCATGGCAGGCTTGCAAGGTGTCGGTAAAACCACTTCAGTCGCAAAGCTGGCCAAACACTTAATCACGAAGCGTAAAAAGAAAGTGCTGACTGTCTCGGGCGACGTGTATCGCCCCGCTGCCATTGAGCAGCTTAAAACTGTGACGGCGCAAGCAGGCGCAGAGTGGTTTCCCTCCTCGCCCGACCAAAAGCCAGCCGATATTGCCCGCGCAGCCATCGCCTATGCGAAGAACCATCATTTCGATGTGCTCTTGGTAGATACTGCTGGCCGGCTTGCCATTGACGCTCAGCTCATGCAAGAAATTCAGGAGTTGCACGCCATTTTGAATCCGGTGGAGACGCTCTTCGTCGTTGATGCGATGCAAGGGCAAGATGCGATCAATACCGCCAAAGCTTTCGCTCAGGCCCTGCCCCTGACCGGCATCATCCTCACCAAAACCGATGGCGATTCGCGCGGTGGAGCGGCGCTCTCCGTCAAGCAAATCACCGGCGTGCCGATCAAATTCGCCGGCACAAGCGAGAAGATTGATGGTTTGGAAGTATTTGATGCGGAGCGCTTTGCGGGCCGCATTCTCGGCATGGGCGACATCTTGGCGCTGGTGGAGCAAGTCACGGCCAATGTCGATATGGCCGCTGCGCAAAAGATGGCCGAGAAGATGAAGAGCGGCGTGGGCTTTAATCTGCAAGATTTTTTAGAGCAGATTCAGCAAATGAAAAATATGGGCGGCCTGTCGAGCATCATGGACAAATTGCCCAGCCAGCTTGCTGGAAAAGCCTCTACCATGGACATGAATCGCGCTGAGAAAGACATCATCCGCAAAGAAGGCATCATCAATTCCATGAGCGGCAAAGAGCGCCGCAATCCCGGCCTGTTGATGGATGGCAAATCCAAAGCCAGCCGCAAAAGGCGCATCGCCGGTGGTGCGGGGGTGCAGATTCAAGAAGTCAATCGCTTGCTCAACGAGTTCAGTCAAATGCAGGACATGATGAAAAAAATGAAGGGCGGCGGCATGATGAAGATGATGAAAAAGCTTGGCGGTATGGGCGGGGCGGGTGGCATGAAAGGCTTGCCGGGGATAGGTGGCGGGATGCCTAAGTTGCCGTTTTAAATGTTTGTGCGCATAACCGTTTGCGCAGGGCATGTGCTCGGCTCAAACGCCCACCAGAGCACC